>NZ_JBVJIA010000014.1:10833-106569 GCF_055586505.1 Streptosporangium sp. NPDC050148 | reverse complement strand
GGGGACACTTGTGGTGCCAGAAAGTTAGTTCTGGCCTCCCCCCCCCCCCCCCCCCCCCCCCCCCCCCCCCCCCCCCCGGCCCCCCCCCCACCGGCCGGGCATTCCGCCTTGGCGTGCGCCGGGACTCCCGCGGTACGGGGTTCCGGACGCGGTACGGGGTTCCGGGCTACGGGGTTCCGGGCGCGGTACGGGTTCCGGCGTGCGGCGGCCTCGGGAGTCCCCGTCGGGTGCCCCGCGGCGGCGTCACCGGGCCGCCCTCAGCCGTCGGCGGTGAACCTGCGCAGATAGGCCAGCTCGTCCTGGTTCAGCCGCCGGGGAGAGGCCTGCTCCACGTCATAGGCGACGAGCACCGACCCGGCCCTGACGAAGACCTCCTCGTCGTCACGGATCTCGTACGCGAGGGTGAACCGCACCGGCCTGATCTCCGTCACCCAGGACTCCACCCGGACGGGGTCGAGGCGGAAGGTGAGCGGACGCCGGTAGTCGATCTCGTGGCGGGCGACCACGAGTCCCCGGAACGGGGCGATGCCCTCGTGGTGGGGGTCGACGTGGAACATCGCCAGCCGCGCGTCCTCCAGGTAGTCGAGGAACCGCACGTTGTTGACGTGTCCCAGCGAGTCGATGTCGGCGAACCTGACGGCCCTGGAGAACACGTGCCGGTGATCCCGGCCGACCCCGTCCGCGACGCTCTGTTCAAACACACCCGAAACCGTAGCGACCCTTCGGCGGCCGCCGCACGCCGGGGCGCATCCCGGGTCGCGTCCCGGAATGACCGGGGGCCGACCGCCTCGATCGGCGGCCGGCCCCTGATCCCGTCCGTACGGCCCGTTCCCGCACCGGCCCGGACGGCCCTTCACTCGCGCCCGTCCGGGCGCCGGGAACGGTGGAGCGGCCCTCAGTCCCGGGTGAGCTTGCGGTAGGTGACGCGGTGCGGCCGGGCCGCGTCGGCCCCGAGGCGCTCGACCTTGTTCTTCTCGTAGTCGGCGTAGTTGCCCTCGAACCAGAACCAGTTCGAGCCCTCCTCCCACGCCAGGATGTGGGTGGCGATGCGGTCCAGGAACCACCGGTCGTGCGAGGTGATCACGGCACAGCCGGGGAACTCCAGCAGCGCGTTCTCCAGGCTGGAGAGCGTCTCGGTGTCGAGGTCGTTGGTGGGCTCGTCGAGCAGCAGCACGTTGCCGCCCTGCTTCAGGGTCAGGGCGAGGTTGAGCCGGTTGCGCTCGCCACCGGAGAGGATGCCCGCCTTCTTCTGCTGGTCCGGCCCCTTGAAGCCGAAGGCCGCGATGTAGGCGCGGGACGGCATCTCGACCTGGCCCACCTTGATGTAGTCCAGCCCGTCGGAGACGACCTCCCAGACGTTCTTGGACGGGTCGATCCCGCCCCGGCTCTGGTCGGCGTAGGAGATCTTGACGGTGTCGCCGATCACGATCTCACCGCTGTCGGGCGTCTCACTGCCGGTGATCATCCGGAACAGGGTGGTCTTGCCGACACCGTTCGGGCCGATGATGCCGACGATGCCGTTGCGCGGCAGGTCGAAGGAGAGGCTCTCCATCAGCACCCGCTCCTCGAAGCCCTTGGTGAGCTTCTCGGCCCGGATGACCGTGGTGCCCAGCCGCGGGCCCGGCGGGATCTGGATCTCCTCGAAGTCGAGCTTGCGGTGCTTGTCGGCCTCGGCGGCCATCTCCTCGTAGCGCTGGAGACGTGCCCGGCTCTTGGTCTGGCGGGCCCTGGCGTTGGAGCGGACCCACTCCAGCTCCTCCTCCAGGCGCTTCTTGCGCTTGGCGTCCTTCTGGCCCTCGAGCTTGAGCCGCGCCGCCTTGGCCTCCAGGTAGGTGGAGTAGTTGCCCTCGTAGGGGTGGCAGCGGCCCCGGTCGAGCTCCAGGATCCAGTTGGCCACGTTGTCCAGGAAGTAACGGTCGTGGGTGACCGCCAGGACGGTGCCCGGATACTTCTCCAGGTGTGACTCGAGCCACTGGACGCTCTCGGCGTCGAGGTGGTTGGTGGGCTCGTCGAGCAGCAGCAGGTCGGGCTGCTCCAGGAGGAGCTTGCACAGGGCGACCCGGCGGCGCTCACCACCGGAGAGCTGGGTGACCTCGGCCTCCGGCGGGGGGCAGCGCAGGGCGTCCATCGCCTGCTCCAGCTGGCTGTCGAGATCCCAGCCGTTGCGGTGGTCGAGGGCGTCCTGCAGCTTGCCCATCTCGTCGAGCAGTTCGTCGCTGTAGTCGGTGGCCATCAGCTCGGCGATCTCGTTGAAGCGGTCGAGCATCGCCTTGGTCTCGGCGACGCCCTCTTCGACGTTGCCGAGGACGGTCTTGGATTCGTTGAGGGGGGGCTCCTGCTGAAGCATGCCGACGGTGAAGCCGGGCATGAGCCGGGCGTCGCCGTTGGACGGCTGCTCCAGGCCCGCCATCATCTTCAGCAGCGTCGACTTTCCGGTGCCGTTGGGGCCCAGGACACCGATCTTGGCGCCCGGCAGGAACGACAGCGTCACATCATCGAGGACGACCTTGTCGCCATGCGCCTTGCGCACGCGCTGCAGTGTGTAGATGTACTCCGGCATGCCTTTAGTTTAGGGCCTGGAAAGTTCAGCTAGGGGCGGCCTCGGATCCGGGCCTGCGGGCCGGGGGCACGACCGTGGCGGGCAGGCAGATCTGGTCGCGGCCGAGCTCCTTGGCGCGGTAGAGGGCTAGGTCGGCCGCGGCGAGCAGTTCGATCAGGTCGTCCCCGTGCACGCTCATGATCGCCACACCGACCGAGATGGTCACGGTGATCATGTTGTCGTCGGCCGGGACGGCCATCCTGCCCACCCGGGAGCGGAGCCGCTCGGCCACCCTGCGCGCCTCGGTCACGTCGGCCCTGGGCAGCAGGACGACGAACTCCTCGCCGCCGAACCGGCCCACCACGTCGTAGTCGCGCAGCTGGCTGCGGATGGTGTCGGCCACGCCGACCAGGACCTGGTCGCCGATCAGGTGGCCGTAGGTGTCGTTGACCCGTTTGAAGTGGTCGATGTCGACGATCAGCAGGGCGAGCGTCTCCCCGGTGCGCCGGGCCCTGACGATCTCGGTGTCGGCCTCGCGGTGCCAGGCCGCAGCGTTCAGCAGGCCGGTCTTGAGGTCGGTGCGGGCCGCCGCCTGGAGCTGGGCGTGCAGCAGGCTGCGCTGGAGCAGCACCACCGGTGGCAGGGCCAGGACCAGCAGCGCCAGGTTGATCCCGCAGGTGATGGAGACCAGGACGCCCAGGCAGAGCTCCACGACGTCCAGGAGCAGGTTCTCCCGGTTCCACAGGACCTCCCGCCAGTGGCTCTCGGGGTCGGCGGTGTGGGCGGCGACGGCGATCAGGGCGGTGTTGATCACCGTGAACAGGACCGCGCAGCCGACGGCCACCAGGATCGGTCTTCCGTCGCCCCTGACCAGCGCGTTGAGGTCACCGGCGGTGGCGTGGAAGAGCAGGGAGGCCGCGCATCCGGCGAGCCCGATCGCCGCCGAGCTGACGACCCGCCGGTAGACCACGGTCGCGCGCACCCGTTTCTGCAGCAGGAACTGCAGCGGTATGGGCGCCAGGAGGGCGTAGAGCGGCGGCAGGAGCAGCGCGGCGGGCAGCCACCAGGCGGAGAGCAGGTCCCGGTAGACGCCCGCGGGCATGCCGAGCCTGCGGGTCGCCTCGATGCACACGGCCCCGCACGCCATCAGCGCGGTGAAGGTCAGCAGATCGGACCAGCGGAAGACACCGGACGTCGCGAAGTACACGATCACGACGGCGTCCAGCGTCACCAATCCGCACAGATAGGCGACCAGCGGGCGACGCTGCCCGAGCAAGGGCCATCGATCGACCAAGGCCGTCACGCCGTCGCGCGCTTTCACCGAGGTGTGACCGGGAGCCGCCATGTCGTCCCCCTCTCCGACTAACGATGTGTAACACAATAGTTGCGGAGTGTGCGTCGCGCGACGGCAACCGCTACGTTGACGAAGTGGGTCAACCCGCCGGTTGATCCATGACTTGGAAACCGCTCGCCCGCGAGCGGGCCGTGTGGGAAAGGAGCAAGCCATGCTGCGGGGCGTGACCTGGACCTAACGGATGTCTCGGCATCTGACACGGGCAAGACCATCGGCCGGTTCATCTCGGCGTCGCCGCCTGCCGCGGCGGGCGCCGACCGCGTCCGGCCGATGCCCCCTCGCTCAGCCCGTCCCAGGCCCTCTCTTTCACCCCGGAGCCCTCTTTCCCCCCGGCTTCCCCTTGCCTCCTGTATTCCCCTTCCGCCCCGGAGCTCCCCTGCGCCTCGGCCCTTTTTCTTTTCCACCTTCTCCCCCGTCCCAGGTCAACGATCTGGCGCCGGCGTCCGCCGACCGGACGACAGGCCCAGGACCGGGCCCGCGACCTGGCCGCGACCGGACCCACGACCGGACCCACGACGGGACGACGGACCGCCTGCCGGACGGGAAGGCCCGCGGCCCGGGCCTTCCCGTGGTGGCACGGCTCAGGCCGCCACGTGCTCCCGTACCGGCCAGGGGACCTCGTCGTCCACGGCGGGGTAGACCTTCTCCTCGTCCGGCACGGTCGCGAGCGCCCCGGCCCCCCGGGCGGGACCGCTTCCCGCCGTGGCGTCCGCTCGCCTCGCCGCCCCCTTCGCCGTCGTCCTGCGCCTGCGGCTCGGGACCTCCCCCTGCGCGGGCTCCGCTGCCGGGACCCCGTTCCCCATCGCGTGCGGGGTGCTCCCGGCGATCTCCGCGAAGATCTCGGCCGTCACGGCCGGCTCGGCGCCCGGGACGGCCTGCGCCCCGATCTCCCACGGCGCCGCACCGGCGGACCCGGTCTCCCCGATCTCCCCGGCCTCCCAGATCCCCCCGGCCGCCACGCCTGCGGACCCGCTCTGCGCGGCCCCGTCCTCCTCGGACGGCGCCTCCCCGGTCGTCTCACCACCGGCTCCGGACCCTCCGGTGATCTCACCGTCGGATCCGGGCTCCCCGCCCGGCCGGGCACCGGAGCCGGGCCTCGCCGCGGCCAGGGCGTCGGAGCCGACGGGAACGCCGCCGCTCATGGCCCAGTCGGACGTCTCGCGGTCGAGCTCGCTCCGCTCCGCGCTGCCCAGGGCAGGGATCGGCCCGCCACGCTGTGGCTTGCTGAAGCTTCCGAGCCCCCAGCGCAGGTCGTGGCCCAGCGAGCCGGCCTCCACCTCGGGCATGAACCGGCGCTCCCCCTCATGCGTGAACTCGCGGATGCGCAGCCTGCCCTGGACGATGACGGGCTGGCCCAGCCGGACCGACTGGGCGACGTTGTCGGCCAGCCCGCGAAAGCAGCGGACCCCGAAGTAGGTGGTCTCCCCGTTGCGCCACTGCTGGTTCTCCCGGTCGAAGTAGCGGCTCGTCGAAGCGATCTTGAGCGAGGTGACCCGGGAACCGTCGGGGAAGGTGTGCTGGCGCGGCGGGGCCGCGACATTACCGGTCAGCGTGACATGGATGTCGTTCATCGTGCCTCCCATGGGAGCCGGCTGACTGCCGGCGGCTGAAAGACACGATGGCTCCTACCGTCCCTCCCGCAGGCCCCCGAACCTGGTTCTGTGGAAAACCCCGGATCCCGGGGCGAGGCTGTGGACGGTCGGCGACGGCCGACACCGCCCCCTCGATCGGCACGACCGAAGGGGACGGCTCGGCACAGGGGTCTCGGCGGGGAGAACCGGACGGGATCAGCCCCGCAGGCTCCGCATGGCCGAATAGAACTCGTTATAGCGGGTCAGCTCCCGCTCCACCGGTTCGATCACCATGCTCTCGGCGACGCCGCCGACCCTGCGGCGCATCTCGCGCTCCAGCGCGTCACGCTCGTTGCCCGCACCGAGCACCACGAAGTTGCGGCTGGCCAACGCGGTCAGCGCCCCGAGCCCGAGAACGGAGAACATCATCAGCCCGACCCAGGGCAGCGAGGTCACGTCGGCGAAGAACTCCAGCGCCTCGGGCGGGGTCCCGAGCTCGAACACACCGTAGGCCAGCGCCACGCCGACCCAGACGAGCCCGGCCAGGAAGAGCACCACCAGCAGGTACTGCCAGACCAGGAGCAGCCGCCACCAGCCGGGAACCCTGTCCAGGCGGGGCGCCACCTCCGACAGCTCCTCCGAGAGCACCTGGGGCAGCTGGGCCACCCGGGAACGGGCCGCGTCCCTGATGGCGTTCCGCCACGCCTCGTGCATACCCGAGGTGAGGCCGTCGGCGAGGGCCTGGACGGCGGTGTCCACCTCGGCGGGCTGCGCGCTGACCGAACCACCGGTCAGGCCGCGGATCTCGTCCCTGAGGTCCCCCAGCCGCAGGCTGTTCAGGGGGTCCGGGCGGAGCCTGGCGATCCAGCGGCCGTAGGGCCAGCCGACCCATTCGGCGGAGCGCGCGGCGTACACGTTCTCCATCGCCTCACCGACGGCGGGGACGCCGACCGCGTCGCAGAGGGCGTCGGTCAGGCCGATCCGGCGGGCGTCGTCGAGTGAGGAGGGCGGGGCGGGGTCCCCGTCGGCGGGCACGGCCTTCGCCAGGCGGAGCGTCAGCCGGTCCAGGTCGGCCTCCAGGCGCTGGACCGCGGCCCTGCGCTCGGAGACGGTCTCGGCGAGGACGGACGTGAGCTCGTCGACGCCGCTGCCCGTGATCGCCGAGGTGGCGACGATCACGGGATGCTCGACCCCCTCCCGGCGGAGCAGGCCGTCCAGGTCCGCGACGCACTCGGCCAGCTCGTCCTCGTCGAGCCGGTCCGACTGGTTGAGGACGAAGATCGTCACAGCCTCGTGCCCGGCCAGGTCGGTCACGTAGCGCCGGTGCGTGGAGGCGTCGGCGTACTTCTGCGGATCGAGCACCCACACGACGAGGTCGGCGACCTGGATCAGCCGGTCGGCCTCGGTGTCGGTCAGCGCGCGGATGGAGTCGTGGTCGGGCAGGTCGAGCAGGATCAGCCCGTTCAGCCGGCCCTCGCCCCGGTCCAGGGCGCTGGCCCGCGCGAACCGGTGCCGCCACTGGATCTGCAGCCAGTCCAGCAGCGGGCCCGCACCGTCCAGCCCCCACACGCAGGCGTGGGTACGGGCCGTGGTCGGGCGGCGGACCCCCGTGGGTGACAGCTCCAGGCCGGAGATCGAGTTGAACAGCGTGGACTTGCCGCTCCCGGTGCCCCCGGCGAGCGCGACCACGGTGTGGTCGGAGGAGAGCTTGAGCCGCTCACCGGCACGGAGCAGCAGCCGCCCCGACTCGGCGAGCAACGCGGGTTCGACCCTGCCCGGGCCCAGCTCCACGATCCGTGCCAGCGCGGCGAGCCGTCCGCCGAGCCCCTGGCGTGCCTGGGTGGTGCCAACACTCATCGGGCGACCTCAAGGTTGTACGTTGCCTGGTAGAGACGCGTGGCCGCGGCCTCGTCGGGTATGCCGGCCCCGTCGAGGGCCTGGACGTAACGGGCCGTCTCGTCGTCGAAGAGCAGGCCGATCCGGGCACGGAGATCGCTCCGGGCCTTCACCCCGATGTTGCGCAGCGACTCGGCGCCGAGCAGCGCGTGCACCAGGCGCTGCGGCAGCGCGCCGGGACCGCTCCGCGCGTCCGAGGAGCCGTACCCGAGCAGCCCTATGGTCAGGATCAGCGACAGGGACTCGACGTCGAACGAGATCACCCTGGCCACCGACCGCTTGGTCACGCCCTCGGTGCGGATCAGCTCGATGATGTGATCCTGCCAGGCCCCGATGGTCCGGCCGGCCCGGCGCAGCAGCTCGTCGGACGCGCGGCCCGAGTCGGGGACCGCCGCCAGGACCTCCTGCGCGCCCGGACGGTTCAGCCAGCGCGAGGCCGCCTCCTCGGCCGCCCGGTGCGCCGCCGAGACGACGACCGACTCCAGCCCCGCCCGCAGCGCGGACTTCAGGGCGCTGAGCCGTTCGGGCGCCTGCTGGCTCGCCTTGCCCGCGAAACGACCGGGCCTGCGCAGGTGAAGGGTGCGCATGAGGTCACCGGAACCGGCGAAGTCCTGCCAGCGGGCGAGCACCTCCCCCTGGAGCAGCGAGCCGTTGCCGGTTTTCTCGTCGATCTCGGCCAAGGCGCGGGCGTAGGCGGTGTCCACGTCCGCGCGCAGGTCCCTGCGCAGGGCGACCTGGACCTCCAGCTGCCTGGCCAGAGCCGGTATCCGGGTACGGAAGCTGTTGAGCACCCCGTTCAGGGTGGCCGTCACGGCCTGCTCGCGGCGGCGCTCGTCGACCGAGAGCTCGTCCAGCCAGCGCCGGAGCTCGGTCACCTCGTCGTCGGGGAGCATGCCGTCGACGACCTTGCTCTCGTGGACGACGAACCGGTCGACCTCGCCGAGGCCGTACTCGGTGAGCATCCTCACGAAGTGCTTGTCGATCACTTCGCGGGACTTGGGAGGCACCCGGGAGAGCACGATGGCCAGCCGGGCACCGCGCTCCTTGGCCAGGCGCAGCAGCCGCCACGCCGGGGCGTCGGCGTACCGCGCGGCTGTGGTGACGAAGATCCACAGGTCGGCCACGTCGAGCATGCGGTGGGCGATCTCGTGGTGCTCCTCGACGACCGAGTCGATGTCGGGGGTGTCCAGCAGGGCCACGCCCGCGGGAAGGTGCTCGGTGGAGACGAGCACCAGACCGCCCGAGGACATTTCGGGGTCGGGTTCGCCGAGCCGCCGCAGGCCGCCGAGCAGCTCGCCCTTGGCGAACCACTCGTGGTCGTCGGGGTGGCAGGCCAGGACGGGCGTACCGGTCGTGGGACGGCGTACGCCGGTCGCGCTGACCTTGGCGTTGGCCAGGGTGTTGAGCAGCGTGGACTTGCCCGCGCCGGTGGAGCCCGCGACCACGATGAGCGCGGGCGCGGTGCTGGTGTGGACGCGGGGGATCACGTAGTCGTCGAGCTGGGCCAGGATCTCGGCCTGGACCTTCCTGGCCTCGTCGGCGCCGGGGAGGTCCAGGCCGAAGGTGAGGTCGGTCACGCCGATGCGGACGGCGGTGAGCGCGCTGCTCAGGGCCTTGGAGACGGCGGCCGGAAGCGGCGTCTCCCGTACGCGCTCCTGCGGCTCCGCGCCCTCTGCGTCCCGGGCCTTCTCGCCGCTGCCTTCCTCCTCGTCGTGGCCGCTCTCGTGACCACCGTCACCGTCGCCGGACGCCTCGGTGTCGGAGAGCTCGCTCCCGGGGTGGTCGGAGGTGCCGGTGTCGGCCGGGGTGCCGGTGTCGGCTGGGGTGTCGGTGATGGTGTCGGTGTCGGCCGGGGTGTCGGTCTCGGTGGAGGCGCCATCGGCACCGTCGTCTTCGGAGGTGGCGGACCCTGCTCCGTCCTCGCCCCCGGCCCCGATGTCGGCCCTGACCTCGTCATCGGTCCCGCCACCGGTCCTGCCGTCGACCCCGTCGACCCCGTCGGCCTCGTCCCGGACTCGTTCCCCGGTCTCGGCGGGCCGTTCCCCGCTCCGGGACTCGGTGCTCTCGGGCTCGCCGTCACGGAGTTCGCCGTCGATGACGCCGGTACCGGTGCCGTCTCGTACGTCGTTCCGGATCTCGAGGATCTCGAGGATCTCGACGATCTCGACGATCTCGTGCTCGTCCGAGGGCGTGACCTTGTCACGCGAGGGCGGGATGTCCGCGGAGTCGTTTTCGACACCCTCGGCGTTCGGCGCCTCGGCGTTGCCCCTCGCGGCGTCTCCGGAACGCTCACCTGCGGGGCGATCGTCCGTGGAACGCTCGTTCCCGGCGTCGTCGGAGCGTTCGTTCTCCGAGCCGTCGTAACGCTCGTCCCCGAAGCCGTCGGACCCGGGCTCACCGGACCCGGACTCGCCGGCCCCGGGCTCATCGAGCCCAGGCTCGCGGGACCCGGAACCGGACTCGTCGGTCTCGGGACCAGTGGTCTCAGAACCAGCAGTCTCGGGAGCAGCGGTCTCGGGAGCAGCGGTCTCGGAACCAGCGGAACGCTCCTGCCGGGACGCCTCCTCGGTGCCTTCGGACAGGCCGGGACTCTCGCCCGGTGTCGCGTTCTGGTCCTGCTCGGGTCTGCCCTGCTCAGGCCCGTTCTGCTCGGGCTCTTCCCGCGGCCTGCCGGCGCGGAGCGGTGGGGCGGCGTCCGCGTGGGGCCGCTCCTGCTGGGCACCGGGGAGGAACGTGGCCGGGCCCCCGCTCCGGGGAGCGCTCGGAGGGACCGGGGCTCCCGGACGGAAGAGCGCTCCCGGCGCCCCGGGAGAGGCCGTGGCGACGTCACCCGGGTCACCGGTGGCGGGACGGGCCTGCGGCGGGAGCGGGGTCGCCGGTGGTACGGGGGCACCAGGCCGGAAGATCGCACCGGGACCGTCGTGGGGGACGGGGGCGGAACCGGGAGGGGGCATGCCGGGCCCACCCTGGGAGCCGGGGACGGGACCCGGGGGTCGCGCGCCGGGACCGGCGGGGTAGGGGGCGTGCGTGCCCGGCGGTACGGGGGCGGCCGACGGCACGGGGGCGCCCGGCCGGAAGACCGCGCCCGGGGCGGCGGGCCCGCCTTCTCGCGGGCCACCCGGGGCGCCCGCCTGCTGGTGCGGCGCACCCGTGCGCCGGGGAGAGCCGGGAGCATCCGCACCGGGCGCTCCCCCCTGCCGGGCCGCCGGGTGAGCGGGGGCCGGGGGCCCGGGACGGGCAGGAGCGGGGGCTCCGGGACGGGCGGGAGCACCCGGGACCGTACCGGGTGCGACGGGGCCACCCCCGCGCGAGCCGTACGGGGGAACGGAGGTGCCGTGACCTGGCGGGTGAGGAGGGGGGCCGGAGGCGGGGGCGCCGTGTGAGGCGTCAGGACGCCCGCCGGGCGGAGCGGATCTGGGGGCCGCGTCCCGGGATGCGGTGAGGGCGTCGATCGTGGCCTGGGCGGCGGCGGCGGCGGCGCGGAAGGCCGCCATGGCCTCGGCGGAGGCGGGCGGGGCCGAGGGATTGTCCGCCCCGCCGGAGGCCCTGGGTGCGGCGGGACCGGCGGGCCGGCCCGGGGCCGGGACGGGGCCCGCAGGCCGGAAGGTCGTGGCGGGACCGCCCTGCGGTCCTTGGTGGACGTCGGGAGAGCCCTGGGCCGGGGCCGGATCGGTCGTTCCCCCGGGTGGCCGGGCGCGGATGGAGGCGGCGTCATCGTCGGGACGGATGGCGCCGAAGGAGACCGTCTGCTCGCCGGGGGATTCGGTGTCGTCCGGCGGGGCGTCGTCGGATGGTTCCTGGGGGGTGCCGGCGAGGCGAGGATCACGGCCGCCCCCTTGTTGGGGAGGCCAGTTGGAAGCCGATATCACGGTACTCGCTCCGCTCGAACCATCTCGACCTCCTGGCCGACCTTCACGACATCGCCGATGATCACGATCGCAGGTGGCCGAATCCCAGCCGCGCTCACGCGCTCCGCCACGGTGGACAACGTGGCGTAAAGAGCTCGCTGGGTGGGAAGAGTACCGTCCTGTACCACCATTACGGGAGTCTCCGGCGAACGTCCGTCGTGGATCAGCGTCTCGGCGATCACTCCGATCCGTTCGACCGCCATCATAAGCACCAGCGTGCCACCGGATCTGGCCAGATTGGGCCAGTCGACGGTTGATCTCTCGTCGCCCGGGGGGACGTGTACGGAGATCACGTGGAATTCCTGGCTCACCCCGCGGTGCGTGACGGGCACGTTGGCGGCGGCGGGCGCCGCCACCGGGCTGGTGATGCCGGGGACCACGGTGACGGGGATGCCCTCGCGGGCGCAGGCCAGCATCTCCTCGCCGCCGCGGCCGAAGACGAACGGGTCCCCGCCCTTGAGCCGGACCACGAACTTGCCCTGCTTGGCGTGCTCGATGAGCAGCTCGTTGATCCTCTCCTGGGCCATGTAACGGCCGTAGGGGATCTTCGCGGCGTCGATCAGCTCGACGTCCGGGGAGAGCTCGTCGAGCAGGGCCTGCGGCGCGAGGCGGTCGGCGACGACCACGTCGGCCTGGGCCAGCAGCTGCCGTCCGCGTACGGTGATCAGGCCCGGGTCGCCGGGCCCGCCACCGACCAGGGCGACCCCCACCGGCTTGGCGCGGTTGCGCCGGGCCCCGACCGTGCCGTCCCTGAGGGCCCCGACGACGGCGTCCCTGATCCCGGCGGCGCGCCGGGGGTCGCCCCCGGCGGTGATCGCCACGCTGATCTCGTCCACCTTGCCGCTGGCCGGGGTCCAGGCGGCCGAGGCGTCCTTGTCGTCGGCGCGTACGCACCAGATCCGCTTGGCCTCGGCCTCCGCGGCCACCGCGGCGTTCACCGCGCGGTCGCTCGTGCACGCCTGGACCAGCCATGCCCCGTCGACGTCGCCGACCTGGTAGCGCCTGGCCTCCCACGTCACGCGGCCGGTCGCGATGAGGTCGTCGAGGGCGTGCGTCACGCTCGTCGAGACGATGGTGACCAGGGCACCCGCGTCGAGCAGCGTCGGGACCCGGCGCTGGGCGACGTGCCCGCCGCCCACGACGAGCACCCGCCGCCCGGAGAGACGCAGGCCGAGCAGGTAGGGCGACATGGCGACAGATCTCCCGTTCGCGAGTGACGGTGAAGCGGGGCGTGCTAGGAGGTAAACCTACCGGCTGGCGGCCCCGCCTTTGCTGCCACGGTGTTAACAGATGTCAAGGGGTGGCCGACCGTCCACCGTCGATCGGCTCTCCGGGGCTTTCGCAGGTCAGGCCGTCTTGTCCGTCACCCCGGCGGAATCGAACGTCGCCACCTCGTGCATGACCCTGGCCGCCGCACAGACGAGCGGGTGGGCGAGCAGGCCGCCGGTGCCCTCGCCGAGCCGCATCCCCAGCTCGATGAGCGGGCGCAGGCCCAGGTGCTCCAGGGCGATGGCGTGGCCCGGCTCGGCCGAGCGGTGCCCGGCCACGCAGTGGTCCACGGCGTCGGGGGCCAGCGCCGCGGCGGCCAGCGCCGCGGCCCCCGCGATGACGCCGTCCAGGATGACGGGCACCCGCAGCGCCGCCCCGCCCAGGACGAATCCGGCGATCGCGGCGTGCTCCAGGCCGCCGACCGCGGCCAGCGTCTCCAGCGCGGGCACCGGCGGGGCCTCGCCCGGCCCGCGCTCCAGGCCGTTCACCCGCAGGGCCTCGCGGACCACCTCGACCTTGCGGGTCAGGGTCTCGTCGTCGACGCCGGTCCCCCTGCCGGTCACGACGGCCGCGTCCCGGCCGGTGAAGGCGCAGATCAGTGCCGCCGAGGCGGTGGTGTTGGCGATGCCCATGTCCCCGGTGACCAGGCAGCGGGCACCCTGGGCGACGAGGTCGCGGGCCACCGCGATCCCGGCCTCCAGCGCGGCGACCGCCTGTTCGCGGGTCATCGCCGGACCGCGGGACAGGTCGGCCGTGCCGTGGGCGACCTTGCTGACGATCAGGCCGGGCGCGGGGTCGAGGTCGGCGGCCACGCCGACGTCGACGACCGTCACCGAGGCGCCCACCTGGGTGGCGAAGGCGTTGGCCACGGCGCCCCCGGCGAGGAAGTTGCCGACCATCTGCAGGGTGACCTCCTGCGGCCACGGGGTCACGCCCCTGGCGTGGACGCCGTGGTCGGCCGCGAAGATCGCCAGAGCCGCGGGGGCCGGGAGCGGCGGCGGGCTGACCCCGGCCGCTCCGGCCAGCCGTACCGCCACGTCCTCCAGGGCGCCGAGCGCGCCCTGCGGCTTGGTCAGGCGGTCCTGGTGGGCTCGGGCGTCGGCGACGGCCGCCGGGTCGGCGGGAAGGATCGCCGCGACGGTCTCCTCAAGAATGGTCATGTGATCCAGTCTCTCGCGGAAACGTCGTTTCAGGAAAAGTCCGGAAAAACCGGAAGCCGGGTAAGGGACGACGTCCGGACGGCCGCGGATCACCAGATGATGCCGCTGACCGCCTCCTCGTAGCGGTCGATCACCACGTCGGCCAGGCCCTCGCAGTCGCCGATGACGTCGGCGCAGCGGACGTCCAGCCCCGGGTGGCCCGCGGCGTAGGCCATGGCCTGCGCCCAGATCCGGTCGAGCAGGCTCCCGGCGAACAGCAGGTACGGCACGACGATCACGCGCTTGGCGCCCAGGCGGCGGCAGCGCTCGATGCCACCGGGGACGCCGGGCGGGGTGAGGGAGACGAAGGCCGTCTCCACGGTCATGTACTCGTGGGCGTGCATCTCCCAGAACAGCCGGGACACCCGGTGCACGTCGGCGTTGGTCTCGGGGCTGGTCGAGCCGTCCCCGACCAGGACCACCGCGGTCTCGCCGATCTCGATGCGCTCGGGCTCGTCGTCGAAAGGCCCGGCGGCCACCGGGACGAGCCGGAGGCTGGCGACCTCGGCGGCGGCGTCGGCCAGGCGCTCGGCGAGCAGCGCCAGCACCCGGGGGTCGGAGCCCAGGGGGCGGCCGTGGTCGCAGGTCAGCATGGGGTGCCTCTCCTGCTCGCGGGCCATCGCGGTGGGGATGTCCGCGCCGAGCCGCACGTCACCGGTCAGGCTCATCGGCTGGACCACCATCCGGTGGTGCCCCCGCGCGACCAGCGAGGCGACCGAGTCGCTCAGGCGCGGTCTGGCCCTGGCGATGTAGCCACCGGAGACGTCGGCCGCCGTCCGGTCCAGACGGCAGCGGAGCCGGTGGACGAACCTGCCGAACTCAGCAGATCCACTGTCATCGTGCGAGCCCTGCCCGATGAGCAGCAGCGGCGGTTTCATGGAAACAGGACTCCAATGACCTTGACCTGGGGTTACGCGAGTGCGAATCGCGACAATATCCGATCGCGGCGTCTCATGGGCAGGTAACGGATCGGTAAATGCATTTTTTAACATCGGTCGCGGCGGCCGGCGGGCCTCGTGGTCATGGGACCCGCCGGATGCCACGTCCTGGCACGGTAACCGGGCGTGCGCGGGACGTCCAGCCGCACCGCGCGGATCGTGCCGGATCCCCCGGGCAGGCCGAGGGACCGCGGACCGTACGGGCCGTGTCCCCAGGCCGGACGGGACCCGTCCTCGCGGGTGCCCCGAGGCCGGACGGGACCCGTCCTCGCGGGCACCGCGGGCCGGGCTCACGAGCCGCTTTACGGACGCGCCTCAGCGGATGACGACGACCTCCAGGGTGCGCGGCCCGTGCACGCCCTCCACCCGGTCCAGCTCGATGTCGCTGGTCGCCGAGGGACCGCTGATCCAGGTCAGCGGCCTGAACGGGTCGAGCCTGCCGACCGCCTCGGGGACACCGGCCGCGATCTGCCCGGCGCGCACCACGCACAGGTGGTAGTCGGGGACGAGCGTCAGCACCCGGCGTCCCTGTCCCGGCCCGGTGTCCAGCACGATCGTGCCGGTCTCCGCGATCGCCACGGCGCACCCGGTGAGGACCCCGTCCACCTCGTCCAGCTCGGCCGCGCTCAGCGGCGGATCGTCGGTGACCGGATCCGCGGGCGCCCACTCCGGCGGCAGGCCGTCCGGGACCACCACGCGGGCCGCACCCCGCCGGGCCAGCGCCGCCGCGATCGTCGCGGCCGCCTCGCCCTCGTCCACCACGTGCACGACGGCCCGGTAGTCCGCCACCCGCTCCGCGAACCGTTCCACGACCTCCGTATCCCCGGCACGCGCCCGATCCACCGGGACAGGAACCGAGCCCGAGGCCGGGACCGGGACCGAGCCCGAAGCCGAGGCCGGAGCCGAGCTTGGAACCGAGGTCGGAACCGAGGCCGGGACGGGAGTCGTGAGCGGCGACCCGCGGTAGGCGCGGGTGATCTCGACCTCCGGGGCTCCGGCGACGGCGGCCCGGATCCTCGCCAGGATCCGCTCCCTGCTCCCGGTGTTTCCGGCGCTTCTCGTGCTTGCGGTGTTTCCCGCGCTTCCCGCGCTTCCTGTGCTTCCCGTGCCGCTCGCTCCGTCGGCGGGTGTTGCGGCGGTCATCGGGTGCCTCCGTCGGTACGGTTCCACCAGTCGCGGAAGGACTCGGCGGGGATGTCGGGGACGTCGCGGGTGTCGGTCCAGGCCGACAGCGGTCCCGGCAGGCGGCCCGGGACGAACCTGCGCAGGCGCCCGCCCAGCCGCTGGACGCCCGCCAGCCGTGCCGGGCGGTCGAACACCCAGCCCGCGGCGCGCATGCCCAGCCGCTCGGCACGCGCGTGGCGGACCTTGCCGCGCAGGTGGACCAGGACCTCGGGGATGTCGATGGCGACCGGGCAGGCGTCGAAGCAGGCGCCGCACAGCGTCGAGGCGTACGGCAGCGACGCGTCCAGCTCCGAGGCGGTGCCGCGCAGCTGCGGGGTGAGGATCGCGCCGATCGGCCCGGGGTAGACCGAGCCGTACGCGTGGCCTCCGGCGCGCTCGTAGACCGGGCAGACGTTCAGGCAGGCCGAGCAGCGGATGCAGCGCAGCGCCTGGCGGCCGACCTCGTCGGCCAGCACGTCGGTGCGGCCGTTGTCGAGCAGCACCAGGTGGAACTCCTGCCCCTCGACCGCGCCCGTCCAGGTGGAGGTGTAGGGGTTCATCCGCTCACCGGTGGAGCTCCTGGGCAGCAGCTGGAGGAAGACCTCCAGGTCCTGCCAGCTCGGCAGCAGTTTCTCGATGCCGACCACGCTGATCAGCGTCTCGGGCAGGGTCAGGCACATCCGCCCGTTGCCCTCGGACTCCAGGACCACCAGCGTGCCGGTCTCGGCGATCATGAAGTTGGCGCCGGAGATCGCGACCTTGGTCGACAGGAAGCGCTCGCGCAGGTGCAGGCGGGCCGCCTCGGCGAGGGCGCGCGGCTCGTCGGTCAGGTCCTCGGGCGCGGCGCGGCCCCAGTCGGCCATCCTGTTCTGGAAGATCTCACGGATCTCCGAGCGGTTGCGGTGGATCGCCGGGACCAGGATGTGCGAGGGCCAGTCGTCGCCGAGCTGGACGATCAGCTCGGCCAGGTCGGTCTCGTACGCGGTGACGCCCTCTTGTTCGAGCGCCTCGTTGAGGCCGATCTCCTGGGTGGCCATGGACTTGACCTTGACCACGCTGGTCTCGCCGGTGGCCTTGACCAGGTCCGCCACGATCCTGTTGGCCTCCGCCGCGTCGGCGGCCCAGTGGACGTGCCCGCCCGCGGCGGTGACGGCCTCCTCCATCCGCAGCAGGTAGCGTTCCAGGTCGCGCAGGGTGTGGTCCTTGATCTCCTTGGCCGCCCGGCGGAGCTCGGCCCAGTCGGGCAGCTCGCCGACCACGGCGGCCCGCTTGCCGCGGATCGTCCGGGTGGCCTTGCGCAGGTTGTACCTGAGCTGCGAGTCCTGCACGGCCACGGCGGCGTTCGCCGGGAAGGCGGGCATGCCCAGGAACGTGCCGCCCGCCGCGGGACCGCGCGCCGTCCCGTTCCGGGGGCCGGGGGCGTTCACCGGGTCACCTCCGTGGCGGCGAGGATCTCGGCGAGGTGCATGATCCTCACTCCGGCGCGCTGGCGCCGCAGGGTCCCGCCGATGTGCATCAGGCAGGAGTTGTCGGCGGCGCAGAGCACCTCGGCGCCGGTGGCCGTGACGTTGTGCACCTTGTCCGCGCACATGGCCGCGGAGATCGCGGGGTTCTTCACCGCGAAGGTGCCGCCGAAGCCGCAGCACTCCTCGGCGCCCGGGAGCGGGACCAGCTCCAGCCCCCTGACCTGGCGGAGCAGCCGCGTGGGCCGATCGCCCACGCGCAGGCCGCGCAGCGAGTGGCAGGTCGGGTGGTAGGTCACCCGGTGCGGGAAGTAGGCGCCCACGTCGGTGACGCCGAGGACGTCGACGAGGAACTCCGACAGGTCGTGCACCTTCGGCGCCGTCTCGGCGACCGCGGCGGCGAACGAGCCCGGCCCGGCGGCGGGGACGAGGCTCCCGGTGACCAGGCCCGGCGGGGGGCCGCCGGCCGTTCCGGACGTGACCGTGGCCGTGCCCTTCGCCGTGCCCGCCGCGACCGTGTCCTTTGAGGTCGTGGCGGGCACGGCGGGCGCGGCGGGCGCGGCGGGCGCGGTCCCGGGGGTACGGGCCAGCCGGGGGTACTGCTCGCGGACCATCGCCGCGCACGACCCCGAGGGCGCCACGATCGCGTCGTACCCGGCGAAGACGTCCAGGAAGTGCGCGGCCAGCCGCCTGCCCTCGTCGGGGTACCCGGTGTTGACGTGCATCTGGCCGCAGCAGGTCTGCGCCTGGGGGAACTCGACGTCGCAGCCGAGGCGGCGCAGCAGCGTGACGACCGCCCGCCCGGTCCCGGGGAACAGCGTGTCGTTCACGCAGGTGATGAAGAGGGCGACGCGCACGGCGCTCCTTCCGTTCTATGGTCTGACCACAGTATGGTCTGACCATATTCCCCACAAGGTGGAGGGCCTGTTGAGCGGCTGGCAGCCGGTCCGGCGTACCCGGGCCTTCGAGGACGTGATCGCCCAGATCGAGCGGCGCATCGCCGGTGACGGCCTCACGGTCGGCGACCGCCTGCCCGGCGAACGACAGCTCGCCGAGCAGCTGCGGGTGAGCCGTTCCTCGGTACGCGAGGCGATGCGCGTCCTGGAGACGCTGGGGGTGGTGTCGTCCCAGGTGGGCAGGGGGCCGGACGCGGGCGCCTTCCTCATCTCCCGGCCGGCCGACGCCCTGAGCGACCTGCTCAGGCTGCACCTCGGCCTGTCCAGCCTCTCGCTGGAGGAGGTCGTCGACGCCCGCCTGATGATCGAACGGTGGTCGGCCTCGCACGCCGCCGTGCGCGGCGCCGACCTGTCGGCCATGACGGCGGCGCTGGAGCGGATGGACGCCGCGACGACGGCCGAGGAGTTCGTCGAACACGACACGGCCTTCCACGTGGCCATCGCCGAGGCGTCGGGGAACAGGCTGACCACCGCCATGATGCTCTCGCTGCGCGACTCGCTCCGCCGGTACGCGATCGAGGCGGTCGAGCGCCTGGGCGACACGGCCGGGCTGATGGCCGACCACCGCCGGATCCACCGGGCGATCGCCGGAGGGGACGCGGCCGAGGCGTCCACCGCGGTGGAGGCGCACCTGCGGCGGGCCTACCCGGGCATCTCACTGCCCCCAGGGAGTGAGCGGCATGGGTCCGGCGGGTAGCACGGGCGGCTCGGCCGCGTCGGCCCTGCGGCAGGTGGCGCCCGAGCAGGAGACCAGCGCGTCGAGCTGCCGGTTGAACTCGGCGATCACCGGCAGCGGGGTCTCGGCGATGATGTTGCGGAGCTGGTGGGGGTCGGCGACGAGGTCGTAGAGCTGGTACTCGCCGGTCGAGTAGCGCACGAAGGTGTGCCGGGCCGTCCGCATCCCCTGGTAGGCCGGGACCGGCGTCTGGCGGGCCGAGTTCGGGTTGATCGGCCGGTTGAACTCCAGCAGCACGTTCCGGCGCCACGAGGACGGCCGCTCCCCCCGCAGCAGCGGGAGCAGGGAGCGCCCCTCGGCGAAGTCCGGGAGGGTGATCCCGGCCAGGTCGGCGAAGGTCGGGGCCAGGTCCACGTTGGCGGCCAGGTCGCCGACCACGCCACCGGGTCGCACCCCCGGGCCGCGGACCAGCAACGGGACCCGGATGGACTCGTCGAAGGGCGTGGTCTTGCCCAGCGCGATCCGGTGCTGGCCCAGGTGGAACCCGTTATCGGAAGCGAAAAAGATGTACGTTTCGTCGAGCTTTCCCGAGACCCTCAGGGACTCCACCAGGGTGCCGACCATGTCGTCCACGCCGAGCATGGCCCGCAGCCGGTTCCGGTACTGCCGGTCGATCCGCCGGACCGTCCCGGCCCCGAACTGCGGGAGCGACCTGAGCCACAGGGGCTCGGCGGAGACGTCCGGCTGGTTGTAGGAGGGCAGGCGTGGGGCCACCTCGGTCGCGAAGGCGGCGGCGTGCCGCGCGGCGTGGTTGGCCGGGTTGTGCGGGGCGACCGGGGCGAGGTAGAGGAAGAACGGGTCGTCGTCCGGCAGGGAGACGAACGAGGCGGCCTTGGCGCTGAGCACGTCGGTCAGGTAGTCCTGCGGGGTGAACCCGTAGGCGCGCGGCGTGCCGTTCTCGTTGAGCGTGTAGCCGTACTCCTCGTACAGCCTGCGCACGGGCACGTCCCACTCGTCCCAGCCGGGAGGCACGTAGGCGGCGGCGGTGGTGCCGCCGGGGTAGTGGTTGAGGTACTTGCCCATCAGGCCGGTCCGGTATCCGGCCGACTTCATCCACGTCCCGATGTTGGAGCGTTCCAACCCCGAAAGATGATATTTGGTGAAACCTCCCTCGGGGGCGGTGTTGGTGAGCACGCCGTGGCTGTGCACGTACTGGGATCGCATGATCGACGCCCGTGACGGGCAGCACCAGGAGTTGGTCACGAAGAACCGGTCGAACCTGGTGCCGCCCTGACCGAGGAGCGCGGAGATGTTGGGAAATCTCCGCAGGTCCCCGGCCTCCAGGTCGTCGACCAGGATCAGCACGATGTTGGGCCGTCCCGCCGCCTGTGCCGCGGCCGGGACCGTTCCCACCGCCGGGGTCGTCCCGGCGGCGGCGAGCGCCAGGGCGAGCACGAGGAGGGAGATCAGGGAGAGGAGTTTACGAGCGGCGCTGAGCACAAATGCACGCTTCCCTGGAGAACGAATTTCGACACCTCACACTCGACCGAGCAATATAGAACGTGTTCTAATTATGGGGCGCGTCCGGCGCATGTCGCGAGGAGGTCCCCGTGAGCACCGACCTGAGACTCGGCCTGAACCTCGGCTACTGGCAGCGGAACGCCGACGACGCCACCGAACTCGTCCAGGCCGCCGAGCGGCTGGGGTACGAGTCCGTATGGACGGCAGAAGCATACGGTAGCGATGCCTTCACCCCTCTGGCCTGGTACGGCGCACGGACGTCCCGCATCAAACTGGGCACCTCCGTGGTGCAGATCTCCGCCAGGACCCCGGCGGCGACGGCGATGACCGCGATGACGCTGGACCACCTCACCGGCGGACGGCTGCTGCTCGGCATCGGCGCGTCGGGCCCCCAGGTGGTCGAGGGCTGGTACGGCGTGCCGTTCCCGAAGCCGCTCGCCCGCACCCGCGAGTACGTCGAGATCATGCGGAAGGTCTGGCGCCGCGAGGAGCCGGTGACCAGCGACGGCGAGCACTACCCGCTCCCCTACCCCGGTGGCGCCGGCCTGGGCAAGCCGCTGAAGCTGATCACCCGTCCGCTGCGCCGCGAGATCCCCCTCTACCTGGGCGCGGAGGGCCCGAGGAACGTCGCGCTCGCCGCCGAGATCGCCGACGGCTGGCTGCCGCTCTTCGTGTTCCCGGAGAAGATCGAGCAGATGTACGGCCCCTCGCTGGCCGGAGCCGGGCCCGACTTCGACATCGCCGCCATGGTCATGACACTGATCACCGACGACGTCCGGGCGGCGCTGGACGGGGTCAAGATGATGCTGACCCTCTACATCGGGGGCATGGGCGCCAAGAGCCGCAACTTCCACGCCGACATCATCGGCAGGATGGGCTACGCCGAGGCCGCCGAGGAGATCCAGGCGCTCTACCTGGCCGGCCGCAGGGACGAGGCGTTCCGCGCGATCCCGGACGAGCTGGCCGACGGCATCTCTCTGGTCGGCCCGGTGGGCCGGATCCGCGAGCGCCTGGAGCCGTGGCGCAAGAGCCCGGTGAGCAACCTCCTGGTGATGGGCCCCCGCGACGAGACCTCCCTGCGGGCGATCCGGGACCTGGTCCTCGGCTAGCGACCCCGCCGTCGCACCCCGCCGACCGGCGCCGCACCCGCCGACCGGCCCGGGTCGACACCGATCCGGGCCGACTCCGATCCAGGCCGACTCCGGACCAGGCGGGCCGGTCCGGGACGGTCCGGGACCGCCGTCCGCGCGGGCGCATCGGCCGGATGTCCGATCCCGCCCCTCGCGCGGGCTGGCAGAATCCATCAGGTGACGATTCGGGTGCTCATCGCTGACGACCAGGAGCTCGTGCGGACAGGGTTCCAGATGATCCTGGACGCCCAGCAGGACATGGAGGTCCTGGCGACGGCCGCCAACGGCGCCGAGGCCGTCGAGCTGGCGCGCAGGCTGCGGCCCGACGTGTGCCTGCTGGACATCCGGATGCCCAAGCTGGACGGCCTGGAGGCCACCCGCATCCTGGCGGGGCCGGGGGTGACGGACCCGATGAAGGTGGTCATCGTCACCACCTTCGACCTGGACGAGTACGTCTACGGCGCGCTGCGGGCCGGCGCGACCGGCTTCCTGCTCAAGGACAGCGGGCCGACGCTGCTCATCGAGGCGATCCGGGCCGCCGCGGCCGGTGACGCGCTGGTCTCGCCGTCGGTCACCGTACGCCTGCTCGCGCACCTGGCCCATCCGCGGTCCGGGGCGAGCCGGCCCCCGGCCGAGCCGCTCACCGAGCGCGAGCTGGACGTGGTCCGGCTGGTGGCCAGGGGGCGGACCAACCAGGAGGTCGCCGCCGAGCTCTTCGTCTCGCTCTCCACCGTCAAGACCCATCTGGGGAGCATCCAGGCGAAGCTGGGCGCGAGGAACCGGGTGGAGACCGCGGCGTGGGCCTGGGAGTCCGGCGTCGTGAGCTGAGCGGAGCCGCGGGAAACAGGCGGGAAACGGGGCCGGAGGGGCAACGCGGGACGGACGGGCCGGACGGGTCCGATTAGCGGAAGAGCCTACGGGATAGGAAAGAGGCAGGTCCTCGGCGCATGGCGGGGGGAGATATACATGCGCTCTATCCCATCTCTACAGAAAAGGGCAACCTCGGCCGTCTACCTCGCGCTCACCGCGCTGGTGCTCGCGGCCACCGCCCTGGTGGTGTTCGAGCGCGCCCGCGGCAGGCGCCTGGTCGTGGAGATCTCCAGGCTCGGTGGCGACCCCCGGTCCCCGGGCGCGGAGGCGGTCTTCGGAGCGGTCACCGTCTTCGCGATTCTGATCATGCTCTTCGCCGGGGCCGCGATCGCGTGCGCGGTGGCGTACCTGAACTGGCTGGTCCGCGCCCGCCGGTACGCCGACCTGCCCGCGATCTTCCCGGTCCTGGCGAGCTGGCTCGTGCCGGTGGTCAACCTGTTCGCTCCCGCGCTGCTGGTCGACCGGCTTTGGTGGGCCTCCCGGCCGCCGCTGGACCGCCGCGAGCGCTGGGTGGCGCTGCTGTCCGCGTGGTGGCTGAGCTGGCTGGTCGCGCTCACCCTGGTGCTGGTACGGCTCTGGCCCGGCGCCTCCCACGGGGGCGGGAGCCTGACCGGCTTCGGGATGCTCGAACTGACCGCGGTCGTGGTCGCCTCCCTGCTCTGCGGGGCGACCGTCCGGCAGATCAGCGCCGTCCAGGCCGCGGGCGCCGGGCACCGTCACCGGGAACCGGCCGGACGCCGCCTCTCCCGGCCTCCGGCGGAGACGTCCGCGCCCCTCGCCACGACCGCATCCGCGTCCCCGGACCCGCAGGACTCCCCTCCCGTCTCCGCGTCCACCGCCCCGTCGGCCTCCCCGCCCGTCCCCCCGACCGGCTCCCGGGAGGCGGACACCCGCGAGGAGGGGCCGCGACGGGCCGGGCGACCGGCCCCGGAGCAGGTGCCGCAGACCGCACAGGAGCCCGTCCGGCGGGAACGCGCCCAGGAGGTCCACCCCGCCGGGCAGTGAACCCCGGCGGGAGATCGGGACAGGGCGATCAGGGCGGGGCGTCGTCCCATGCCCGGACCAGCAGCCAGTCGGCGCCCGCGGTGTCGAAGCGGAGCTCGTAGGTACCGGCCCGGCCGCCCGTGGCGGCCTCGGCCCGCCAGAACCGGCGCTCTCCCGGATCGGTCTCGGAGATCTTCCACCACTCGCGTGCGACCACCCAGTGGTCGAGGACCCGGTGGACGGTGTAGAGACGGTCGCGCCAGACGAACTGGACGGGCCTTCCCTCGCGGGTCCACACCTCGACAGGGTCGCCGTAGAGTCTGCTCACAACGGTCTTCTCCCCGCGGCTTTCGGACGAGCACCCGGGGGAAGGCGGGCCTGGAGTATCGAACATACGTTCTCACGCCGCCGGACGCAAGTCACCGGGCCGCTCACGAGAGGGCCGGTGCCCGCCGGGGCGCGGACTCCGGAGGTCACGCCGTACGCCGGGCCGATCGGCATGGACGGCGCACTCCGGCATCACCGGCTCTCCGGCCCCGGACCGGCGTACGACCACGGGCTCCCCCGCCACACGGGACGCACCGGCGGCGGACGGCCGGGAAAAAGTGCGGCTGCCGCTGTTGCGACCGCCGACGCGCGACAACGGATCGGTAGGCTGATCCCCTCATGTGACGGCGTATGCGGTTAGGTACAAGGGTGAACAACCTCAGTCCCGACGAACCCCTGCAGATCGGCCGATACCGCGTGCTCAGCAGGCTGGGGCGGGGCGGGATGGGCACGGTCTACCTCGGCGCGTCCCCCGACGGGCAGCAGGTCGCCATCAAGGTCATCAACCCCGAGTACAGCCAGCACGAGCGGTTCCGGATGCGTTTCCGCCGCGAGGCCGACGCGGCGCAGCGGGTCCGCAGGTTCTGCACGGCCGCGGTCATCGAGGCGGCGCTCGACGGCGACCAGCTCTACGTGGTCACCGAGTACGTCGCCGGCCCGAACCTGGAGGAGGCCGTCGACTCCGGCGGGCCGCTCCGCGGCTCCAGCCTGGACGCGCTGGCCGTCGGGGTGGCGACCGCGCTGACCGCCATCCACGGCGCCGGGGTGGTGCACCGCGACCTCAAGCCCTCCAACGTGCTGCTCTCCCCCGTCGGTCCCCGCGTGATCGACTTCGGTATCGCCCGCGCGCTGGACACGCTCAGCGGGATGACCGGGACCGGCGAGATCCTCGGCACCCCCCGCTACATGGCGCCCGAGGTGCTGCGCGGCGAACCGGTCTCGGCCGCCTGCGACGTGTTCTCGTGGGGCTGCCTGATGGCCTTCGCCGCCAGCGGCCGGGCGCCGTTCGGCGGCGAGGCGCTGCCCGCGGTGCTGTACCAGGTGCTCAACACCGAGCCCTCCCTGGAGGACATGGAACCCGCGCTGCGCGGGATCGTCGGCCACGCCCTGGCCAAGGACCCCCGGCGCAGGCCCACCTCCCAGCAGCTGCTGGACCACCTGGTCGGCCGCTCCGCAGCGCCCGAGCAGGCGGCCCACTCGGTACGCGCCTCCTGGCAGGGGCCGGCACCGGCGCGGGAGGGCGGCCCCTGGACGGCGGGCGGACCGGCGGGCCCGCCCGCCGGTCCGGGACCGGCCGGCCCCGGGCCGGACGCCCCCGGACCGGGCGGCGCCTTCCACGGGCCCGGCACCGCGGCCCCGGCGTTCACCTGGTCCGGCCGGACGGTCTCCGACGTGCCGCCGACCGCGCCCTCCTCGCACCAGGGCCCCGGACACACCCTGCTCGGCACCGGGCCGGGCGACCCGGGGACCGGCCGGCCCGGATCGGTCACCGGGCGGCGGAAACTGGCCGTCGGCGCGGTCGCGGCGCTCCTGCTGGTCGCGGGCGGCGCGCTCGGCGTGCGCATGGCGCTCTCACCGGGCGGCCCGCCCGAGAACCTCGCCCTGCTCTACCAGGACGACTTCACCCAGAGCGGCACCGGCTGGAGCGGCGGCGCCTACAACCCGCTGGTCAGCAGCTACGGTTACGCCCCCCAGGGCTACTACGCCATCGACGTCAGCGGCCAGTCCGCCGTCAAGCGGGAGCAGGCCCCGATCCCCTTCGTCCCCGCGCCGCCCGCGACCCCCGATCCCACGGCGAGCCCCACACCGGTCACGCCGAGCCGGATCCTGCTCGGCACCGACATCCTGATCCGCCCCGGCAGCATCGGCGTGGGCGAGTACGGGCTGTTCTGCCGGGGCGAGGACGACAACAAGGCGACCCGGTACGAGTTCCTGCTGGACACCACGGGGAACGCGCGGATCCGCAAGGCCGTCAAGGACGCCGGGGGCGAGCTCACCAAACCCGTCAAGATCGACCTGCCCAAGGGCGGGACCACCCGCCTGTCGGCCGAGTGCACCGGGGTCGACGGGGGCGTGCAGCTGACCATGTGGGTCGGCGACGAGCAGGTCCAGACCTACCTCGACACCAACCCGCTGCCCAACGGGCTGGTCGGCGTGATCGCCCGGGTGGGCGAGAACAGCGGCGCCGTGCTCAGGGTCGCGTTCGACAACTTCACCCTGCACGGCCCCGCCACCACCGGGAAACCCTGACCGGGAACGCCTCGTGTCCTCCGCTCCGGCCCGGCGGCCGGACGGCTCCGGGCGGGAGACCCGCGGCGAGCGACCCGTACGGGACCCGGGAGGATGAGCGGACCCGACCTACCGAAGGAGTTCAGCAGATGCGCGCCATTGTCGTCTCCGCCACCGGCGGACCCGAGGTCCTCACCTGCGCCGACCACCCCGACCCCGAGGTGAACCCGGGCGAGGTGCTGGTCGACGTCGCCGCGGCGGGGGTCAACTTCATCGACGTCTACCACCGGATGGGACGCTACCCGCTCGCGCTGCCCTTCGTGCCCGGCGAGGAGGGGGCGGGCACCGTGGCCGCGGTCGGCGAGGACGTCCGCGGGTTCGCCGTCGGCGACACCGTGGCCTGGGCGGGCGTGCCGCGCAGCTACGCCTCCCGGGTCGTGGTGCCGGCCTCCAAGCTGCTGGCCGTACCCGACGGGGTGACGCCCGAGATCGCGGCGGCCGTCACCCTGCAGGGGCTGACCGCGCACTACCTGACCCACTCCACGTACGAGGTGAAGGCCGGGGACGACGTGCTGGTGCACGCCGCCGCCGGTGGCATGGGACTGCTGCTCACCCAGATCGCCAAGCTGCGCGGCGCCCGGGTGATCGGCACGGTCTCCACCGAGGAGAAGGAGGAGCTGGCCCGCCGGGCGGGCGCCGACGAGGTGCTGCGCTACGGGGGCTTCTCCGAGGCGGTCCGCGAGCTGACCGGTTCCGGCGTGCACGTCGTCTACGACGGCGTGGGCGCGGCCACCTTCGACCAGAGCATCGCCTCGCTGCGCCCGCGCGGCATGATGGCGCTGTACGGCCAGGCCAGCGGCCCGGTGCCGCCCCTCGACCCGCAGCTCCTGGCCCGGAACGGCTCGCTGTTCCTGACCCGTCCCACCCTGAACGCGTACGTCGCCACCCGCGACGAGCTCACCTGGCGGGCCTCGGACCTGTACGGGTGGGTGGCCTCGGGGCGGTTGCGGGTGCACGTCTCCGGGCGCTACCCGCTGGACGAGGCCGCCCGTGCCCACGAGGACCTGGAGGCCCGCCGCACGACCGGCAAGGTGCTGCTGATCCCCTGACGCCCTCGGAAGCGTCCGCCGGGGTGCCGGTGGGTCCCGGGGGCCGTACGGGGCCCCGAGGGCGCGGGGGCGCGGGCGCGGTGGTCGGCCCAGCGGGTGGTCAGCCCAGCGGGTGGGCGGGCCAGTCGAGGAGGCGGGCCCCCAGGACCGCCGTCTCCAGGGTGAACCGCTGGGTGGAGTCGTCCGGCGAGAAGCCCGTGAGGCGGCGGATCCGTTCCAGCCGGTAGGTGACCGCCCGGGTGCTGACGCCGAGCCTGCGGGCGGCCGCGGTCTGGTTGCCCTGGGAGGCGAAGACGGCCTCCAGGGTGTCCAGCAGCGGCCCGGGGCCACCGCGCGCCTCCAGCAGCGGGTTGAGCACCGTCGTCACCAGGTCCTCAATGGCCGCCCGGTCGCGCAGCAGCACCGGGAAGACCAGCAGGTCGGCGGCCTTGAGCACGGGGGCGCGCAGCCCCAGCCGGTCACCGAGCCCGATGGCTCCGGCGCCCTCGCGGTAGGAGGTGACCACCCCGCCGGGGCCCCGGTGCGGCCGGCCGAGCCCGATCCTCCAGCCGGGTGCGAACGCCTGGCGCACGTGGTGGGTGAACTCGCCGATCGCGACGGTCAGGCCGCCCGGCGCGACGCACACGAGCATCCCGTCGCGGACCGCGACCAGCACGTTGTGCGAGCCGAACCTGGTGATCAGCGCCTCCTCGATCCGCTGGGCCGTCGCCTCGGTGACCCCGGCGGCCGCGGTGGCTCCGGTGGTTCCGCCGGCCGCGGTGGCCCTGGCCGTCGCGGTGGTCCCGGTGGCCGGGACGGTCCGGGTGGACGCGGCGGTTCCGGGGGACGCGGCGGTTCCGGGGGGCGCGGTGCCCGTGGGGTCGCCCGCACGTCCCGGGCCGTCCCCGGAAGCTCCCGGGACGCGGGGACGGGCAACGGCGACCACGTAGGTCTCGGCCAGGCGGAGCCCGAAGTGCTCGGCCCGCTCGGCGAGCCGGTCGGCACGCCCCTGGAGCAGGTCGTCGACGAACTCCCGGCGCGCGGCCTCCTCCCGGCGCAGCGCCGACCGCTGGGCGTGCTCGTAGCCCTCCATCAGGGCGGAGACCGTCCGCCGCAGGGCCGGGAACGGAACCGGGTTCACGGTCTCGGCCCCGGCCAGCGCGGCCTCGACCAGGTCGCGCACGCTCAGGCCCCGCTCGGCGGCCAGCGTCCCGGCCACGCGGCAGTCGTCGAGCTCGGCCCGGCCGGGTGGCCTGCCGGTGGCGGCCGCCTCCCTCAACGCCCGGAGGTGGCCGCCGAGCAGCTCGTCCATCAGACTCCCACGTCACGCCTGTCGAAGGCCGGTATCGCGACCAGCACCAGCACGGCGATCGCCCCCGCCAGCACGAGATACTCCCAGACGGGGAACCCGAGCTGGATCGGGCGGCCGTCGAGGTAGTAGTGGAACGGCGAGACCCAGCGCAGCCAGGAGACCCCGGCCACGTCCTTGCCGACGGTCTCGACCACGTACCCGCCCACGGCGACCGTCCCGACCACCGCCAGGGCGGCCCCCGGGCGCCTCATCGCCGCGCCGACCGTCAGGCAGAGCGTGCCGAAGAACAGGGCGAGCAGGAAGACCCCGGTGTGACCGGCCAGGATCCTGTCCGCCGGGACGCCCAGGCCGACGGCCGCGGACAGGACCAGCACGATCACCAGGGTGGCCGCGGCCACCCCGAGCAGGGAGAGCGCCAGCGCCGCGAAGCGCTCCAGGAGCAGCCGTCGCCGGGTGATCGGCAGGGTGAGGGTCAGCTCCAGCGTGCCGGACTCCTCGGGCCTGGCGATCGCCCGGTTACCGAGCACCGCGGCGCACATGATGAACAGCAGCGGCCCGAACAGCTGGTAGACCAGCGTCTGCAGGAAGCCGGAACCGCTGCTGAAGCCGCCCTGCAGGCCGCCCATCAGGTCACGCATCGCCCCGGGGAACTTGTCGAGCGCGATCTCCCCGTACAGGTCGGGGCTGTCGGCGACGTTCGGGTAGAACGACAGGTACAGCGTGAAGAACGCTCCGATCCCGGCCGTCCAGCCGATCAGCGCCCTCCGGTCGTCACGCAGGCTCTTCGACACCAGCGCGGGCATGACGCGCCTCCTCTCCGCTGTAGTAGGTGAGGAAGATCTCCTCAAGGTCGGGCTCGGCGCTGACCATGTGCACGAGGGTGAACCTCGCCGCCGCCTTCACCAGCGCGTCCGGGCGGCCGTCGATCGTGCAGCGCACCCCGGCGCCCTCCACCCGCAGGTCCCGTACGCCGGGCAGGTCCTCGAACGCCTCGCGCGGGACCGGCGCGTCGAAGTGGAACTCCACCCGGCGCACCGCCTTCTCCCGGAGCGCGGCGACCTCCTCCACCGCGACCAGCCGGCCGGAGCGCACGATGCCGACCCGGTCGGAGACGTGCTCGACCTCGGCCAGCACGTGGGAGGACATCAGCACGGTCCGGCCGGAGGCGCGGACCTCGCGGACCATCGACAGGAACTCCTGCTGCACCAGCGGGTCCAGGCCGCTGGTCGGCTCGTCCAGGATCAGGAACTCCGGTTCGTGCATGAACGCCTGGATGAGGCCGATCTTCTGCCGGTTGCCCTTGGAGAGCTTTCCCATGGGCGCCGACAGGTCGGCCTCCAGTCGCTCGGCCAGTCCCTCGATCCGTCCCGCGGGCACGCCGCCGCGCACCGCGCCGAGGAAGGCGAGGTACCTCGCGGCGTTCTCCCTGCCCTCCAGGGCCAGTTCCCCGGGCAGGTAGCCGATCCTGCTCCGTACGGCCGCGTCCCGCGGATCGGCTCCCAGGACCGTCATCCGCCCCCTGGTGGGACGGATGACGTCCAGGAGCAGCCGGATCGTGGTCGTCTTCCCCGCGCCGTTCGGGCCGAGATACCCGAACACCTCCCCGGGCCGGATCTCCAGGTCGAGATCCTCAAGTCCCCGGCGCCCGCCGTAGAACTTGGTGAGCCCCTCGGTCTGCACCACCGCTGTCATGTGCCCGATCGTGCCCTCCGGGGCACGGCCGGGGCCATGGCCGGATCCCCACAGTTGGCCCCCTCTTCACTGCGCGGATCCGGAACCCGCACCGCGTACGCGGTGGTTCCCGGCGCGGTCTATCGTGATGCCCACACCGGATCGTGCGGCACCGTGCCGCGTTCCCTCCACTCTCAAGGAGAACCGATGAGCGTGGACACCGCCTTCGTCCTGGGGGGCGGAGGCGTCATGGGCGCCCACGAGGTGGGCATGCTGCGGGCGCTCGACGAGGCGGGCATCACGCCGGACGTGATCGTCGGCACCTCCGTGGGCGCGCTGAACGGCGTCGTGGTCGCCGCCGCCCCCGGCGAGGCGGTCGCGCGCCTGACCACGCTGTGGAGCTCGGAGATCGTCCGTACCGCGTTCGCGGGCTCGTGGGTGACGCGGTTGTCCACCCTCGCGCGGAGCGGCACCCACCTGCACTCCGCCGAGCCCCTGCGCGGCCTGCTGGCCCGGACCCTGCCGGTCTCCCGCATCGAGGACCTGGCCGTGCCGTTCCAGTGCGTGGCCGCCTGTGTCGAGCGCGCCGCCGCGCACTGGTTCACCGAGGGGCCGGTGGTCGAGGCGGTCCTGGCCTCCTGCGCGGTTCCCGGCCTGCTGCCGCCGATCCGTATCGGCGACGACCACTTCCTCGACGGCGGGCTGGTGCACAGCATCCCGATCGGCCGAGCCGTCGCGCTCGGCGCGCGCCGGGTCTACGTCCTGCACGTGGGCCGGATCGAGCGTCCCCTGACGGTGCCGAAGCGGCCGTGGGAGGTCGGCATGACCGCCTTCGAGATCGCCCGTCGGCACCGCTTCACCGAGGAGATGGCCACCCTGCCGGGGGACGTCGAGGTTCACGTGCTGCCCTCGGGGGGCGAGGCCCGTCCCGGGGTGGATCTCTCCCAACTGCGCTATCGAGATTTATCGCATATATCTAAATACATCGAACGGGCGTACCGGGCCTCGGCCGCCTACCTGGCCGAGCAGGCGTCCACCGGGAGCGTGCCGGATCCACCCGGATCCGCCGGGACGCCCTGAACCACCCGCCCGGCCCCGTCCGACCCACCGCCCGATCCATCGTCCGGACCATCGTCCGGACCACCGCTCGTGAGGGACCCAAGACCACACCGCACCTTCGTACCGGCAGGAGCCGCTCGTGCTGCCTCCTCGCATCATCCGCCGCCTGGTCCTCGCCCCGCTGATCGTCGTGCTCGCGGTGGGAGCGGTGATCACGCTCCCGATCTGGCTGCTGGTGGTGACCGCGGCCTCGCTCCGGCTGCCGCCCCCGCAGCGGCGCGGGACCCGGCTGGTCTGGTTCGCGGTGGCCTGGCTGACGCTGGAGGCGATGATGCTGGGCGCCTGCCTGGGCCTGTGGGTGGCGAACGGGTTCGGCTCCCGCCTCAACCGGGACGAGTACCAGGAACGCCACTACGAGCTGATCCGGTGGTTCCTGGCCAAGATCTACGAGGCCGCCGTGCGGATCTTCCGGCTGAGCGTCGAGGTCGACGAGCCCACCCCGACCTCCGACGAGCTCTCCCGCCGCCTGACCCGTCCCGTCATCGTGCTGTCGCGCCACGCCGGTCCCGGTGACTCGTTCCTGCTGATCCATCACCTGCTCACCGGCTACAACAGGCGCCCGAGGATCGTGATGAAGGCGGCCCTGCAGTTCGACCCCTCGCTGGACGTGGTGATCAACCGCCTGCCGAACGCCTTCGTCCCGAACAGGGCCGCCGAGAGCGGCATCCTGGACGAGATCCGCCGCCTGTCCTCCGGCATGGACGCCGACGACGCCCTGGTGATCTTTCCCGAGGGCGGGAACTTCACGCCCAAACGGCGCTGGCGGGCCATCCTGCGGCTGGAGCAGAAGGGCCTGGCCGCCGAGGCCGCGCGGGCCCGAAAGCTGGAGCACCTGATGGCCCCGCGTCCCAACGGGGCGATCGCCGCGATCGAGGCCTGCCCGCAGGCGGACGTGGTCTTCGTCGCGCACACCGGCCTCGACGACCTGGTCACCCTCGGCGACATCTGGCACCGCCTCCCGGTCAGCGCCGAGATCAAGGCCAAGTGGTGGCGGGTCCGCGCGGCCGACGTGCCCCGCGACCGGGAGGAGCAGATCCGCTGGCTCTTCGACCACTGGGACGAGATCGACGCCTGGATCGCCGAGAACCGCCCGGCCCCCGCCCCCACGACCTGACCGCGGACACCGGTACGGGGCCGGGGGTCGCGATGGACGGCCCGGACAGCACGGGCTGTCCGAACGGGGTGGACGGAGCGGACGGTCCGGACGGAGCGGACGTGAACGGCATGGACGCCAGGACGGCGCGGACGGCGGCCGGGCGGGCCGCTCGACGACCTACCAGTCCTGGGACAGTCCCGACATGCGGCGGAGGTACTCGTCCTCGTCGATCTCCCCGGCCGCGTAGCGGCGCTTGAGGATCGCCCGCGGGTCCTCGGCGACGGGCTCGCGCGCCGCGGCCGCACGCGCCGCCGAGGCACGCACCAGCAGCATCACTCCGAAGATCACCGCGGCGATCACGACGATGACGAAGAGCAACATCATGAAGCGGCTCATCGGCGACCTCCCCTGTCGCGCCCGTCGAGACCGGCGGGGGCACTGCCGACTTTACCCGCCGAAAGCGCCGCATCCCGCCCCTGCCGGAGCGGAGCCCGCTCGCCCGGCGGAAGCGATTCCCTCGACCACCGGAACGGACCCCGCCACGCGCCGGAGCAGATCCTCCACCTGAACGGACCTCGCTCACCCGCCCGCGGAGAAGTCCGGGGCCCCGCGTCCGGTCCCGCCCGGTGGCACCGTCGGCAGCCCCGGCGGTGCCCCGCCCTCCAGTAGCCGGAGCAGGGCGTCCGTGTCGACGTTCCGCTCGATCAGGTCTCCCAGCGCGTCCAGCCTCTCCTGGCGCAGCGCGGCGAACGACACGTCCGGCGCCGGGACGAAGTCCCGTCCGCAGGTCGCGGCCACGTCGGCGAGGAACGCCCTGCGGAAGCCGTCGTTCTCCAGGGCTCCGTGCCAGGTGGTCCCCCACACCGAGCCGTCCCGGCAGCCGTCCAGGAAGGGCTCGCCACCGTCGGCGGTCACCACCCCGTGGTGGATCTCGTACGCCTCGACGCGGTGGCCGTAGGCGGAACCGACCGGGCGTCCCAGCGTCTTGTCCCGGGCGAACTCCACCGTCGCGGGCAGCAGCCCCAGCCCCTCGACCGGGCCGGCACCGGACTCGACGTCGTCGCGGATGGTCCTGGCGAGCATCTGGTAGCCGCCGCAGATCCCCAGCACGGCCCGTCCGGGCAGGGCTCCGGCCAGGCCGGTGGCGCGCAGCCAGGCCAGGTCGGAGACGGTGGCCCGGGAGCCGGGCAGCACCACCAGGTCGGCGTCCTCCAGCTCGCCGGGCGAGGTCACGAAGCGGACCGTCACCCCCGGCTCGGCGGCCAGCGCGTCCACGTCGGTGAAGTTGGAGATCCGCGGCAGCCGTACCACCGCCACCCGGAGGGTCTGGCGTCCGTACGGGGCCCGCGTCCCGATCGCGGGCCGGTTCTCCAGCGCCAGCGAGTCCTCGACGTCCAGCCAGAGACCGTCCAGCCAGGGCAGCACCCCGTACACCGGGCGGCCGGTCAGCTCCCTGATCATGTCCAGCCCGGGTTCGAGGAGCTCGGGAGCCCCGCGGAACTTGTTGATCACGAATCCGGCGACCAGCGCCTGGTCGGCGGGTTCCAGCAGCGCCACCGTCCCGTACAGCGCGGCGAACACCCCACCCCGGTCGATGTCGCCGACCACGATCACCGGCAGGTCCGCGGCACGGGCCAGGCCCATGTTCGCGATGTCCCCCCTGCGCAGGTTGATCTCCGCGGGACTGCCCGCGCCCTCGCAGACCACCACGTCGTACGCGCTCCGCAGCCGCTCCAGCGCCTCCACCGCGACCCGGCGGAGCCGCTCCTTGACGTCCCAGTACTCCATGGCGTCGACCTCGGCCATCGGCCTGCCCATCACCACGACCTGGCTGCGCCGGTCACTGCCCGGTTTGAGGAGGATCGGGTTCATGTCCGCGGTGGGTTCCAGGCCGCACGCGGCGGCCTGCATCGCCTGCGCCCGGCCGATCTCGGCGCCGTCGGCGGTGACGAACGAGTTCAGCGACATGTTCTGCGCCTTGTACGGCGCGACCTTCACGCCCTGGCGGGCCAGCCAGCGGCAGATGCCCGCGGTGACGACGCTCTTGCCGGCGTCCGAGGTCGTCCCCGCGACCAGCAGCGCCCCCTTCACGCCCCGGCTCCGGCCCCGGTCCGGCCCGCGACCGGCACGTCCCCGTCGTACGTTCCCGTTCCCGCTTCCGCGGGCGCGCGGCCGTACGGCGAGCGAGGTGTCCGGCCCGGGAACGCGCCGGGTCCGTCACCCGGGGGCAGGGCGCTGCCGGTGCGGCGCGGCGGTCCGGGACGGATCGCGGTCGTGGGGGGTCCTGCGGTGGGATCGGCCGTCATGCCGACCAGCATGCCGGGCCCGCGACCGTGCCGCCCATCCGCCCCCGCGCCTTCTCCCGCCCGCTCCCTGCACCGGCGCCGCGGCGGCACCTGACCGTTCCCCTCACCGGCGCCGCAGCAGCAGGGCCGTCACCGCCAGGGCCGCGGCCCCCAGGCCCACCGCGCGCGCCAGCCGTACGGACCGGCGGATGTCCGCGACCGAGGGCGCGGGCCCGTCACCCATCTCCGGCCGGTGCTCCACGCGGGTGCCGTACACGTTCACGCCGCCCAGCGTGCGGCCCAGCGCGCCCGCGAAGGCCGCCTCGCAGCGGCCCGCGTTGGGGCTGGGATGGCGGTGGCCGTCCCTGCGCAGCACCGCCGCCGCCTCCCGGACCGACCCTCCCACCAGGGGGGCACCGAGCACGGCGAGCAGTCCGGTGATGCGGGCGGGCACGAGGTTGGCCACGTCGTCGAGACGGGCCGCGGCCCAGCCGAAACGCTCGTAGCGCGCGTTGCGGTGACCGACCATCGCGTCCAGCGTGTTGACCGCCCGGTACGCCAGCAGGCCGGGCACCCCGGCCACCGCACCCCAGAACAGGGGGGCCACGACCGCGTCGGAGGTGTTCTCCGCGACCGACTCGACGGTCGCCCTGGCGAGCCCCGGCGCCCCCAGCCCCGACGGGTCGCGCCCGCACAGATGCGACAGCCTCCCCCGGGCCCCGGCCAGGTCACCGTCCTCCAGGAGGACGGCCATCGCCGTGCCCTCCCGGGCCAGCGTGGTACCGCCCACGACCGCCCAGGTCGCGGCCGCGCTCAGCACGGCCCGGACCACCGGGTCACGCGGCCTGGTCGCGGCGAGACCGAGCAGCGCCACCGGGATGACGCACGCGGCCACGTGCAGCACGCCCCGGAACCGGTCGTCTCCGTACAGCCGGCGCTCCACCGTGGCGGCGCCGGTGCCGAACAGCGCGACCGGGTGCCCGCGCCGGGGATCGGCGAACACCGCGTCGATCGCGATCCCGGCGAGCATCCCCAGCCCTTCGGCCCTTCCCGGCCCGTACCGGCGCCCGTCCTTCGATCTCCTACACGAGATGCTCATGAAGCTCATCCTGGTGTGTCTCCAGCCAGGCACAGGCCCGCCGGATGCGCTCACCCGCCCCGCCGGCCCACATCCGGGCCCACCCTCCGTCCGCGGAGTCGCGCTCGGCCTTGACCCGCATCGCGTGGTAGGAACGGTCGAAGCGGAGCCGGGCGAGGTCCAGCAGACGGCGCCGGTCACGGGCCTCCAGGCCGTACGCGTCGCAGAACGACCGGAGCCGCGGGCCGACCTCCAGTTCGCGCTGGAGCGGCTCCAGATCCACCGGATCGGCGATCGGCGCCCAGTGGCGCAGCGTGGTCACCACGTCGAACAGCCTGGTCGTCGGCCTGGCCATGTCGAAGTCGATCAGCGCCACCGGGAGCCCGTCGCGGAAGATCACGTTGTCGAGGTTGACGTCGCAGTGCCCCACCAGGGCCGGGGCCGCGTCGTCGTTGGACCCCGCCTCCCAGCGGGCCCCCTCGGGCGGGACGAACCCCTCGGCGGCGTCGTGGAACCGCCGCAGCAGTCGCGCCAGCGCGACCAGCGCCTCGCCGGTGAGCGCGTACGCGGGCAACGGCCTGGCCGCGGACTCGCCCTCGACGTAGCTCAGTACCTCCCTGCCCTGCTCGTCCACGCCCAGCGCCCGGGGAGCACCCTCGAACCCGGACCGCTCCAGATGGCGCAGCAACGCGTGCACCGACTCCGTGGAGGGCCTGCGAGGACGGCGTACGGTGTCCCCGACCCGCACCACTCCCTCGGTGACGTCACCCCCCAGGAGGGGGATCTCCTCTCGGACCGTGGCGACGAACATGGCATACGAGCCTAGACCGGTCCGCCTTCCGACGGGAACGATTCGGGCGGACCGCGTGGGCGGAGCGGAAGGGCCGGATGCCGGTCGCGGGCTTCCCGGCGGGCAGGTGGGGACCGTCCCGACGGCCCGATCGGTCCCGACGGCCCGATCGAAGATCGATCTCGGGGTGGTCGAGGGGAGACCGGGAGTCGGCCGGGGGCGGTCCGCGACCTCCAGAGGGTCTGCGACCTCCGGGGGCGGTCTGCGGCTTCCGGGGGGCTGCGGCTTCCGGAGGTCGGCCCGCCACCTCCGGGCCGGTGCGCGGCTTCCGCGGTCGGCACGCGGCTTCCAGGAGGAGACCGAACGGCGCCCCGTACCCGCCCTCCGACCGGTGGAGGGAAGGCCACCCGCCGGGAGATGACGGAATCATGGAGTGACCTTCGCGACACAGCCCCGAAACCGATACGTGGGCACTCCCCGGATCATGCACAATTGATCGGGAGCACCCTTAGCTCAGCTGGATAGAGCATCGGACTTCTAATCCGACGGTCGCAGGTTCGAATCCTGCAGGGTGCGCTGGGTACGACAGTGATCCACGACCACCGCAGCGGACCGTTGCCAGACCATCGAGCCAACTGCCGGCCTGCCGTGGAAGGCACGGGATCAAGGCCAGCGTGGACTCCGCAGCCTCCACGACCTTGGGAATCACCGACGTGTAGAGATCCGCGGTGGACGAGAACCTGCTGCGACCGAGCGTCTCCGACACGACCTTCACCGCCACGCCCGCCGTCGAGGCATCAGCGACGCCGCCGAGTGCCGTCCGGGGCGGTCCGGTGATGAACGCCGAGGGTGAGCGCCACGAACCCGAGTCCGGCCGGGCGAGGCAACCCTCCATCAGCAGCCCATCGTGACGTCGACGCGTCCGGTACGGATGGCGTAGGGCCCGGTCAGGCCGGGGTCCGGACGGTGCGGTGGGCGGCGAACGCCCGGCGGTCTCCCGACCAGGCCGCCCGGGGTACGGCCGCCTCCAGCAGGTCGCGATCGGCGGGGGACAGCACGATCTCGGCACTCCTGGCGTTCTCGGCCAGACGCGCGGCGCGCCGGGTCCCGGGGATCGGGACGACGTCGTCGCCCTGCGCCAGCAGCCAGGCGAGAGACAGCTGAGCCGGGGTCACCTCGCGCTCGGCGGCCAGTCGGCGCACCTCGGCGACGAGCGCCCGGTTGCGCTCCAGGTTCTCGCCCTGGAACCGCGGGTCGCCGCCGCGGAAGTCGCCGGCCCCGAAGGTGTCCGCGGTGACGGCGCCGGCCAGGAAGCCTCGGCCGAGCGGGCTGTAGGGGACCAGCCCGATGCCCAGCCGCCGGGCCGTGGGCAGCACGTCGTCCTCGATGTCGCGCCACCACAGCGACCATTCGTACTGCGCCGCGCTGATCGGGTGGGTGGCGGCCGCTCGCTCGAGCTCGCCGGGGCTCGCCTCGGACAGCCCGAGGTGTCGGGCTTTGCCCTCGGTGACCAGTTCGGCCATCGCGCCGACGGTCTCCTCGATCGGCACCTGCGGGTCGACGCGGTGCTGGTAATACAGGTCGATGTGGTCGACGCCGAGGCGGGCCAGTGACGCTTCGCAGTAGGCGCGGACGTTCTCGGGCCGGCCGTCGACCCGTACGCCGTCGTCATCACGGATGATTCCGAACTTGGTGGCCACGACCACCTTGTCGCGGCGTCCGGCGAGCGCCCGGCCGAGCAGCCGCTCGTTGTGGCCGCGGCCGTAGCTCATGGCGGTGTCCAGGAAGGTGACGCCCAGGTCGACGGCCCGGTGCAGGGTGGCGATCGACTCGGTGTCGTCGGCCGCCCCGTAGCCCTGGGACATGCCCATACAGCCGAGGCCGACCGCAGAGACGGTGAGACCTTCCGGCCCGAGGATTCGTGTGCTCATGACGTTCATGAGGGCAACGTAGCCACGGCTTATCCTGGTATCCACAGGTCGTTTTTCCTAGTAATGGAAGTGCCAGGATGTCTCACTCCGCGATCAGGGCGAGAGAGCTGGGGAACCTGCTGCGTTCCCGCCGCGAGCGGCTTCAGCCCGCCGACGTCGGCCTGCCCGCGGGGACCCGGCGCCGGACCCGCGGACTGCGCCGCGAGGAGGTGGCCCAGCTCGCGGCCATCTCCCCGACGTACTACACCTATCTGGAGCAGGGCCGCGAGGTGCGTCCGTCGCGCCAGGTGCTCGACGCGCTCTCGGCGGCGCTGCGCCTCGACGCCGCCGAGCGGAGCCATGTCCACGAGCTCGTTCACGGCGCTCCGCCCACCGGGACATCCGCCGTCGTCGAATCGCTCTCACCCGCCGTCGTCTCGCTCGTCGACCGGCTCGACCCGTGCCCGACCTACGTCACCGGCCGGTGCTGGGATGTGCTGGCCTCCAACCGGGCCGCCCGGGCGCTGTGGACCGACTGGCCGGCCCGCCCGCCGGAGGCTCGCAACATGCTCTGGTGGATGTTCACCGATCCCGACGCACGGAAGGTCATGGTCGACTGGCCGGGCGAGGCGTCCGCGCTGCTCGGCCGATTCCGCACGGCCGCTGCACGGCACCCGGGTGACTCCGGCTTCAGCACGTTGCTCGATCGCCTGCACGCGGCGAGCCCCGAGGTGAGGGACTGGTGGCCGCAGCACAAAGTCGTACCTCTGGGCTCCGGCATCAAGCGGCTGTACCACCCGGCCCTCGGAGAGTTCGAGTTGCGCCACGTCGTGCTTCAGGTCGCCGACGCACCCGAGCAGAAACTCGTCACCTTCACCGCCACGGACCAGGACCAGGCCCGGATCTCCGAGCTGCTGCGGTAGGGGCGGCCCCTTTCAGCAGCAACCGATACCGACCGGCGGCAGCCGAAACTCTGTGGTGCCGGACTCCTGATCACACCCCCGCTGAACGCCCCGCGGAACTCCTGGCGGGCTGCGCCTGACATGGAGGCGGTACGGGTGAGGGCACGAGGCATCAGAGGGTGCCGGGGGTGCCGGGGTGCTGTGTGAGCGCCTGTGTCCGGGGCGACGTGGCCCCAGCGGCTCAGGATGCCAGGTGCGGTAGTGATCATCGGTCAGGTGAGCGACCGGACCGACGGGCACGCCGGTGGCGGGCGGACTTCTTGACCTCGAGTGCGGTTGAGTTTCTAGGCTCGTCGGCGACTCATCCGGACAAGACGATCTAGGGACTCGACTGTGACGACCTTGGTGACAGGTGCCACCGGGAACACCGGCCGGCACGTTGTGGCAGAGCTGGTCCGCCGAGGAGAGCGGGTTCGGGCTCTGACGCGAGACCCGGCGGCGAACGCGGGAAGATTTCCGGCCGAGGTGGAGCTCGTGGCCGGCACGCACAACACACCGGAGAAGCTGGACGCCGCACTCCACGGCGTCAGCCGGTTGCACATCACGGTGACGGCGGGGCTGGCCGAGGTCGGGCCCGAGCTGGTCCAGCGGGCGGTCGCCGCGGGCGTTCAGCGCATCACCGTGCTGTGGGGCGGCTGGGTGGGCCCGGTCGAGCAGGCGGTGGCGGACTCAGGTGTGGAGTGGACACGGCTGGAAGCACAGGAGTTCATGTCCAACACGTTGAGCTGGGCCGAATCGATCCGAGCCGAGGGAGTGGTCCGAGAACCGTACGACTTTCCCAGCGCGCTGGTGCACGAGGCCGACATCGCGGCCGTGGCAGCCGTCGCACTGATGGATGACGGCCACGCAGGACGGTCCTACAACCTCACCGGACCTGAAGCGCTGACCCCACGTGAGCGAATCGCGATCCTGTCCCGAGCTGTCCGCCGCGACATCACCTTCGAGCCGATAACGCACGAACAGGCGATCGACAGGCTGATGGCCACCGGCGTGTCCCGGGCGGACGCCGAGTATGTCGTCGGCTGGTATGCCGAGCCCAGTGATTCCTCCACGACCGTGGACGACACGGTCGCACAGGTGACCGGCCGTCCGGCACGAACGTTCACGCAGTGGGCGGACGAGCACGCAGACCGTTTCCAGGCCGGAGGATGATCTCTGTCGGCCGATCTCCCTGGTTCAGGTCGTCGGCGCCACGTGAAACTTTCACCTGGTTCCGTCTGCCGTCCCACCTGGACGGCGGGTGGGAGGGAGGTGTTTCCCGAGGTCTTCAAGACCCCTGCCCAGGCCCTGGTACGGGCCCCGGGGAGGCGGTGACCGCACGGCGACGGCGGTATCTGTACATCCTCCGGGAACCGTCCGAACCTGAAACCACCGGCGTGGACGGGCGGCGGCCGACGGGGTTTTCAACGGGAGGATGATCATTCGTGAGACTCGGTAAGGGTTCGTTACGGAACAGGGTTCTGACATCGGCCGCGGCCACCGCGCTCCTCGCGGCCGGGACCGGGGCCGTCATGGGCACTACGGCCGCCTCCGCCGACGCGGCGGTCGGTTGCGCCGTGACCTACACCTCGCACACCTGGGGCACCTCGTCGGGCGGCTTCACCGCCTTCATCGACATCACCAACACCGGAGACCCGCTCTCGGACTGGGCGCTGACCTTCACGTTCCCGGGCACCCAGCGGATCACCACCGGCTTCAGCGCGCAGTGGAGCCAGAGCGACCGGCTGGTCACCGCCAGAAACCCCACCTGGGGCGGATCGATCCCCTCCGGGAAGACCTTCGGCATCGGCTTCAACGGAACCTGGACCGGTAGCAACCCGCCGCCGACGGACTTCGCCCTCAACGGTGTGCCGTGCACGGTCAAGCTGGTGCCGAGTCCCACCCCTTCACCCAGCCCCTCGCCCTCACCCCCGCGGCTGCGGATCCTCATCTCCCCCTCCGACCTCACGGTGCCCGAGGGCGGCACGGCGAGCGTCCAGGTACGGCTCAGCCAGCGGCCCCCGGGCAACGTCATCGTGGGAACCGGGCGGGTCTACGGCGACACGAGCCTGTCCGCCGGACCGCCGCTGACCTTCACCCCGGACAACTGGGACGTCCCCCAGCCTCTCACCGTGACGGCGGCCGAGGACGACGACGCGGTGAACGGCTCGGCGACGTTCGACTCCCGCAGCAGCCAGATCACCGGCAGCAGCGCCTTCCTGTGGGACGCCGTCGAGCAGGACAACGACTAGGACGCTCGTCCCGGCCGTCGGCCCGTCCCGAACCGGGTCCGTCGTCAGGGGGCGGACCCGGCCACCGGCCCACCGATCCCGCTCACCGCCTGCACGTCACCTGGGCGATCGTCACGCCAGGTGCTTCCCGTACCGTAGGCACCATGACCGAACAAGGGGCCCCGCCCATGGCCAGCCCTCACGCCGCGGCCGGGGCGCTCTTCTTCGACGACCACGGCCGCCTGTTGCTGGTCGACCCCCACTACAAGGACTGTCACGACGTCCCCGGCGGTTACATCGAGCCCGGTGAGACCCCGTTCCAGGCCTGCGTACGCGAGGTCCGGGAAGAACTCGGCATCCGGCCGCCGATCGGCGGCCTTCTCGTGGTCGACTGGCCGTCCCGCCACGAGGAGGGCGACGAGATCCTGTTCCTCTTCGACGGCGGGGTTCTCAGCCCGGCCATGCGCGACAGCATCCGGCTCGGAGCCGACGAGCTGGCCGGGTACGACTTCCATCCCGTCGAGGAACTGCCCGGCCTCCTGATCGAACGGCTCACCACCTGCGTCATGGCCGCCGTCACCGCCCGCAGCATCGGCCACCCGCTGTACCTGGAGAACGGCCGGTCGTTGCCGAAGTGGTCCGCACCGTCGGGTGAACGCCGGTGAGCACGAAGCGTCGTCGGTGCGGTGCGGGAGACGGCGACCGGCGGACCCCGGCGAACCTGTCGTCGTCATCGGCCACCCGGGGCGCCAGGGGGATGGCGCCCGGTTGACGTTCACGCTTGCCAGACCGCGTTACGGCGGTGCCGCAACGGCGGAACGTCGAAGTCTTCGGCCGTCTCGGCGAGGCTGTAACCGTCGGATGTGGCGTTGACCGCCTGGCGGATCGACTCGGTGGAACGGCGAAGGCGCTGCCGCCCCCGACGCTCCTCGACCCCCGCGAACCATGCTACGAATCGGTCCCGCGGATTGGCCCGCGCCCAGGAGTAGACGACAGTCCTACGCCGGACAGGTGTCGGGTACGGCCGACGCCCGCTTCGAGCTGCTTCTTTCAGGCATACGTCGCTATAACGCAGATCAATGACGGTGATCGACCGCCAAGGACCAGGACGATCGAGGACATTGCCGCTGCCGGAACGCGACAAGGGAACATGGTGAGCGGTGCGGGACATGGGACTCCCTGGTCACACCGCCAGGTGTTTCCTGGCGAGCTACGTGAAGCCCATTGGTCCCGTGGCCCGTTCTTCGCTCATTCCCGTCACCCTGACAACCGGCAGCAAGGATGGTCACATGATGGACGCGATCCCGTTCCCCTAGGTGAGGCCGGGAGTCGCGAAGGCTTACGGAACGATTCCGGCTTGCGAACACACCGAAGGGGCCCGATGGCGAGCCGGGGCCCTGGGTAAAGTGCGGCCATGGGTGTGGACGCGACACTGATGCGGCTGGAGCAGCGGGGAACCGGCGGCAAACGCAGGGGGCTCACGCCCGCCGCCACCGCGCCCGACCACGGTGACGTTTTCGTCCGCCTCGTCGACCGGGTACGTGGCCGCAGCCGGTGTCCGATGCTGGAACGCGTCGATCCGTGAAGAGGGCGGCTTCACCGGCGCACCCCGGGTGGTGGGAACCGGGTTCGACGGTTCCGGCCGGGAGACGGTGTCGTACATCGAGGGTGAGTTCGGGCATCCGGGGCCCTGGAGTGACGACGGGGTGACGCGGCTGGGTGTTCTGCTCCGTGAACTTCACGAGGCCGCCGCCTCCTTCAGTCCTCCGTCCGCGGCGGTGTGGCGACCCTGGTTCGGACGGGCGATGGGGGGCGAGGAACGTGTCGTCGGACACTGCGACACACCGGGCCGTGGAACATCGTCGCGCGCGGGTCACCCGGTGGGGTTGATCGACCGGGAGGTGGCGGGTCCGGTGAATCCGCTGGTGGAACTGGCGCAGATGTGCTGCTGGACGCGACCATCGAGGTGGCCGTACGGGATGCCGCCGACCAGGCGATCGAGGCGCGGGTGACGCCGGACAGCAGGGACTGCGGACCACTGTGGGGCATGGCGTGGCGTGTCCGGGCAGCGGCGTGGATGATGCGCAACCGGCGGGCCCTGGAGCGCGCGTTGCATTGACGGACGTGAGGGTTGACGGCGGTCCTGCCGGGCCACCTGTCCCTTGGCCTGGGGTGGTGGGGAGTCCTTCGGACGAGACCGGGCCATCGAGGACGGCCGGGTCTCTTCCGGGTTCTCCTCGGCCACCCGCCGGGGATCAGACACTGCCGACGATCAGGTCGGTCAGCGCCGTGACCGCCTCCGCGGCGGTCGCCTGGCCACGGTTCAGCTCACCGGCGATCGCTTCGGCCGCGCCCAGCGCCCCGGTGCAGCGCAGCCGGAGCACTTCGGGGGTCAGGTTCGAGTGGGGCAGCAGCGCGGCGGCCATCCAGTCCCTGTAGCCGTCGAGCATCTCGTGCTGGATCTCCTCCATCTCCGGGTTGCCCTTCAGCGCGGCGGAAACGGCGTGCCACTCCGGCATGTCGGTGGCACAGGCGAAGTACGCGGTGCTCATGACGCGGGCGATCTCCCCGACGGAGGGCGCGGCCTCCCGCAACGCCTGGGCCGACGCGGCCCGGTGCCGTTCGTCGAGCCTGCGGTAGAGGGCCAGCAGCAGGCCGGAGCGGGTGCCGAAGTGGTCGTAGACGACCGGTCTGCTCACCCCCGCAGCGTCGGCGAGGGTGACCAGCGTCAGGCCGTCGGCGCCCTGGGTGCGCACGATCGTCATGGCGGTGTCGAGCAGCTGTTCCCGTCTGGCCTGCTTGGACAGGCGGGTCGATCCTGGGGCCATCGTCCTCCCTTGCGTCGACACCCAGCATAAGCTACAAAATGTAAGCTACAGAATGTAGGTTGCTGGTCGAGCGAGAGGACGTCGTCGTGGAACACGCGAAATCCGTACTGATCATGGGTGGATCCGGCCAGGCGGGCTCGGGGGCCGCCGCCGTGCTGCGCCGCTGGCACCCGACGCTGCCGCTGACGATCGCGGGCCGCGACCTCGATCGCGCGCGGCGTGTCGCCGACCGGCTCGGCACCGCGACGGCCACGACCATCGATCTGCGACGCGGCGACCTCGGCCTTCCGTCCGGCCACGACCACTCGGCGGTCGTCGCGGCCGTGTGGGACGACCGTCTGAACGGGCTCCGTTACGCGCAGGACCACGGATTGCCGTACATCGGCATCTCCAGCGGCCTGGTGGAGGTCGCACCCGAGGTGGTCGCGGGCGGCCTGCGGGCCGGCGCCGCACCGATCCTGCTGGCCGGCCACCTGTACGCCGGGTTCCTCGTCCTCGCCGTGCTGGAACTCGCCAGGGGGTTCGACCGGGTCGACACCATCCGGATCGGCGCCGTGCTCGACGAGACGGACAGCGGTGGGCCCGCCGGGACGGCGGACCTTCAGCGCCTGATGGCCGCCACCTCGGCGGGGTTCGTCCGCCGCGACGGTGTCTTCACCTGGCTCACCGGCCCCGACGCGCAGGCGGAGGTCCCCGGCGTGGACGGCGTCCTCCTGCCCGGCCAGGCCATCCCCACCCTGGACGTCCCGAGCCTCGCCCTCGCGACGGGGGCACCGAACGTCCGCCTCGACTTCGCCGTCGGCGAGTCCGCGAGCAGGCGCCGCGGCGGACCCGCCTCCACAGAGGTCAGGATCGACCTCGAGGGCCTGGATCTCACCGGTGCGCCGCGCCGCACCGGTCACCACCTCCTCCACCCCGAGGGTCAGCGCCCCCTGACCTCGCTCGGCATCGCCCTCGGTGTCGAACGGCTCCTCGGCCTGCGCGGCGAACCCGCGGCGCCGGGGATCCACACTCCCGAGGGCCTGATCGACCCCTCCTACGCGGTCGAGCGGATGACGGAGATCGGCGCCACCTTCGTCGACGTGCCGAGCGGCCGCTGAAACGGTGACCGTCAGGCGGTCGGGCGGTGGTACCGCACCCAGACGTCCCCTCTGGTGTGGCCGGACAGCCGCAACACCGTCCCGCCCGGCGAGGGGGGCCCGGGCGGCCTGTTGTGGACTCGCCGGAACGGCAGCCACCCACCGGACGTCACCTCGTCGGAGAGCACCTGCCAGCCGGCAGGGACGCGGATGACGATGTCCCCGAAGGGCGAAAGGCACTGCATGTGCATGGTGATCTCGCGGTGCGGGCAGATCGCCTCCCTGAAGTCGATCACCGCGGTGCGCCAGGTGCAGTCGACGTCGATCCGCGCGGGCACCGTCCACCGCCCGGTCTGCCTGACCGTGCGCGTGTAGGTGTGCAACCGCAGGACGTCCTGGGCGTCCTGGGCGTCCTGGGCGTCCGGTCGTACCTCAAGCCTGCCCTGGGGCAGGTCGGCGACGACGGCGTCCAGCTCACGGAAGGTGCGGGACGCGTACACCCGGTCGAGCCGTTCCGTCAGCTCGTTGATGCTGATGCGCCCGTCACCCGCCGCGACACGCAGCATCTCGGCGATCCGGTCCCGATCATGGTCACCCGCTCGTAACTCCGGCTGCATCTCCATGGCGAAAAGCGTAATGATCAGCGCCTTGCACTGCCAGCGATCGGTACCGCGCTTCCTTCCGGTCCCGGGACCGGAAGGAAGACGGTCACCGCGGGCGTGCGCTCAGGGCCTCTTCCACACCCCGGCGGCCACGGCCTCCCGCGCGTAGGTGGCGAAGTCCTTCCCGGGACGCCCGAGGATCTCCTCCACGACCCCGGTGGGCTCGGTGTCACCCTGCGCCGCGAGGGACGCGAAGTTCTCGATCATGGTGTCGATCACCTCCTCCGGTACGCCCTCGGCGCCAAGGGACTCGCGGTACGCGTCCGGGGTGCCGTCGAAGTGGACCGCGGGCCCGCCCGCGTCCCGGATGCGGTCGAGGGCCTCCGGGAACGACAGCGCCTCCGGGCCGGTCAGCGGCAGGACCCGTCCGATGTGGTCCTCCCCGGTCAGGACCCGGGCCGTGACGGCGGCGATGTCGCCGGCGTCCACGAAGCCCTGGCGTGCCGAGCCGATGGGCACGCACAGGCGCCCGTCGATGACGGAGTCGCGGAAGAAGGTCTCGAAGTTCTGGTCGAACCAGTCGGGACGCACGATCGTCCAGTCACACCTGGATTCGCGTACCTGTCGTTCCGCCTCCTGCAGGGGGGTGACGTTCATGATGTCGACGCCGCGGTCCGAGTGGAGGACCACCCTGCGCACTCCGGTCCGGTACGCCTCCGGCATGAAGGACTCCGGCATGCCGGTCCGCTCGGGCAGGAGGACGTACATGGTGCGCACGCCTTCGAGGGCGGGCCTCCAGGTCTCGGGGGCCGACCAGTCGAACCGGAACTCGGCGTGCCTGGTGGCGACCCGGACGTCATGGCCGGCGTCGCGCAGCCGGTCGGCGACCCGGCTTCCGACCGTGCCGGTGCCGCCCAAGACGAGGATGGGGTTGCTGTTGGTCATGGCGGAACGCTACGAACAATCGCGGCCGGTTCCTGTCCTCGTTTCGACGCGACACGGGACGAGATGTGCGACCCCGTGCGGGGGCTCGGTGTGCCGTGGCACGGGAACGATCATTGGCGGACCGCCGGATCCGTACGGGTGCACGTCCTTCGAGGCCGTCACGGCCAGGGCCGCCCTCGTTCTTTCGTCACGCGTTTCTGCGGAAAGGCGCGGATGTTCTGTGATGTAAGTCGTGATATCCCCTGTTAAATCAGCTAGAAAAGGGACAGCTATTGATACGTTCGTAACGTCCACGACCGCAAAAAGGAGAACGACGATGGATGAGGCGTGGTACCGGCTGGGGATGCTCCTGGTCCTCATCGCGGGTGTCTGGGAGGGGCCGATGGCGATCGTCTTCCGCCTCTTCACCGACAAGAGACCGAACGTGCTGACCGCCGCGAACTACCTGCCCGCCCCCTGGTGCTACGTCGCGGCCGTGGGCGCGATGATCGTCGCCTTCGCCGTGATCGCCTTCCTGGACATCCGGCACAAGCGGACGCCGGCACTCGCGAAGCGATCGGACGCCGAGTAGGGGGCGCTGCACCGCCGGGTGCGACATCGGCCGGATACGCCGCTTGGTACGACATCGGCCGGAGCGTCGTCACCGCCCCGCGGCCCGGGGCTCGTTCCCCCGCCCCGGGCCGGCGGGACGGGGTGAATCTCACAAAACGGTGTCAGATACGGCCGCCGAGTCTGGCGTCGTGTGCGGAGTCCCCGTAGTGTCGCGACGTGCGGGCGACACGACGGGAGAGACGATGACGGCCGTGATCAGCGAACTGATCTCGTATCCGATCAAAGGCTGTGCGGGTGTCCCGCTGGGCGAGACGGTGCTGACCCGTGCGGGCCTGGCCCACGACCGCAGCTTCATGGTCGTCGACAAGGACGCGACGTTCCGCAGCCAGCGCCGGGACCCCCGGCTGGCGGTGATCCGGCCGTCCGTCGACGCCCGTGGCGAACGGCTCACGCTCCGCGCCCCCGGTTTCGAGGACCTGCACGTCGCCATCGACCTGGACGCCCCCCGCCGGGAGGTGGACCTGTTCGGCCAGAAGTACCGGGGGATCGACCAGGGCGAGGCGCCCGCCGAGTGGCTGTCGTCGGTGCTCGGCTCGCCGAGCAGACTGGTACGGGTGCCACCGGAGCACGACAGGGCCGCCGACGGCCTGACACCTGGAACCTCCGGGTACGCCGACAGCCACGCCGCCCACATCCTCTCCCGGGCCACGCTGGACGAGCTGAACCGGCGGGTGAGCGGGCCCGCGGTACCGATGTCCAGGTTCCGCCCGAACATCGTGATCGACGGGTGGGACGAGCCCCATCGGGAGGACCTCGCCCACCGGGTGGTCGTCGGCGACGCGGAACTCGGATACGCCAAGCTCGCGGTCCGCTGCGCCGTCACGCTGGTCGACCAGGACAGCGGCGAAGGTGCCGGGCCCGAGCCCCTCAGGACCCTGGCCACCTATCGCCGTACCGCCAAGGGCGTCGTGGTGTTCGGCGCCAAGTTCTCCGTCCTGCGCCCGGGGCGGCTCGCCGTCGGTGACACGCTGACCGTGCCCGTCTGGGCCGAGTCCCGGCACGGCGAGCCACTGCCCGTCTGACCGCGGTCCCCGTCGCGGCCCGGCCCGTAGGGTCCCGTCACGGTCCGTAGGATCCCGTCACGGCTCATACGGCCCCGGTCCGGCCGTACGGCGGTGGCCCGGCCGTACGGCGGTGGCGATAGTAGCGGCGGGGCGGCGGGGACGGACATTCTTGGGGGCCTTTCATTTCAGCGCTGACGGCGGTCTCCCCTATCGCTCGCCGAAACCGGAACATTCCTCTCACCACGCGGATACGCATTTCTCATCGTCCGTCCTTGACGAATCCCTGCCATTCGGATGCCGTTCTTCGGTGGCGCGTGTTTACATCTCATGTGGTCCACCGTGCCCATGAATCCACCCGCCCCCAAGGAGGGGACCATGCCCGAAGGCAGGTTCTACCGGCGAGGCCATTGGGTCAGGAAACGCGGCTCGAAAGGAAGGACCGGTTCGGGGTGGCTGATGCTGGCCCTGCTGGCCGGAGCGGTGTTCCTGTGGTCACAGGTGTTCGACGGCGGGCAGGAGGCACCCCCGCCGTCGCCGCCGGCCGTGGAGACGGCCGGGCCTGACGAGGTCCCGCCTCCCGAACCGACCACGGATCCGGCGGACGAGCCTCCGCCCCCCGAGCCGACCGGAGAGCCGTGAGATCCCGGCCCCGGTTCTCACGTTCCTCGCGTTTCCCGCGGTCCTCGCGGCCCTCGCGGCCCTCGCGTTTCCCGCGGCCCTTGCGGTCCTCGCGTTTCCCATGGTTCTCGCGGCTTTTCCGGCCGCGGATGCCCGCCGGGCCTACGGAATGGTGTGCCGCCGCCGTCGTCGTACTGGTGACCGGTTTCTTCGCGGTCAAAGGAATTCAGGCGGTCATCGGCCTGGTTCTCGGCACCTGGTACGTGGGCGTCCCGGTGGGGGTGGGCGCCGTCGCGACGATCGCCGTCTGGACGCGAGGGAGGGTCGTCTCCCACCGGCGCCGGGCCGAACGCCTGCGGGCCCTGCGCCTGACCCTGGCCGACCTGGACGCCATGTCCCCCACCGAGTTCGAGCTGGCCGTACGCGATCTCATGATCCGTGACGGTCTCCGCGCCGAGCACGTCGGCCGGCGAGGGGACAGGGCGGCCGACGTCATCGGCCGCGACCGTCTCGGGAACGTCGTCGTGGTGCAGTGCAAGCACACCACCACCGGCGCCAGGGTGGGGGCGCGGGTCATGTACGAGGTCAACGGAACCGCCGTCTCGGTCCACGGGGCCGACTACGCGGTGGTGGTCACCAACGGCTCCTTCACCCGTGACGCCCGGCAGATGGCGGAGCTTTTCCGCCTCCGCCTTCTCGGCAGGGAGGAACTCGACCGCTGGGCGGCGGACGGGACACCGTTCCAGCACTTCGCGGGCCCGTCGAACCCGCTGCGCCGGTGGCGGCGCCCGCGCCTGCCCTCCACCCGTCCCTGACCGGGCGCGCTCAAGAACCGGGACCAGGACCGGGACCAGGACCGGGACCAGGACCGGGACCATGACACCCGCCCGGTCCGGCCGAAGAGGTTCCTTCAGGAGACGGTACCTGTTAGGTTCTTCCCCATGAGTTCCCTTAGGGAACGTACGGAGGGGAGTCCATCGTGAACCGTCCCGAGGTCGTCTCGGAGCAGGAGTGGCAGGCCGCGTGGGAGGCACTGCTGGTCAAGGAGAAGGAGCACACCCGCGCCCTGGACGCGCTCGCCGCCGAGCGGCGCAGGATGCCGATGGTCCGCGTCGACAAGGACTACGTCTTCCAGGGCCCGGACGGGCCGGCGAGCCTGCTCGACCTGTTCGACGGGCGGCGTCAGCTCATCGTCTACAGCTTCATGTGGAACGACGGCGAGCACTTCTGCTCGGGATGCTCGATGTTCACCGACAACATCGGCCACCTGGCCCATCTCCACGCGCGTGACACCACCCTGGTGCTGGCCTCCCGCGGCCCGCTGGACGAGATCACGCCGTTCAAGGAGAGGATGGGCTGGACGATCCCGTGGTTCTCGTCGCTGGGCACCGGCTTCAACGAGGACATGGGGGCGGGTGACGGGTTCGCGCTGAACGTCTTCCTCCGCGACGGCGACGAGGTCTACCGCACCTACTTCACCACCGGGCGGGGCGTCGAACGGCTCGGCAGCAACTGGACCTTCCTCGACCTGACCCCGCTCGGCAGGCAGGAGACCTGGGAGGACTCGCCCGAGGGCCGGCCGCAGACCGAGCCCTACGAGTGGTGGCGCCTGCACGACGAGTACGCCGGGCGCGAGGCGTGAGCACCGCCCTCCCCGTCGCCGAGCTCCTGTTCGGCGAGGCCGACGCGACGCCGATCAGCACGGACGAGGCGACGGTGAAGCCGTGGGAGCTGGCGCGGGAGTGCCTGCGGACGGCCCCGAAGGTGTGGCTCTCGACCGTGCGGCCCGACGGCCGCGCGCACGCCATGCCCGTGATGCCGGTCTGGGCCGACGACGCCCCCTGGATCACGACCCGCCCGACGTCCCGCAAGGGACGGAACCTTGCCGCCAACCCCTCGTGCGTCGTCACGGTCTCCTCCGAGACCCTCGACCTGGTGGTCGAGGGCGAGGCCGTCCGGGCGCGGGACGAGGCCACGCTCCGGCGGGTGGCCGCCGCCTTCGAGGCGAAGTACGGCTGGGAGCTGGCGGTACGCGACGGCTCCGTGCACGAGGACCACCTTCCCGGCTCGCCCGAGTACGGCTTCTACCGGATCACGCCCGTGCGCGCCTTCGGCTACGGCGCGGACGGCCTGACGGCGACGCGCTGGCGGTTCTCGTAGCGCGGCGTTCCCGCGTTCCCGCGTTCGCGCAGTACAGCGCTCCCCGGCTCGGGCAGTGCGGCGTTCCCCCGTTCGTGTGACGCAGCATTCCCCGGCTCGGGCAGCGCGGCGCTCCCGCGTTCGTGTGACGCGGCGTTCCCCGGCGAAAAGGCGACCGCGGCGTGGGTGTGACCGCACCGCCCTCAGGGGCGGGCGGTGCGGTCACATCCCGCCCGCCGTGCTCTCCCACACGATCGACCGGTACGGGATCACGATCTCGGCCGCCGACGTCGCCGTCCCGTCGGCCGAGCAGCAGGCCGTCGACGTCTTGGCCCGCGGGTCGCGGCCGAGCAGGGCGCGCGTCACACCGGCGCCTCCCGGCCGGTGGGCCGTGGGTCACCGCTCCGGGTCCCGGCCCGGCCCCGCCGGTAGGCGCCGGGCGCGATGCCGTACTCCCGTTTGAAGGCGGCGGCGAAGGCGAACTCCGAGGCGTACCCGACCCGGCCGGCCACCTCGCCGAGCACGGCGTCGGTCTCGCGCAGCAGCCGGGCCGCGACGGTCATGCGCCACCAGGTCAGGTAGGTCAGGGGCGGCCGGCCGATCAGCGAGGTGAAGCGCCGGGAGAAGGCCGCCCTGGACAGCCCGGCCCGCGCCCCGAGCGTCTGGACCGTCCAGGGACGGGCGGGATCGCGGTGCAGGGCGTGCAGCGCGGCACCGATCGCCGGGTCGCCCAGGGCCGCCGCCCAGCCGGTGGCCGTGCCGCGCGCGGCCTGCTCGTCGAACCAGGCACGCAGGATGTAGAGCAGCAGCATGTCGAGCAGGGCGGGGACGACGGTGCCCACGCCGGGACGCGGATCGTCCAGCTCTCCGCCGAGGAGGTCGACGGCGGCGCGCAGTTCGGGACGGTGCCCAAGGCGGGCGGGCAGGTGGACGATCTCCGGCAGGTCGCCCAGGAGCGGGTGGGCGCGGCGGGCGTCGAGCCGGTACCCGCCGCAAAGGGTCACGGTGACCGCCTGCGACCCGTCCGGCCCGGTCCTCCCCACGGACGCCGAGGCGTAGCGGTCCTCGGACCGGGAGTCGCTCAGCGGGTCGCAGGCAGGCCCGTTCAGCGGGGTGCCGGGGCCGTCCGCCAGCGCGTACCCGCCTCCGTGCGGCAGGAACACCACGTCGCCCGCGTTCAGCACGACGGGGGTGCCGTCAGCGCCGTCGCAGGCGTCGGAGGCGTCGCCGGGGGTGGGGATCAGCAGGCACGATCCCTGCAGGACCACGTGGAAACCGGCCGAGCCGCGCACGGCGGGGAAGCGCTGCCCCCAGGGCGCGTACCAGCGGACGCACGCCGAACGGGGCTCCCCGGCCCGGGTCGCGGCGACCACGTCGCTGAGCACGTCCATGGCGGGAGTCTAGACAGGGGGCTCCCCGAAGACGGACACGTATGAGAACGAGACTCATCCGCATTGGCCGTCTCTTCGTCCCCTCGTACGGTTGGGCGCAGGTGAAACGACTCGACCGTTGGGAGCCTTTCGATGACGCGGCGACGCAGGACCCTGGTGCTCGGAGCGACCGGCACGGTCGGCCGGCAGGTCGTGGCGCGGCTCCTGGAGACGGGCGCCGAGGTCCGCGCCCTGGCCCGTGACCCCGGCACGGCCGGCCTGCCGGACGACGTGCAGGTGGTACGCGGCGACCTCGGCGACCTCGGTGACCCGGGTGACCCGGGTGCCCCGGGTGCCCTGCGGGCGTCCCTGGACGGGGTCGAGGCCGTGTTCCTGCTGTGGCCGTTCGCCACGGCCGAGGGGGTGCCCCCGCTCCTGGACGCCGTCGCCGAACATGCCCGCCGCGTCGTCTACCTGTCCTCGGCGGCCGTACGCGAGCACGAGCGGCACATCGAGCGGATGATCGAGCGGTCCGGGCTGGAGTGGACGGTCCTGCGGCCGCACGCCTTCGCGGCCAACGCCCTGCGCTGGGCCGGGCAGATCCGCGCCGAGGCGGTCGTGCGCGAGCCGTACGGCGCGGCCGCCATGCCCCCGCTGCACGAGCGGGACCTCGCGGCGGTCGCGGTGCACGCCCTGCTCGGCGACGGGCACGACGGCGCGACCTACGAGCCGACCGGGCCCGAGACCCTGACCCAGGCCGAGCAGGTACGCGTCATCGGGGAGGTGACCGGCCGCCCGGTGCGCTGGGAGGAGGTCTCACCGCGGGACGCGCGCCGGCGGATGCTCGACCTGGGCTGGCCGCCCCCGGTCGCGGACGGCGTCCTGGCGGCCCAGGCCGCGCTGGTGACCGAGCCGAGGGCCGCCACGGCCACGGTGGAGGAGATCACCGGCACCCCGGCCCGCACGTTCCGCACCTGGGTGACCGACCACGCGGACGCCTTCACTCCCCCGTGAGCCGGCCCACGTCCCTGACCCGGCCACGGGCAGGGCGGCGAGGGGAGACGGGGGCGGCGGGGGGGCGGCGGGGGGGCGGCGGGGGACGCCAGGGGTGACGCGTCCGTCATCCCTCGCGCCGGTGGTCGGCGAGGACCTCGGACGTCGCACGCCGCCCCACGTCGGCGAGCACGTGGTTCCTGGCGCGGTAGTAGTTCTCGGCCGTGAGCCCGAAGCACAGGGCCCAGCCACGCCCCCGCGCCCACGTCGCGTCGTCGACGGCGGACGCCTCGCGGAACGCGTCGCGCGTCCCGGCCGAGAACAGGGTCCAGGCGGCCATCATGTCGCAGGCGGGATCGCCGACGCCCAGCCCGCCGAAGTCGATGACGGCGCTGAGCGCTCCGTCGCGGACCAGCAGGTTTCCCGGGAGCAGGTCGCTGTGCACCCAGACGGGGTCGCCGTCCCAGGACGGAGACCGCAGGACGTCCTCCCACGCCGCGGTCGCGGCGTCGGCGTCCACCGCACCGTCCGCGGCCAGTCCGCGGACGGCGGCCCGGACGTCGTCGTCGCGCGCGCTCACCGGCCCTCCGCGGAAGGAGAGCGGCCCGCCGGTGGCGTCGAGACGCCGCAGGGCCGTCCCGAAACGGCCCAGTTCGGCCGCCGCCCGTTCCAGGTCCGCGATGGGCGCGTCGTAGGCGTTCTCGCCGTCGAGCCAGCGGCACACCGACCAGGGCAGCTCGTAGCCCTCGCCGGGAACGCCCCTGCCGAGGACCTCGGGCACGGCCAGCGGGAGGTGCGGGGCCAGGTACGGCAGCCAGCGCTGCTCCGTGCCGACCTGCCGGGCCGCGCCGGGAAGCCTCGGCAGGCGGACGACCATGGTGTCCCCCAGCCGGTACATGGCGTTGTCGGTACCGGCGGAGCGGACCTTCACCACGGGCAGGTCCGCCCACCACGGGAACTGCGCCGCGACCAGCCGGGCGACGAGCGAGGTGTCGATGTCGAGCTCGTCGGCGTGCATCTTCGTACCGGACACGGATCTCCTCGGCCTGGACCGTGCTCGACGTCGGCACGGGCTCGACGGCGACACGGGCTCGACGGCACATCACCGGGGCGGAGCCTAGCCACCGGCGCCGCGTCGCCGCCACGGCTTTTGAAGGCACCGGACGGGCCCCGGCCGGTGACGGCGCTGGCCGTCAGGCCGGAGACCGGTGAGCCCGTCCCGGTGACCGCGGTGGCCGTCAGGGCCGGAGACCGGAGGACCCGTCCCGGTGACGGCCCACGACGGCCCCCGCACGACGGCGCCGTGTCCCATCCGTGCGGGCGACGATCCCGGTGTTCATCGCGCGACCGCCAGGACCAGGGAGGCGACGGCCAGCGCGAGGTAGACCCCCGGGAAGGCGATGTTGTGGAACACGCGGGCGCGGACGTGGACGACGACGGCGCCGACGAAGAACAGGCAGAGCCCGGCGGCGGCCGCGACGCCGACGGGCCGGACGCCCAGCAGGCCGAGCAGGAGCCCCGTGGCCCCGGCGGCCTTCAGCGTGGCGAGCACCGGGAGCCACGACGGCGGGACCCCCACCTCGGCCCCGTTGGCCAGGACGAACCCGGCCCGCGCCAGGTCGGCCACGGCGATCCCGGCGTTGACCACGATCGTGACGACGGTGACGACCACGTAGGAGGTGAACATTCGCGCGGCCCCGGTTCAGCCGAGGGCCCGGTAGGCCCCGAGGACCTCGAACGGCCGGGGCTCCGGGGCGGGTCCCACGACCCACCTGGCCACCGTCGCCTGCAGTCGCCGCGCCGCCTCCATGCCGGGCAGCGGGTTCTCGGCGCCCTCGTCGAGCTCCAGCAGGGCGACGAACTCGGTGCCGCCGGCGCGGCGCAGGTAGGTGTACCGGATGCCGTCCGGCCGCCGCTCCTCCACCTCGGCGAAGGCCGCCCGGACGGCGTCGGCGACCTCCTGCGCACCCTCGTCGGCCACCTGGTAACGGATCATCAGAACGGGCATGGCGTCTCCTCGCCGGTCGTGGACGGTGGCGAGCCGCCGCTCGCCGCGTCAAGCCTCGACGAGGGCCGGGAACGCGTCCAATATCCGTATCCATAACCTGGAGGCATGGACGTCGACACGCGGTTGCTGCGGTACTTCCTCGCCGTGGCGGAAGAGGGGAACCTCACCAACGCCGCCGGGCGGCTGTTCGTGTCGCAACCGGCGCTGACCAAGCAGATCCGGCAGCTGGAGACCCGGCTCGGGGTGCGGCTGTTCACCCGGTCGCGGACCGGCATGGCCCTCACCGAACCGGGCCGGGCCCTGGCCGAACGGGTGCCCGCCCTGCTGGCCGGCTGGGACCAGGCGCTGCGGGAGACCAGGAGCACGACCAGCAGGGTGGCCCGGGTGCTGCGGGTCGGTTTCCTGGCCAGTGCCGCCAACGAGGCCACCCGGCACATCGTCGCGGCGTTCGCCCGCCGACGGCCGGGGTGGAGGGCCGACATGCGGCAGGCCGCGTGGTCGAACCCGACCGCCGGGCTCGCCGCCGGGGACGTCGACGTCGCCCTGCTGCGGCTCCCCTTCCCCGGCCAGGAGACCCTGCGGGTGGAGATGCTGTTCACCGAACCCCGCTGCATCGCGCTCCCCTCGGCGCACCCGCTCGCCACGCGCGACCTGATCTCCTTCCGCGAGCTGTGGGACGAGCCGTTCGTGGCGGCACCGGCCGAGTCGGGCTGGTGGCGGGACCACTGGCTGGCGGCCGACGAGCGTGACGGCCGTCCGGTCCGCGTCGGCGCCGTCACCGACCGGCCCGACGACTGGCTCAACGCGATCGCCAACGGTTACGGCATCGCCCTGGCCCCCGAATCCGCCGCCCGCTTCTACGCGCGTCCCGGCGTCGTCTACCGGCCCCTCAGCGGGGTCGGCCCCAGCCGGGTCGGCGTGGCCTGGGCGCCCGCCGACGACTCCGACCCCGTCGTCGGAGACTTCGTCCGCTGCTGCCTGGCCGCTGCGGCTTCCCGCCACGACGAGACCGGCACCGCCACGTTCCGACCGTGAACGAGCGGGTCACACGAGTCTGGTCCGGTAATTGCCCACCGAGGGGAGCGGCCTTCACGCTCTGCACAGACAGCAGCGGTCGAAGTCGAAAGGCTCCGCTGACGCCTCCTCCCAGATCCGCTCCCGGTGGGGACTCCAGGAGTCGAACGTGATCAATCGAACGATCACGAGAGCGACCACTGCATGGGCACCGGCCTCGTACAGGGCGGAAGCGGCACTTTGCACATGAGCACCGGACACGACCAGGTCGTCCACCACGAGCACCCGCTCACCGTCGATCCGCTCGCCCGACACCCGAAAGGCATCCGGGTGCGAACAGCGCTCCGCGAGCGCGCGTGCGTTTTCGGTGTCGGGCAGCAGGAGCGGCTTGTACAGGCCCTTCAGCGCACCAACCATGGAGATCACCCGCGACATCGTGGAGGACGTCTCGGTGCACCGGCTCGGCCGGGTACTGGGAATCGTGGTCACCCGTGTGAAAGGACCGCCTGCGACTCCTGCCAGGCAGCCGGCATGTGCCCGGTAGAAACGCGCCAGCGTCGCGGCCATCAACTTTTCCGACCTTTTCCGGGCCTGAGAAGGATTGATGGATCTGTAGGTCACGATCCTGTAGAGCTGGCTTTCGTCTCCTTTCTTTACGGCGAGCGAGATGGGCACTACATGCTCGGCGTGCCGGCGAACACTCCTTGTAGTGAGGTCGCAACTGGCGCAGATGTCGTACGGCTCTCCTGTGAAGCGATCGTCGTTCGGTCCTGTACGGCAGATCCGGCAGACCCCGGGACGTACTGCCGGAACGTTCCTGTAGAGCGGGAGGACGCGATCGGTTATCGCCTTGTCGTCACCCATGTTCAGTACACGGTCGGCTGGGAGGTCATATCTACGATATTGACCGCCTGCCGACATAGGGCGTCAATATCTTGAACGGTAGTGATGCCTCCCCGGAAACCCGCTTGAGCGATCCATGGTTGTTCCTGGTGAAGCCTCTGATGCACGAATACATGTTTTCCCGTTTTCAGGGCGCCTTCGACGCACCTGAAGGAGAAGCCGTTTTCGCGGCCGTCGACCACATGGACGGCAGCCGCCAAGCCGCAGGTCACGATACGTGTCAATTCCACCGTCCGCTGCGTGAAAGCGGTATCGGGCCAGAACTGGGAGACCAGCGCGCCGTCGGCGGCTATCTCCTTGGCCATACTGGCGTACTTATCGACGGTTGCCGGCTCATTGATGCCAGAGGCCAGGACGGCGAGCGTACGCCCGCCAGCAGAAAGGGCGGCCTTGTGGATCGCTACATCGATCTCGGACCTGAGACCCGCGACGATGGTCAGACCGGCCCCGGCCAGCGCGCGAGCCGCTTGTACGGCCTGGTCGATGTCATGTTCGCCGATGACGGCGACCGCCCGGTAGTCGTTCGCGAGCAATCGGCCACGAATCCACAGGAAAGGCTGGAGGTCATAGGCCAATTCGAGGTTGCCCGGATATTCTTTCTCCAGCACAGTGATCAGTTGAGCACCACGAGTTCGGGCGTCCGCGATGAGCCGCTCGGCCCAGGCCAGGTCCCCCGGCCGGAGGTTACGGACGACATCTGCGATATGGGCCCGATCGTCTTCGTCCAGGCCGATGAAGTCACCGTCCACCAGGCGTAGGGCGCCGCATCCGGCCCGAATGACGCGAGCGGTGTGATGCCACCGCCCGGCGGTGGCCTTGGTCAAGGCGAGTACCGCAGCCTTTTCCTTGATCGATGACATGCTGATCACCATCTCGAATGCGGATTCAGGAATGAACATGAGTTCGGGGACCGACAGGGGACAGACGCAGGTGATGCGTTGAGGAGTGGATTCCCATCGTGCCGGGACCGGTGCGCGGATGTGCGGTTTCACGGAGGTGACCTATACCGTGTTGGGGACTTGACGGCCCCGACGCCGAGGCGGCCACCTGCCGGGTCACGCGGTGGACATGGCCGGTTCAGGCGTCCAAGGCGAAGGCCGCCACGGCATCGGCGAAGTCGTTGAACCGGTTTCCCGTACGGTGCGGTCAGGAGGATCGGGTCGTGCGTCACGGCACGATCCCTGAGCGCCCTCGCCGTGTCCACGGGACCGGACGCCGCGAGGTGGCCCGACCGAGGGGAAGGCGACCGTGGTCGAAGTGGTGACCGAGCGGCTGGTGCTGCGTCGCTGGCGTACGGAGGACCTGGAACCGTTGGCGGCGATGGACGGGGATCCGGAGGTCATGCGCTTCATCGGCGACGGCTCGGTCCGTACCAGGGAGCAGACCGCGGCCACGCTCGCGTTCATGGAGCAGGGCTGGGAGGACCGCGGCTTCGGGCTGTTCGCCGTGGAGCTGCGCGAGACCGGGGAGTTGGCCGGTTGGGCAGGGCTGGCGATCCCCGCCTTCCTGCCCGAGGTGCTACCGGCGGTGGAGATCGGCTGGCGGCTGGGCCGGCGTTTCTGGGGGCGGGGCATCGCCACCGAGGCGGCCCGGCAGGCGCTGCGCTTCGGGTTCGTCGAGGTGGGCCTGGATCGGATCATCAGCATCTGCCGCGTCGACCACTCCGCGTCGGCCCGCGTGATGACGAAGCTGGGCATGCGCCAGGAGCGGGAGACGGTGGTCCCCGGCCAGGGGCGGCCGGTGCGGGTCATGGCGATCACCCGCGCTGAGTTCGACGCCGGCCACGGCGGCTGAGCGGATCGTCGGAGCCGGGCGCCCGGCACACCGTCACCGCGTTCCCGCTCGGACGGCGATCGGACACGTGATCGACGACCGCGCGGGCGGAGGGCCGCCGTGGCGGGTTCGGGTGTCGAGCCCGGCCGGGGGTGAGGCGGCCTCGGTGTCGGCGGCGGGCGGCTCGCGCGCCGACGCGTGATCCGCCCCGGCCGTCGGGACCGGACGGGTCAGGCGAGCCTGGCGAGCACGATGCCGCCGACGATCAGCGCGATGGCGGCGATCCGGCCGGCGCTGAGCGGGTCGTCGTGCAGCACGACGCCGAAGGTGACCGCGCCGACCGCGCCGATGCCGGTGAAGACGGCGTAGGCGGTGCCGACCGGGATGTCGTTCATCGCCCTGGAAAGCAGCCAGACCGCACCGGCCGCCAGGGCGAAGCAGACCAGGGTGGGCAGCGGCCTGGTGAAGTTCTCCGTCGGTTTGATGCTCTGCGACCAGGCGATCTCGACCAGCCCGGCGAGCACCAGGATCGGCCAGCTCATCTCTTCGCCTCCTCCAGGACCCGCAGCTCGGCCGCGGCCCGCGACTCGGCCTGCCCGTCCCGCAGGTGGGAAAGTCCCGGGTCGATCAGGGCGTTGGTCAGCTCCGCGTGGACGAACACCACGTCCTCGACGCCGAAGTGTCCCCTGAAGAAGTCCCGCAGGTAGCGCTCCTCGTGGTCGACCGGCTCGCGCGGGGTTCCGGGGCCGTAGGCGCCGCCGCGGGCCCCGGTCACCACGAACCGCCGCCCGGCCAGCGACATCCTGGGGAACGTCACCTGGTCGAGCCATGCCTTGAGCGCCGAGGGGACCGAGTAGTTGTACATCGGCGTGCCGATGAGCACCACGTCGGCGGCCACCAGCTCGTCCAGCAGCGGGGCGAGGACCGCCCACGCCTCCCGCTGCGCGGGGGTGCTCACGGCCTCCCGGTAGCGGCCGATGTCGGTGATCCCGTGCGCCAGCACGTGGTCGCACAACTCGGTCCACGCCTCACTGATATGCGGTACGGGATCGGCCGCCAGGTCCCGGTAGGTGTAGCGCCCGTCCGGATGCGCCGCGCGCCAGGTCTCGGCGAACCTGCGCGAGAGGTCCCGGGAGACCGAGTTCCTGCGGGCGCTGGCGTCCAGGTGGAGCAGATGGCTCATGGGGGTCCCTCCAAATAAGCGGACATGATGTCCACTTAGAGGATCGTACGCGATAAGTGGACAAGGCGTCCAGATATGCTCTGGGGCATGGAGAGAGCCGACGCCGCTCGCAACCGCGCCCGGATCCTCGAGGCGGCGGAACGCCTGTTCGCGGCCGAGGGTGCGCCGAACGTCACCATGGAGGACATCGCGCGCGCCGCCGGGGTGGGACGCGGCACCCTGTACCGGCGCTATCCGGACCGGGCGTCGATCGCCCTCGCCCTGCTCGACGAGCACGAGCGGGTCCTGCAGGAGAAACTGCTGCGCGGCTCCCCTCCCCTGGGTCCTGGCGCGCCGCCCGCGGCCCGGCTGTCGGCCTTCTACACCGCCATGGTGCGGCTGCTGGAGGACCACGCCCACCTGGTCCTCGGCGCCGAGACCGGCCGTTCCCGGTTCGCGACCGGGGCGTACGGCTTCTGGCGGGCGCACGTACGGTCCCTGCTCGTCGCCGCGGGGGTGCCGGACCCGGACGCGCTCACGGACTCCCTGCTCGCCCCGCTCGCCCCCGAGGTGTACGGCTTCCAGCGCACCGACCGCGGGCTGACCCCCGAGCAGATCGCGGCCGCCCTGACCCGGCTGGCGAACGGCGTCCTCGGCGGGCCCGGGTGACCCGGACGGCGACCGGCCTCCCCGGCGGACCGAGGGGCTCGGCGGCCCGCGTCCGGCGTGCCCGGGTGACCCCGGTGACCCGGTGACCCGGTGACCCTGCGGTCTCACCCGGTACGGGGACCGGTCCTCACCCCTGCCGCAGTGCCCTCCGTACCTCCATCAGCGCGAACCCCAGCAGGTTCGGCCCGAGCCACTGCTCGGGCCGCCCGGCGCGCTCGTCGTCGGCGGCCAGGCCGATCCCCCAGACCCTGTCCACCGGGCTCGCCTCGACCAGCACCCGCTCCCCCGTCCCCAGCAGGAACTCCCGCAGCTCCGGGTGCTGGGCGAACTTGGCGAGGTTGCCCCGGACCACCAGGCCGAAGCGGGCATCCTCCCAGGCCCGCTCGTCGAAGCCGCGCACCCGCCGCCCCAGGTCCTTGGCCCGCTTCGGGTGCTCCGCCGCCACGATCTCCGCCGCGGTCTCCTCGTCGCCGAACAGCCGGGCCTTGCCCGCCATCATGAAGTGCTCGGCGGTGCGGTAGACCACCCCGTCCACGGTGAAGTCCGCCGGCCACCACTGCGACAGGCACCCGGTCCCGACCCCGCCGGAGCGCGGCGGCCGGTGCCCCCAGAACATCAGGTACCTGACGCGCTCACCCCGCTCCACGGCCGCGATCAGACTCGCCACGTCACGCACGCCCGCCACCTCCGTCATGCGCGCCACCCTGGCAGACCACCACCGCCGGCGGCCAGCGGATTTCCCCGCGTTCCCGGTCGTCCCCCGCCTCCGGCCGTGTCCGCCCGCACAATCGTTCAAGACCGCCGAGGACGTCACGGGTTAGAACGGTGCCCCACTCGGGAGGGCAACATGGACGTCGGCTTCGTCGGTCTCGGGCTCATGGGGCGGCCCATGGCGCTCAACCTGGTACGCGCGGGGACACCGCTCGTCGTGTGGAACCGCACCGCGGAACGGACCGGGCCGCTGCGCGAGGCCGGGGCGACGGTGGCGGCGAGCGCGGCCGAGGTGTTCGAACGGGCGCGCGTGACCTTCCTGATGCTGGCCGACGAGGCCGCGATCGACTCCGTCCTCGGGCGCGGAACCCCCGGGTTCGCCGCGACCGTGGCCGGGCGCACGATCGTCCACATGGGCACCACCACGCCCGTCTTCTCCGCGGGCCTGGAGGCCGACGTCCTGGCCGCGGGTGGCCGCTACGTCGAGGCGCCCGTCTCGGGGTCGCGCGCGCCCGCGAAGGCCGGACGGCTCGTGGCGATGCTGGCGGGCGCGCCCGCGGCCGTCGAGGAGGTCCGCCCGCTGCTGGGGCCGATGTGCCACCAGGCCGTGGACTGCGGCCCGGTGCCCAACGGGCTGCTGATGAAGCTCGCGGTCAACGTGTTCCTGATCACGACGGTGACCGGCCTGGCCGAGTCCTTCCACTTCGCCGACCGGCACGGCCTCGACCTCGAACGGCTCCGGGAGGTGCTGGACTCCGGCCAGATGGCCAGCGACATCTCCCGGATCAAGCTCGGCAAGCTGATCGGGCAGGACTTCGCCCCCCAGGCGGCGATCGCCGACGTGCTGAAGAACAACCGGCTCATCGCCGAGGCGGCGCGGAAGGCCGATGTGGCCTCGCCGCTGCTGGACGTCTGCCACGCCCTGTTCGGGGAGACGCTCGCGCTGGGGCACGCCGACGACGACATGGCGGCCGTCGTCCACGCCATCGAGGCCAGGACGCGGGCCGTGCGGGACCGGTCGTAGCCATCGCCGCGACCACGACCGTCAACGCCGGGCCGTGAGCGCGGTGGTCCAGCGGGCGGGTGTCAGCCCGTAGGCGCGCTTGAACATCCTGGTCAGGTGGCTCTGATCGGCGAAGCCCGCGGCCTGCGCGGCGGCGCCCGGCGGCGTCCCGCCCGCCATCAGCAGCCGCGCCCGGTCGAGCTGCCGCATGGTACGGAACCGGGTCGGGCTGGTGCCGTACGCGGCGCGGAACTGGCGCGCGATCGTCCACCGGTCCAGGCCCGAGACGGCCTCGAACTCGGCGAGCGAGTGCCTGACCGCCGGGTCGGCGACGATCAGCTCCCGTACCCGGGAGAGCGCCTCCAGCGCGAGCGGCTCCCGCCTGGCGGCCCTCGTCCCGGAGTGCCGCTCCAGCGCGTCCGCGACGAGCAGCGCGATCTCCAGGCGTTCGGCCTCCTCCAGCGGACGGTCGATGTCGGCCAGGCAGGCGGCCAGTGATGCGGGCATCCCGCCGGGCCTGACCACGGGGTCGGCGACGAACGGCAGCGGCCTGCCGCCCAGCGCCTCCTGCACCAGGGACGGGTCGAGGTAGACGATCCGGTAGCCGAACCCCTCGTCGGTGCCGGCCGCGCCGTCGTGGACCTCGTCCGGGTGCAGCACGTGCCACTCGCCGGGCAGGCAGTGCCGCAGCTCACCGCGGTAGCGGAAGGTCTGCACGCCCCTGAGCGTCATGCCGATCGCGTACGTGTCGTGGCGGTGCGGCGCGAACGCCGTGCCGACCAGCGACGCCTCCAGCCGCTCCATCCCGGCCGCGCCCGAGCCGAACCGCAGCCGGTAACCGGGCCCGCTCACCCGCTCCATCTCCCGGACGCTACTACGCGCGGGGCCGGTCGGCACCACCCCGCGCGCGGCAGGCCGGGTCAGGCGCTCCCGGCGACCTGGAACGGGTGAGCGGGGCCGAAGGGACGGTCGCCGCGCAGGGTGATGCGGTGCATCACGCGGCGGGCGGTGCCGTAGTCGCGGTTGGCGTAGTGGGAGGTGGAGCGGTTGTCCCACATGGCGACGTCGCCGACGCTCCAGCGGTGGCGGACGATGTGCTCGGGCTTGGTCAGGTGGGCGTAGAGCAGGTCCAGGATCGCCCGGCTCTCGGCCTCCGACACCCCCACGATGTGCGAGGTGAACCCGGGGTTGACGAAGATCCCCTTGCGGCCGGTCTCGGGGTGGACCCGCACGACGGGGTGCTCCACCGGCTCCAGCCGGGTGACGGCCTCGTCCTCCCAGACGTTGCCCCGGCCGCCGCGCCGCTGCGCCAGGTAGTAGCCGAACTCGCGGGTGCCGTCGTGCACCGCGGTGAGCCGGTCCACCAGGTCCCGTACCGGGGCGGAGAGGGAGTCGTAGGCGAGCTGGGAGTCCGCCCAGCTCGTGTCGCCCCCGGTGGGAGGCAGGACGACGGCCCGCAGGATCGACCCGAGCGGCGGGCGGGGCATGAACGTGACGTCGGTGTGCCAGACGTCGGCGAAGCCGTTGTCCGCGCTGTCCAGGGCGTAGATCTCGGGGTGCGCCTCGTCCACGCCCTCGATGACGGGGTGGGAGACGGTCAGCTCGCCGATGCGGCGGCCGAGCGCCACCTGGGTGTCCTCGTCGAGGTCCTGGCCGGAGAAGAACAGCACCTTGCGGTCGACCAGGGCGGCGCGGACCGCGAGCAGTTCCTCGTCGGTGGCCGTCGCCAGGCCAAGTCCCTCGACGCGGGCCCCGAAGTGCGGTCCGAGGGGGGTCAGGGTCAGCGTGACGGGGGTGGCGGGGGTGGTGGCGGCCGGTGCGTCGACGGTCCGGACGGTCATCGGGTTCTCTCCTCGCGGGTGGGCGTTCTCACGCGGCGGCGGCGCGTACGGCCTGGCCGACCGTGGCGCGGAACGCGGCGTACTCGGGAAGGGCGCGCAGCTCGTCGGGGCCGGGCCCGGTGCGCGGCAGGGTGATGTCGAGGTCCAGCGCGATCCGGCCCGGACGCCGGGTGAGCACCACGACGCGGCTGCCCAGGAACACCGCCTCCTCGACGCTGTGGGTGACGAACACGCAGGTGCGGCCGGTCTCGGCGCTCACCCGGCGCAGGTCCTCCTGGAGCCGTTCGCGGGTGAGCGCGTCCAGGGCGGCGAACGGCTCGTCGAGCAGCAGCAGCGGGTCGTCGCCCGCCAGCGCCCTGGCGATGGCGACGCGCTGCTGCTGGCCCCCGGATATCTGCCAGATCCGGCGTTCCGCCACGTCGTGCAGGCCCACCCGCTCCAGCAGTTCCGGCACCCTGCGGGCGCGCTCGGCGCGGGGTACGCCCGCGTACCGCAGGGCGAGCTCGACGTTGCTGCCCACGCTCTTCCAGGGGAAGAGCCGGGGCTGCTGGAACACGACCCCGGCGCCCCGGCCGGGGACCGGTTCGGTGCCGCCGCTGCGGACGACACCGAAGGTGGGCCGCTCGAAGCCGGCGATGAGCCGCAGCAGCGTGCTCTTGCCGCATCCGGAGGCGCCGACGATCACGAGGAACGATCCCCTGGGGACGGTCAGCGAGACCGGGCCCAGGGCGGTCACGGCGCCACCGGCCGTACCGTAGACGTGTTCGACGTCGCTCACCTGGACGGCGGCGTCGGCGGCGGCGGTCGCGACACCGGTCCCGGTGGTGGTCCCGACGGTTCCGGTGGTTCCGGTGGTCCCGGTGGTTCCGGCGGCGGTGAGGACCTCGGTGGCCGCGGGGTGCGCGCCGCCCGCGAGCCTTCCGCCGCCCGCGAGCCTCCCCGAGACCGCGAGCCTCCCCGAGACCGGGAGACTCCCGGAGGCCGGGAGACCCCCCGAGGACGCCGGGCTCCCCGAGGCCGGGAGGTCAGAGGCCGAGAACACCGGGGAGTCCCTTGTTGTAGATGGCGCGTTCGACCGTCGCCAGGTCGGGCACGGAGTCGATCTTCTGCTGGTCCTTGAGGAACTGGGCCGCGCTGACCAGGTTCTTCGCCAGGCCGCCGACCTTGTCCGGCGTGCCGAGCCACTCGGGCGAGGCCAGGTCGGCCGGCTTCAGGAAGACCCCCTGGCTGAGCTGGGACTTGGCGTCCTCCTTGCTCAGGTTCAGCTCCGCGCCCACCGCCTGCGCCGCGGCGTCGGGATCCTTGGCGATCAGGTCGAGCGCCTGGGCCTCGGCCTTGCGCCAGGCGTCGACCGCCCCGGGGTGCGCGCCGACGAACGCGGTGGACACCACGCCGAGGTCCAGGGTGGGCTTGCCCGCGGTCGCCAGCTCCCGGCTGGCGACGAGCACCTTGCCGTTCTTCTTGAGCTCCTCCAGGGTGGGCAGCCAGGTGTAGGCCGCGTCGATGTCGCCCCGCGTCCACGACGCCAGGATGTCCTGAGGCTCCAGGTCCACGATCTTCACCTCGGACTCGGCCACTCCGGCCCGGTCCAGGGCGGCGAGCAGGCTGTAGTGGGCGGTGGAGGCGAAGGAGGTGGCCACCTTCTTGCCCTTCAGGCCGGGCACGTCCGAGATCCCGGCGTCGTTCCTGACGACCAGCGCCTCGTTGTCACCGGCCACGTCCAGCACGAACGCCACCTGGTAGGGGATGTTCAGCGGCGCGGACAGCCCGCGCGCGACCGGGCTCGACCCGATGGCCGCGATGTCGACGCTCCCGGCGACGAAGGCGGTGTTGATGCTGGCGCCGGAGTCGAACTTCGTCCAGGTGATGGCGTAGTCGGGGAGCGCCTTCTCCAGCCATCCCTTGTTCTTCACGATGAGGTCGCCGCTGGGGAACGCCTGGTAGGCGATGCGGATGGTCTTGGCCGCCTTGTCGCCGCCACCGCCTCCGGCGGAGGCCGTGCCGTTACCGCATCCGGTCAGGGCGAGGGCCGTGGCGACGGCCAGGAGGAGCGAGAGCAGGTGTGTCGGACGCGGCCGTGACATGATCGGCTTCTTTCTGGGCTGGGTGGTACGTGGATCGGTGCCGGGTGGTGCGGGGATCGGCATCGAGTGATGCGGGGATCGGCATGGGGTGGCGCCTGGACGGGCACCGGGTGGTGCGGGGATCGGCACGGGATGGTGCGTGGCGGGCACCGGGTGGTGCGGGGATCGGCGGGAGCGGGGACGGCGGGCGGGACGGCTCAGACGCGACCCCTCCACGGGATGAGCCGGTTCTCGGCGACGCGCAGCAGGCCGTCGAGGAGCAACCCGGAGATGCCGATGGCGAACAGCCCGAGGACCACGACGTCGGTCTGCAGGTAGCGCTGGGCGTCGCGGACCATGCCGCCGATGCCCGGCACGCCGTTCACGGTCTCGGCGGCGACCACCGAGGAGTAGGCGACGCCCACGGCCAGCCGTACACCGGTGAAGATCTCCGGCAGGGCGCTGGGCAGCACCACGTCCTTGATCGTGCTCCACCGGGACGCGCCCAGCGCGCGGGCCGCCTCCACCAGGCCGGCGGGGGCGCCGTGCACCGCGGCCGCCGTGGCCACCGCGACCGGGGGAAGCGCCGCGATGGCGAGCAGCCACAGCTTGGGGGTCTCGTCGATGCCGAACCAGATGATCAGCAGGCTGAAGTACGCGAGCGGGGGAAGGGCACGGACGAAGGTCACCACCGGTTCGGCCACGAAGCGGATCCACGGCACGACACCCAGCACGACGCCCAGCACCAGGCCGCCCGCCACCCCGAGCGCCGAGCCGATGAGGATGCGACGCAGGCTGATGCCCAGGTGCTCGACGAGAAGGTGGCCGCTGTAGCCGCGGATCCCGTCATGGGTGCTGGACAGCAGCGCCAGCTGGTCCCACACCGCGCCCGGAGCGGGCACGAACGACGGGTTGTCCGCCGCGACCGCGGCGAGCTGCCAGAGCCCGAGCAGGACGAGCAGCGACAGCGCGCGCACGCCGAACCGCCGGGCCGTCCGGGCGTACCGGGCCGGTTCCCGGCCGGGGCGCGTCCCTTCCGGGGCACGCGGGCCCGGAGGGCGGACGGAACCGGCGTCGGGGCCCGGGGAGACGGGGTCCGGGGAGAGGGAGGTGGGTGCGGAAGGGGTCACGGCTGTCACTCCGGGAGGTCATCGGTCCGCGCCACCGGGAGCCGGGCGCGGCATGACACGAAAAAGGAAGGCGGGTGGCCGCGGACGGAAGGCGGCGGTCAGGAGCGACAGGTCGAGCCGGCCACCCGGCACAGGTCGAGGTGGAGGCGCCGGACCAGGCGCACGGTCGCGAACATGCCTATTCCCTACCAATAAATAGTGGATTAGGCAATCGTGGCTTCGTTCTCGGGTCCGATCGGGCCGGTACCGAGAGGGATCGGGACGTCAGTCCCCGGGACGGTCCGGGGTGACGAGGCCGCTCTCGTAGGCGTAGACCACGGCCTGGGCACGGCCGCGCAGGTCCAGCTTGGCGAGGATCCGGTTGAGGTGCGTCTTCACCGTCGCCTCGGCCAGCCGGAGCCGTTCGGCGATCTCGGTGTTCGACAGGCCGCGCGCCACGTGCAGGAGCACCTCCCGCTCCCGCGCGGTGAGCCCGTGCGCGTCCCTCCTCGGGATGTCGTCCGGCAGGTGGACGGCGAAGCGCTCCAGCAGGCGCCGGGTCGTGCTCGGCGCGACCACGGCGTCCCCCGCGTGCACCGACCTGACGGCGCCGAACAGGTCGGCCGGGGGCACGTCCTTGAGCAGGAAGCCCGACGCCCCCGCCTTGATAGCGGCGAAGGCGTACTCGTCCAGGTCGAACGTGGTGAGGATGAGCACCTTCGGCGTCCCGTCGGTGGCGCCGTCGCGGATGAGGCCGGTCGCCTCGACGCCGCCCATCCGCGGCATCCGCGCGTCCATGAGCACCACGTCGGCCTCGATCGCGCGCAGCACCTCGATCGCCGCCGCGCCGTCCGCGGCCTCGCCGACCAGCTCGATGTCCGGCTGGGAGCGCAGGACCAGCCGGAACCCCGCCCGTACGAGTTCCTGGTCGTCGACCAGCACGACTCGGATCATGGTGTCCCACCCCGCTCCGGCGATGTCCGCGCTCCCGGCGCCCGTCCTTCCGGCCCGCGTCCCCTCGGTCCCCTCGGTCCCCTCCCCGGCAGATCCCGTCGCGACGGGTCCCGTTCCAGCGACACCCGTCCGAACGGCGCCCGTTCCGTGGCGTCCGGTTCCGGTGTGTCCCGGTGGACGGCACCCCGCCCTGCGCCGTGGGGACTCATTCGTCCCGGCCCACGGGGATGCGGGCGAGCACCTGGAAGCCGCCGCCGGAACGGGGAGCCGCCCTGACCGTCCCGCCGTACACCGCCGCCCTCTCGCGCATGCCGACCAGCCCGTGGCCACCGGTGCTCCCGCGCCCGGCCGGCCCCCGGCCGTCGTCGGCGATCTCCAGCTCGACCTCGTCGCGGCCGAACCCGAGCTCGACGACGGCCCGGGTACCCGGCCCGGCGTGCCTGAGGGTGTTCGTCAGCGCCTCCTGGACGATCCGGTAGATCACCAGCTGCTCCCCCTCGGGCAGGTCCCGGGGGGTCCCGCGGACGGCGAGCTCGGTCGGCAGGCCGGAGGCCCGCGCCTGGTCGACGAGCTCGCCGAGCCGCGCCAGGCCCGGCTGGGGGGCGTGCGGTTCCGCGGTCCCCGTGTCGTCGCGCAGCACGCCCACCAGCCGGCGCATCTCTGCGAGCCCCCTGCGGCCCGTCGTCGAGATGGTCCGCAGGGCCTGGCGGGCCAGTTCGGGGTCGCTGTCGAGGGCGTACCCGGCGCCGTCCGCGTGGATGACGATCACGCTCATGTTGTGCGCGACCACGTCGTGGAGCTCGCGGGCGATGCGCACCCGCTCGGCCGCGGCCGCGATGAGGGACCGCTGGTCCCGCTCCCTCTCCGCCTGCTCCGCCCGTCCCACCAGGCTCTCCACGTACCGGCGGCGGGTGCCGGCGTTGATCCCGGCGATCCAGACCGCCACGACGAACACCGAGAACGCGGCGTACTCCTTGACCAGTACGGACACCGTGTCGTCCGGCCGGAACACCACGAGCAGGATGCCGAGCTCGGCGACCGCCCCGGCCGCGATCGCCCAGCGCGTCCGGCACCGGGAGGCCACCCCGTACATGGCGACCAGCACCGCGACGTTCCCGGCGATCATGCCCAGGCCCGTCGCCCACTGGACGAAGCTCACCGACGCGACGACCGCGAAGACCGCGAGCGGGTACCGGCGCCGCCAGAACAGCGGGATCAGCAGGGCCGCGACCAGGACGAGGCCGGCCCACGGGCCACCCGTGCGCATCCCCGGCCCGCCCGGGTGGATCACCTGGATCAGGCAGAACGGGACCAGCGGCGCGACGACGAGGGCGTCCCCGAGGACGCCGTGGCGCGCCACCCAGGCGCGCGGTCTGCTGAACACGGGCCCAACGATACGTATCATCCGTTTTGCCGGGTTCCCCCTCCGGACGGAGATCCGGCTACACCCCAGGTTGCACTCCCGGCACGGGCATCGGACTACGGGATCGGCTTCACCTCGGGGTAGGCCGTGGAAGGACGGTCGAAGAGGCGGGTGTGCCGTCCCCGCAGGTGCAGGTCGAAGAAGGCGGCCAGGTGGGCGCGCTGGGCCGCGACCGAGCGCGCGGGGTCGATCGTCCCGATGGTCTCGGCGACGGGCACGTCCTTCAGCTCCCCGGCGATCTGCGGGAACATCGCCTGGAGGTCGAAGAACGAGAAGTGCCGCGCCCCGGTGAACCGCACCTCGCGCTTCCAGCCGGTGGAGTTCTCCCAGAAGGACTTCCAGGTGGGCTCGGTCCGCCGGGTGGTGGTCTCCCCCGCCACCTGCAGGAACGGCCTGGACACGCCGCTTTTTGCGACCGGCCCCAGTAGGACGCCGTCGAGGTTGACCCCCGCGTCGACGCGCCGGTCGTCGTGCACGAGCTGGGCGGCCGTGGCCCCGCCCATGGAGTGGCCGAAGACGCCGACACGGGACAGGTCCGGGGCGCCGCGCAGCCCGGACGGCAGCCTCGTGCGCGCCGCGTCGGGGTTCCGCCCTCGGTCCAGGTGCGCCAGCCGGTCCAGGACGAACCGCATGTCCGCGACCCGGGTCGGCATCAGGATGTCGAACAGCCTCGCCTGCTCCTGCTCGGTCCGCACCGGCGGGAGCTTGGACCTCTCGACCCGGCCGCCGGGGAACTCCACCTGGTCCAGCTGGTGGGTGTGGTCGACCGTGACGACGAGGTAGCCGCGGCCGGCCAGCTCCTCGACCAGGACGGTGCTGAGCGTGCGCGGGGCCTCGTACCCCGGTGAGAACAGCACGACCGGCAGGCCGCCCGCGCCGCGGTCCACCGGGGCACCGGCGCGGGCGTGCGTCCTGGTCGCCGCCCAGTCCACCTCGCCGGGCCTTATGCCCAGGTCGGAGGCCGTGTCCCGGTCGAAGTCGGCCGCGGCCAGCGGCGGCATCTGCGGCGCCAGGGGGAGGTTCCCCGACCGGCGGGCCGGATACCAGAGGCTCACCATGAGCTCCCGGTAGGGCTGGGAGGGCACCAGGGAGTCCGGGCGCGACCGGTCCACCAGGTGCAGGGAGACCGTGCCGATCGGGTGCCGCCCGGTGGGCGCCGGCAGCGACACCCCGAGGGCCTTCGCGGACGTACCGGACGCGCCGGCCAGGACCGACGCGGGTGATCCCGGCGTACCGGTGGGGACCGCAGGTGATCCCGGCGTGCCGGTGAGGGCGGACGCAGATGATCCCCACGGGCTCCCCTCGGCGGCCGGGCCCTTCTCGTACGGCACGGGTCCGGCCGCCGCCGGGGGCGCGGCCTGCACCGTCAGCGCGGCGGCGACCCCCAGCCCGGCGATCGCCCATCCGGTACGGCGGGCTCGGGCGGTTCGTGCGGAAGCTGTCATCGGTGATCTCCTGGTGGCCGTTCCGGTGTCCTCCCAGGAGCCTTCCAGCGATGTCCGGCCCGTCCTTCGTCCTCGGGGACGAACCCGGAGTGACGCGGCGGGTGGGCCGGAAAGGATCATCATCCGCCGGGATGACACGGCGACGCGAGCGGCGGAGAGCCGGTCGCCGCCTTCGAGAGATCGCGCGTCAGGGCAGAGCCGGCACGGCGGGCGGGGAGTTCGTCCAGCCGACCTCGATCAGCGTCTGCTCGTAGGACCGCTCCGCGGACGCCTTGCCGTCGACCGTGCCCGTGTGGCTCTGCGACAGCAACACCATCCTGCCGGTGTCGACGATCACCCTCACCGTGGTCGAGGACGCCTTCCTCGCCGCCTTGACGGACATGTCGATCACGACGGCGGCACCGGGTCTGCCCAGGTCGTCCTCTGCGTCACCGTCGGCGCGGACGCCCGGCAGCGTCAGCAGGGCCCGGTAGGCCGCGGCGCGAACCTCCCTCGGGGCGGGAACGTCGTGCAGGAGCACAGGCGGGGTTTCCTTGAGCCAGCCGACCGGGTTCATCTCCCGGCCTACCTGGCCCGCCCTCGTGAGCCAGTCCTTCAGACGGCCCACGTCGGCGGGCAGTCGCTGAACCTCGTCGTACGTCAGCCGCTGCCCCGCGAACTCGAACCAGTCCTGTTCCCTCGGTACGGGGCTCAGGGAACCCCGGGCGGGCTCGGTGGACAGCTTCACCGTCTTGTCGTCGATCGATTCACTCCACCTGGAGGGGGAGCCGTCGCGTTGCCACGCCTTCCTGTCCGCCGCGGTCCTGGGCCGTGTCCCCAGGTCCCGGCCGCCGTACCAGGCCCTGCCGTCGGGAGTGCTCCACCGTTCGGAGACATACCGCTCGACCAGCGAATAGGGGTTCGAGTCCGTACCGAACCGCCAGAAGTGGGTGGACGTCGTCAGCGTCCTGGTGTGCCAGTAGGCACCCTCCGGGGGAGCGCCCGCGGTGGCGGACGGCGCGCCCAGGACGGTGGCGCCCACGGCCAGGGCGACACCGAGAATGATCGACCGCCGGGTCGGCGTGGTCGCGAACGTCATCGGACTGCTCCATCGATTCGAAGTCACACTCATCCACACACCTGAGCCCTCCGAAGGGTTGCCCGCGGAGTTCTCCGCACGAGCGGGCAACCGTCGCGAGGGCCGAAGTGTGTTAGGAGGCGTGAAAGTGGACGGACAGCCGTGAGTGACCTGGAACTGGAACATGACTTCGGCGCTTTCGTGGCCGCATGAGGCCGAACTGAAGAGGATCGGAGAAGGGCTCACCTCCACCCTGTGATCCGGTCTCCGAACCGTCCCGCCGGGATCACCTCAGTGGTGCAGGCCCCGCCTGTCCGGCGTCCAGAACGGCTTGACCCTGATCGACGTGCGGGGCCAGTCGTGCTTATGGACCAGGTGGTCGCGGACGAACCGGCACGTCCGGGCCTCCCCCGCGACGTACGCCGTCCCGGCGTCGCCGGGGAGGTCGAGCTCCGCCACCCCGGCGAGCAGCGCCTCGGAGGCCACGGCCCAGGCACCGTTCCGGTGGACGCGGTGCAGCCTGTGGGTCCGCCGGGCACCGGGACCTCGTCCTCCTCGGTGTCGCTCTCCAGCACCGCGAACACCGCCGCCTGCGGCCCGAGGGCGCGGATCATCGGGCCGAACGCCGCCGTCGCGGTCTCCTCCCCGACGAACAGGTGGTACGGCGCGGGCCGCGTCGCGAAGTCCCCCATCGGCCCCCAGAACCTCACCGGGTCGCCGACCGTCACGTTGCGCGCCCAGGTCAGGCCGATCCCCTCACCGTCGTAGAGGTGGGCACGGAGCTCGAACTCCCGCGACTCGGGCGAGTGCTCCCAGATCGTGTAGGTCCGGAGCGTCTCGACGGGACGGAGGATCCCGTACAGCGAGAGCGGGTCGTTGATCTCGATCCTGACGTGCTGCCCCAGCACGTAGGGGCGCTCGTTCAGCTCCCGGCAGTGGATCCTGCGCGATCTCTGCGGGATGTTCGCCCTGACCTACGAGCCCCCACCGGCCGCCCAGCCCCGTCCGGCGCCCTGAGGGACACTCCCGCGCATCCCGACGGTGGTCAGCGGCGGTGAAACGCGTTCCTGCGGGTAGGGTCTGGCCTCATGACGGCCACCGCGAGGGCAAGCCGGTGGACCGACCGGCTCACCAGGGGATGGAACGACCTACGGCAGCGGTACGACTGGCTCGACCATCTCGTCCGCGCCGCCATCCACTACGACCGCACCGACGCGGGCCGTCTCTCGGCGGGCATGACCTATCACGCGTTCTACGCCACCTTCGCGCTGGTCCTGCTGGGCTTCGTGATCATCGGCCATGTGATGGACACACCGGCCGCGATCTCCCAGGTGGAGAACTACCTGAGCGAGACGCTGCCGCGCCTGAACGTGCAGGCGCTGCGCGACGCGCGGGACACGGCCGGGGTGATCGCCTCCTTCGGCCTGCCGCTGACCGGCCTGTTCTGGATCGACTCCATGCGCTCCTCCATCCGGGCCGTCTGGGGGCTGGTGCAGTACCCGGGCAACTTCTTCCTGCGCTGGCTGATCGACCTGGCCGTGATGGTCATGCTCGGGCTGCTGCTGTCGGTCTCGCTGACCCTCTCCTTCGGCGCCCAGACCGCGCTGACCTGGCTGATCGGGGAGACGATCGGGACCGAGGCGACCCCGGCGCGCTGGACGCTCTCGGCCGCGGCCTTCGTGCTCGGCATCGGCGTGAACCTGCTGCTGTCGACGGCGCTGCTGACGCTCACCCCCCGGATGCGCCTCTCCCCGCGCCGGGTCATCGGCCCGGCCCTGATCATCACGATCGGGCTGGAGCTGATCAAGAACCTCGGGCAGGCCTACTTCAACGCGAGCTCGGCCAACCCGGCGTACCAGGTCGTCGCGGGCGCGGTGGGCATGCTGCTGTTCCTGAAGCTGGTCAACGTGCTCATCCTGTTCGCCGCCTCGCACGCCGCGACCAGCCACCACGGCACGGCCGTCGACCTGTCCACCGGCCAGCCGGTCGAGGAGCCCCGCACGGAGGTCGTCACCGCCCCGGTGATCCCCGAGGTCGCCGAGCCCGGCAGGGCGGCCCCGAACCCGGAGCAGCCTCCCGCACCGGCCTCCCCCTCCCCCTCCCCCGAGCCGGAGACCGGGCCCGGGAACGGGAACGGGAACGGGAACGGGACGGAGAACGGACCCGGGAGCGAACCCGGGCCCGGGACGGGGAACGGGAAGGGCCCGGATAACGGGACGGGCCCGGATAACGGGACGGGTCCGGCGCCGGAACGGCCGGCACCGCGGGTCAGGCCGCGCCGGTACGATCTCCGTTCACGCCGGTCCCCCCGCCCCGCCGACCCGCCGACCCGCTGACCCGCCGATTCGCCGATTCGCCGATTCGCCGATTCGCCGACCGGTGACGGCGGGGCCCCGGGCCGATCGCTCAGGTGGCCCTGATGGCGAACCGCTGGCAGATGTTGTCCAGCCAGGCCCACTGCGCGATCTCGGCACCGGCCGCCAGCCCGCAGGAGGCGAGGTCGAGGGCCTTGCCGCTGTGCCGGGCCGTGAACCGGACCGAGCCGTCGGTGAGCACCTCGATCCGCCACTGGGAGTTGTTGCCGGAGCAGGCCCCCTGCGTCACGTCGGCGCCGTCGGCGGTGGAGGCGGCGTTCACGATCAGGCAGCTCCCGGTGCTGTGGGCGGGACGGATCCGGTAGTGGCCGTTGTCGGTGTGGCCGAAGGTCCACTTCTGGCAGTCGGTGTCGAGCCAGGGCCACTGACGGACGTTCGCGCCGTTGCCGGTCGAGCAGTCGGCCACGTCGAGCACCTTGCCGCTCTGCAGGCTGGTGATCGCGACGTTCCCGACCGGCTGCAGCCGCCACTGCTGGCAGGTGGTGTTCGACCAGGTCCACAGCCGGACGTCGACGCCGTCGGCGGTGCCGCAGTCGGCCACGTCGAGCACCTTGCCGCTGCTGCGGCTCTGCAGCCGCAGCCAGCCGTCGGAGGTGGTGATCGGCTGCCACTGCTGGCAGGTGTTGTCCAGCCACGCCCACTGCCGGACGTCGGTGCCGTCGGCGGTGCCGCAGTCGGCCACGTCCAGGGCCTTGTTGCTCTGCTTGTTGACCAGGCGGTGGTGGCCGTCGGCGGTGGAGTCCAGCACCCACTGGGCGGCCGTACCGGAGCAGGAGTGCTGGGCGACGTTCGCCCCGTCGGCGGCCGATCCGCCGGTGGTGGCCAGGCACAGGCCGCTGTTGCGGTTGACGAGCGTGTACGCGGCGCCCTTCACCGCCGTGGTGATCGGGCCCAGCTCACCGGAGGGCACCGGCAGGTCGGTGCTCGTGGAGACGGGCGCGCCGAAGTTCGGGGTGCCGTCGGAGTTCCAGGTGAACTTCTGTGCCCGGGTGGACCGGGTGCTGCCGCAGCCCTCGCCGGTGGAGGCGTTGCCGTGGTAGACGATCCAGTCCTCGGTGCCGTCCGGAGAGGTGAAGAAGCCGTGGTGGCCGGGGCCGTACACGCCGTTGGCGCGCTGGAAGACCGGGTTGGGCGCCTTGGTCCAGGAGGAGGCGCTGAGCGGGTCGCTCCCGGTCAGGGTGAGCATGCCGAGCTTGTAGTCCGGCGTGTTGCAGGAGCTGGCCGAGTACACGATGAAGGTCTTCCCGTTGCGCTGCAGCACCTCGGGCGCCTCGTTGGTGCGCCCGCCCACGGTCTCCCAGGAGTGGGTGGGCCTGGAGATGAGGACCCTGGAACCGGTGACCGTCCAGGGGTCGCTCATCCGGGCGATCCACAGGCTCTGGTCGGCCCCCTGCCACTCCGACCACAGCAGGTAGAGCTGTCCGTTGAGCTGCAGGTAGGAGCCGTCGATGTTCCAGGTGTCCGGCATCGGCGAGCCCTTGAGGGTGTACGGCCCCATCGGGTCGTCACCGGCGCTCTCCAGCACGGTCAGGTGCTGGCGGTCGAGGTCGGCGCTCACCCCGGAGGTGTACATCATGTACCAGCGGGTGCCGTTGGGGCCGTTGAGCCGGTGGAACTCGAAGGCCCAGAAGTTGCAGCAGCTGTCGGCTGCGGTCTCCGACCAGACGTGCTGCGGGGCGGCGGTGCGCAGACCGGCCAGGGTGGGCGACTTGCGCATCACCAGCTGGGAGTTCCACGTGGTGGTGGCCAGGTAGTAGTTGCCCGCGTGGTACCGCAGCCACGGATCGGCGCCGTTGGGCAGCAGCGGGTTGCGGAAGGTGGTCTCGCCCACCGCCTGGGCGGGTGCCGTGACCGCGACCAGGCAGCCGAGGCTGAGGAGAAGCGCGCAGATCGCGCCGACGATGCCCTTTCTTCGGGACATGAGGGGTACTCCTGGAAGGTGGAGGGATGGAACTCCGGACGATCGGCCGGTGGCACGGGAGCGGGGTCACCGGTGCCCGGTCCGGACGACACCGCGCACCGCGCCGAGGGTGGGACTCGGCATGCGGTGCCTCCTTGATCGGTGTTAGCGTTAACAAAACGGGGCGAGAAGCGGCCGGGGTCACGGAGATCTTTCACGGGTTCCGGGCAAGTGTCGGGGCGGCCCCTGCCGTCGTCAAGGGAGCGCCGACCGTCCGGACCGACCGGCGAGGCTTTAGGAAAGCGCTTGCCTGGGACTTCGTCCCGCGGAACGCGCCGTATGGAGACGAGCCTCGATGTACGTTTCATCCCGAACGGCGCGGCGTGTGGCCCCGTGGACACGGGCGGGGTCCGGCCCGGAGACCCCGCCCGTGTCCGTCCGGCGTCAGCGGGGCCGGACCGGCACCGCCCCGGCGCGGGCCCGCGATCCCGGACGGGCGAGCGCGGTGCCCAGCCCGGTGGGACCGGTGACCGGCCGCACCCGCGCGGGCGGGTGGTGCAGCTCGGAGTCGTCGTAGCGGCGGGTCCGCAGGTGCCAGAGCAGGACCCCGGCCATCCAGTCCTGCAACTCCCGTACGTGAGCGTCGAGCGTCGCCCGGGAGGCGGAGTCCAGGTCGTGCTCGTCGTACAGGACGGGCAGCTCGGTCGCGACGATGTGCTGGAACTGCCGCATCCGGGAGGTCATCAGGTCGTTGACGATGTCGGCGGCCCGCCGCCGGTCGCAGCCGAGGAAGTCCTGCACGACCAGCACGCAGTTGTGCAGCTCGCCCTCGAACTCGACCTCCTTGCGGTACGAGCACAGGTCGTTGACCAGGCAGGCGTAGTCGGCGGCCGAGTCGTCCAGGGCGCGCATCGTCCGGGTGCGGTAGATCTCGGGCGGGACCGACCGGCCGTGCGCCAGCCGGGACAGGCTCATCGTGAGGTCGGAGCCGAACGTCCTGCGGCGCATCTCGATGTAGTCGACCGGGTCGGGGACCCGGTTCTGGGCCTGGTTGGCCAGCTCCCACAGCCAGCTGTCGGTCATGTCCCGTACGGCCCGGCGGAACGTGGCGCGCGCGTCCCGCGACATCGGGGCGGCGGTACGGACCCACAGGTCGGCCAGGCCGCGTTCGACCGGGTTGGCCGGCGGTGGGACGGCGGAGAGGTCGAGCGGCATGAACGCCGCCAGCCGCGCGTCGAACAGCTTCGCCCCCGCCAGGTCGCGGCGGGACCCGAAGACCACCGGGACGTAGTCGTCGGCGTAGGTGCCCCAGGTGAGCCAGAACGTCGACACGTCCAGCTCGGGGCCGGTCGCGTCCGGAGCGATCGCCCCGGCGCAGACGGCGAAGTCGTAGGAGACGAGCTTGTGCTCGGTCCACACGGCCAGCCCGGGAAAGCCGGGAAGCTGCTCGAACATCCCCATCTCGCGGGCCCACTCGACGGCGTTGCGGCGCGAGCGGTCCATGTGGGGGTTCATCCGGGCGGTGTACGGCATGTAGATCTCGGGCAGCGGCATCGGCCCGACCTTCCGCAGCGGGACGTGCGTGTGACTCCTGATCCCGCCCGGCCCGGTGAGGCCCGGTGCCAGCCTGATCCGCGACGCCGCGACGCCCAGGCCGGTCGGGCCGCCCAGCAGGGCCGGGGCGGCGACCGGGGAGTCGCGCGAGGCATCGTTCATGTAGCGGCTGGAGCGCAGGTGCCACTCGTGGCCGCCCGACTGCCAGTCCTGCAGCCCCTTGACGTAGGCCAGCACGTCCAGGCGGGACCTCAGGTCCAGGCCGTGCTCCTCGAACAGCGCGGGCAGCTCGGTCAGCGCGGTGTTCTCGAACTGGTGCAGCCGGGAGGTGATCAGGTCGTTGACGGCGTCGGCGGCCTGCTGGGTGTCGTAGCCCAGGAAGCGCTCGAAGACCAGCACGCCGTTGCTGAGCTCGCCCTCGTCGCCGACCTCGCGCTCGTAGGAGAAGAGGTCGTTGCGCAGGTGCACCGCGTCGGAGAACGTGTCACGCAGCACGCGCATCGGCCGGCTCGCGGCGACGGCGTCCGGGACCTCGGCCCCGGCGGCGTGCTCGACCAGGTTGGCCGACCAGGGAGCACCGCCCACCTTGCGCCGCATCTCGACGTACTCGATCGGGTTGGCGACCCGGCCCTCGTTGATGTTGGCCAGCTCCCACAGCGACTCGTCGAGCAGGTTCCTCGTGCTCTCGGCGAACCGGGCACGCCAGCCGTCGGACCTCGCCGGGACGGTGCGGGCCCACAGGTCGGCCAGGCCGCGCTCCACCGGGTTGCGCGGCTCGCCGGGCGTGCCCGTGGGGTGCACCGGCATGAAGGCGGCCAGCCTGTCGAGGTACTCCCGGGCCCCGGCCAGGTCGCCGCTGCGCTTGAAGGTCTCCAGGAAGTGGTCGTCGAAGAAGAACACCCAGACGTACCAGTCGGTGATCAGGTCGAGCTCGGCGGCCGGGGCGTCGGGGTGGGTGTAGGCGCAGAGCAGGCCGTAGTCCATGGCCTCCAGCCTGGCCTCGTCCCAGATCCCGAGCTCCTCGTCGAGGATGCCCATGTCGTGGGCCCAGCCGCGGGTGTGCTCGCGCGCGGTCTGCACGTGCGGGTTGAGCCTGGCCGGGTACGGCACGTAGAAGTCGGGGAGCTCGAAGGGGGGCACGCGCTGTCCTTCCGGTCTGCCCCGGCCCGCTCGCGGACGACCGGGCCGGACACCGGGACACGCGGCGGAGCGGGAGGTGGTCACGCTCGGCGGATCGACGAGACGGCCGCCCTCGGGGGCCCTCGACACGCAGAACGTTACGCAATGGCCACGGAGAGTGAAAGCCTTCTCCGCGAATCCCCGTGTCACTCTCGGGCAGGGCGTCCCCGCCGCGTTCCGGGGGTCCCGGGCCGGCCGACCACGACCGCGCACGACGGTCCTGAGCACGCTGCCGGGGATCCCGCGACGACCGGGGTGTGACGACCGTCGCGGGGACGCTCCCGCGGGTCGGCGCGACGGCCCGTTCCCTCGACGGCCCGTTCCCTCGACCCGGCCCGTTCCCCGGTCTCGTCCGGTCTGTTCGCCCCGTCAGGGTCGTCAGGGTCGTCAGGGTCGCGTCAGGGGGAGCCGGAGGTGCCCGGGTCCGTGGCCGGTGACGACTCGGCGACCTCCCACTCCAGCCGACCGTCGACCGCCCGGGGCCTCATGTGCCCGATGGAGCCGCCGGTCTCCAGGGCGTCCGCGGTGGCCTTCAGCAGGGCGTAGTACGAGCGGATCGCGATTCCTCCGACGGTGAAGCGCATGTTCCCCTCGTGATCGGTCCCTCCGACGTCGCGTCTCACCGAGTCGACCACCAGATGGTTCCCCGATCCGTCGGCGGTGATGGGGATCATCCGCCCGTCCCACCACTCCGATCGCGGATCGGAGAGAGCTCCTTCGCCCCCGTCGCCGGAATCGATCCCGCACAGCATCCGCCACGTGTCCCGGATCTCCCGGACGCTCAGGTTCATGTCCCCCTGGAAACCGAATCGCCAGACGCCCTCCACGAAGACGGTCCCGTCGTGTCTCAGCAGCGAGGCCCGCAGGGAGTCGGGGAAGCGCAGGCCCGTCTGCGCCTCCGCCACCGCGATCGTCCGGGCCCTCCCGGGCCTGCCGAGCGTGCGACGGCTCGCGGGGGCGTTGGTCCTCAACCACCTCTCGATCCGCCGCCACTGCCGGTTCACCGCCCGCGTCACCCTCGGATCGACCGGCCGCACGCGAGGGACGGCGGGGGCGGGCCGGCAGTCCGCGTCGGTAACCGGCCCGTGGTCCGGCTCGGGCGTCTCCGGCGTCACGTCCGGCACCGGCGACTCCGACTGTTCCGGCGGCCCCGTGGACGGAGAGGACGGCTCCTCACCGAGGACCGCGTCGGCCCTCGGCCCGTTATCCGTACAGGCGTAGGTGAGGGCGAGGGGATCCCGGCCCTGGGTGCACGATCTCGCGTACCGGCCGGAATCCTCGATCGGCGTCCCGGAGGGGAAGACCGCGGACTCGAGGGCCTGCGTGGCGCCCGCCAGCAGGAGGAACGCGAGCCCGGCGGCGCCCCAGCGGCGCAGCCGGCGCCGGGTGGTCTCGTCCAGCGGCTCTCGCGGCTCTCGCGGCGATCGGGCGAGAAAGCCCTCGACGGCGGAACGGAGAGCGGAGGGTCCGGCGTCGTGGCGCTTGAGATCCTCGGCGGTGGGGGCGCCGAGGACCGGGACCGGGGGCCACGGCGGGACGGGCCCGCTCACCGCCCTGGCCGGGGACCCGGCCTGCGCCGGAGACGAGGCCCCGGCGGGCGGGACGTCGTGACGGAGGGGGCCGGAATCCCGGTGTGCCCGGATCGGGATCGGGCTCCGGCTCCGGTGGAGACGCGTGACGATCGCGATGACCACCATCGCCGTCGCGCCGACCGCGAGCGCGAGCCGTACTCCTCGGGAAGTGATCAATCGCCGCACGTCCGGCAGAGTATCTCGAATCAGTCATGCCGGATCGGCGTTCCGCGACCTCACCGGCGCGACCTCACCCGCGCGGCGGCGTACCCGGCCCTGCGGAACGGGCCGGCGTCCCCCTCACTCGTCCCCGACGCGCTCCCTGATCCACTCCAGACCGTCCTCCCAGGAGGCGAAGGCCTGCAGGTAGCGGCCGTCACGGGCGTGGAAGGCGTGGTAGCGGAACTCCCCGTCGCTGCCCGTACGGATCAGGTCGTAGAGGTCGCCCTTGGAGCGGTACCACACGCACTCGGCGTCGGCGGGACGCGAGGGCGAGGCATAGGCGAACTCACGTGTGATGGACATGGGACGGATGCTACGGATCGCCGAATCACCAGGCAATGCCGTATCCATTTCATTAAGGGATATTCCGCCCTCCCGGGAAATCCGGAAGGGCGGAATGCCCGGCAGGGATCGGGAGGGCCCCGTCCCTCACCCGGTGACCGGCGGCGGGGCCGCGCTCATCCGGCACGCGGTATGAGGAGCCGCCTTCACCCGGCGCGCCGGAGCCGCGTCCACCCGGCACGCGCCTTCGGGGTCGTGTTCATCCGGTGCGTGGTTCCGGGGTCGCGCTCATCCCGCGGGCGGGGCCGGGGTCGGGCTCACCCGGTGGTCGGTCAGGTGCAGGTCGCCGCCCAGCTCCTGACGCAGCTCGTCCAGGACCTTCCGCGCGCCGAGCACGGTCCACAGGTCCCCCACGAGGTGCGGGTTGTACTCCGGCGCCTGGTCCATCCACTGGTCCTTGCCGGACTGGGTGACGAAGGTGCTGATGAAGAACCGTCCCGTGGCGGTCTTGCAGGCCCCCGTCCGGATGTCGACCGCGTCGACCTGAATCTCGGGCTTGCAGCCGACCTTCTCGGCCAGCTGCTCCACGGTGAGCGGCGGCCCCGCGGGAGCGGCGTTGCCGGCCGCGGCCGCCGCCGGGGCCGCGGGGGGCTGCTCCGCGCTGCAGGCGAGGGAGAACGAGAGGGCGAGGGTCACGGTGGCGACCACGCGGATGTTCCTGGCGACACCGATCCGGCGCGAATGTGTCAACATCCTTCAGATACGCTCACCGGCCCCGCCGGGTTCACCGCATCCGGCACCCGCTCGTGAGAGGCGTCAGCCCGCGAGCTCGTCGCGCAGCTCGCGCAGGAACCGCTTGCTCTCGGAGAGGGAGTACGCCTGGACGCACAGGCGGTCCATGACCTGCATGTAGTGGTCGGTCTCCTCGAGCTTGTCCACGTACAGGGCGCTGGTGAGCTGCTCCATGTAGACCACGTCGGGCAGGTCCCGGTCGGCGAAGCGCAGGATGGAGAAGGGTCCTCCGGCCGCGGCGTGACCGCCGTGCTCGAACGGCATGATCTGCAGCTTGATGTTGGGCATCTCGACGACCTCGAGCAGGTGGTCGATCTGCGCGCGCAGCACCTCGGGCCCGCCGATGGGCCTGCGCAGCACGGCCTCGTCCATCACGGCCCACAGGGTCGGCGCGTGCGGCCTGCTCAGGCGCTCCTGGCGGGCCAGCCGCAGCGAGACGCGGCGGTCGACCTCCTCCGCCGAGGCGGCGCCGTGCACCAGCATGATGACGGCGCGCGCGTACTCGGGACTCTGCAGCAGACCGGGGATGAACTGCACCTCGTAGGTGCGGATGACCGAGGCGGCCTCCTCCAGGCCCACGTAGACCTCGAACCAGCTGGGCAGGAGGTCGCCGTACTTGTGCCACCAGCCGGGGGCGTTGGCCTGGCGGGCCAGGGCGAGCAGCGGGGCCCTTTCCTCGGTATCGGTCACCCCGTACATCGTCAGCAGGTCGGCGACGTCGCGTTCCTTGAAGCCGACCCGCCCGAGCTCCAGACGGCTGATCTTGGCGTGGGAGGCGCGGATGGCGTAACCGGCCTGCTCGCGGGTGATGTTCTTGGCGACGCGCAGCCGCCGCAACTGGGAACCGAGCAGAATGCGCAGGATGGTGGGGCCGCCACCGCCCGAGTAGGCGAGGACGCCGCTCTGCGCGTCACTGTCCTCGGCGGTCTGTCCGGCCATGTCGGCTCCCTGTCTCACCTTTCTGCGATGTCATACCTTTCCATACTACTGTGAGATTTGCACGGCCCTACGCGCCCGCACGTGCCCGATGCACTTGCAACAGCATGTGCATACGCCATCGAATTGTCATTTAAAGACATATTCCAGGACAACGTCACGGCGTCCGAAAACCCCGGGGTCACTGTCCCACCGCGAGCCCGTACGCGCCACGGACACCGCCCGTCGAGCCCACCGAGCCTGCGGCACCCGCCGAGCCCGCCGTGCCGGTCCCGTCGGACCCGTCGGACCCGTCGGCCTTTCCGGGAGGGACGCCCCGGTTCTTGGCGGTACGCCGGGAGAGCATCCCGCGCACGATGTCGCAGAGCTCGCTCGTCTCGCGCGGCGAGAGCACCTGGCTGAGACGTCGCTCGACCACGCCCCCGCTCAGCGGCCCCGGGGCCCTCGTCACGTTGAGGTAGCCGGACAGGAACGCGATCCGGAACAGCTTCTCCTGCGAGGGCGACTCGGCCCGGTCACGGGCCGACCTCTGCGGCGCGTCCCCCTCCCGGTGACGGGACACCTTCAGCCCGGGGAGCAGCAGGTGCGCGGCGGCCCGCTGCAGGGCCCTGCCGTAGGCGCGCATCGGCCCCTCGGGGGAGAACGCCACGATCGACCTGCCGACCGCCTCCGCCGCCTCCGCCGGAAGGTCCGCGATGCCGGTCTCCTCGCCCAGGCAGGTGTAGACCCGCACCACCCTCTCCCCCACGTACCCCGGCTGGACGTGCTGGGAGAGGGTGACTGTGACCGTCGACCCGTCCGGGTTGCGCAGCTCGGCGATGTCGGCCGCGTGGGTGATGTAGGTGGTGGGGTGCTCCCGCTCGCACCACGACGGGCACGAGACCCCGTCCCGGAGACGAAGAGTGCCGACGGAGGCCGTGATGTCGTCCATCCCAATCCTTCCAGCGCGCGGATCCGCGACGGCGGCACGAGGGACGGCGGCCCGCGTCCGGCCACGGGCCGGGGAGCGCCGCCCCGGCCCGCACCGCCGGTTCCAGGGTCGCTTTCATCCGCAGGTACGCAGGAACGGCGCGCCGGGTTCATCCCGGCCCCGCACCGGCACTTCACCGGTCCTTCGCACCGCGATCCGGTGCTCCGGCCGGCCTTAACCTGCCTTTAGGGTTGCCGCAGCGTGACGCTAACGGGGTCCCCGGCACAGTGGTGGACATGCGAAACACGACGAAGATCACCATTGCCGGTGCCGGACTTCTCGCCGTCGTCGCCGGAGGCGGCGCCGCGGCCTTCGCCGGAACCGCGACGCCCACCCCGGCTCCGAGCGGCACGGCGACCTCCCCCGCCCCGGTGAACACGACCCCCGGTGCCGAGACCGCCCCCGCCACCCCGCAGCCCGGTGAGGCCGAGGCCAAGATCAAGCGGGACGCGGCCGTCAAGATCGCCCAGGACAAGGTGCCCGGCGCCAAGCTCGTCAACGCCGAGTTCGACGGCGAGGAGACCCCCACCACCTGGGAGGTCGAGCTCCTCCAGGGCGACGTCGAGCACGAGTTCGACATCGACGCCACCAGCGGCGCGATCCTGGAGCAGGACCAGGAGACCAGCACGGCCGCCGAGCGGGCCGCCGACCAGGCCGAGGACCAGGCCGAGCAGGCGGGCCAGGACGACGACCAGAACGAGCAGGCCGAACCGGCCGAGCAGGACGACCAGAACGAGCAGGCCGGCGGCCAGGACGACTGACACCACCGGACCGCCCTGACGCCCCCGCGACGGGGAGCGTGAAGGGCCGGGGACGATCACACCTCGCCCCCGGCGCGACCGGCCCCCGGGTCCACGTGACCTCGGGGGCCGCTCCGCGTCCGGCGAGCGTGCCCCGAACCCCGCGACCGTGCCCTGCCGCGCGCTGCCGTGCCTGCCCCCGGTGCCGCACCCTGCCCTGCCCTGCCGTACCGCGCGCTGCCGTGCCGTCCGACCCCGGTGGCGGCCGTCCCCGGGACCCGCGGCCCGCGGAGGGCGCCGTCACGGGCGAGGTCGTGGAGTCGAAGCCCGAAGCAGGGGTATGGGGAGCGCATGAGCCTTCAAGAAGAACTGCGTCAAGTGGAAGCAGATTTGGAGAGAATGCGCGCCGAGGTCGCCGAGATGCGCCGTCAGGTCGGGGACGTCGGTCCCACCGACCCCACGGAGCAGTCGATGATGATCAACCAGGCGGACGAGCAGGAGGTCCTCATCGCCTCGCTCGACGCCAGACGCGAGGAACTGCTCAAACGCCTCCGCGAGGAGTGACCCGGGCCGCGCGACCCCGTCCCGGGTGAAGCCCTCGCCTGCGGTTCGTGACATTCGGTTATCCATCATCCCAGGGGGTAACCATAAGAACGAACCATCATCGGGGGGACGAAATGATCAAAATGCTTCACAAGATGGGCGTGAAGTCCGGCGCGATGTACGTCGCCGGTATCGCCTCGATCGGCGTGTCGATCGCGGTCTGGGCGACGTCGCACGCGTCGGAGAAGGCGGGTATCGACCGCGCGGACCGATGGGGGATCTTCATCGGAGAGTGGGCGCCCACCTTCTTCGCGATGGGGGTCGCGCTGCGCATGGAGGAGGTCCGCGACGAGGCACAGCCCTCCGAGCCGGAGCAGCTCCACAGCTCCTACTCCGAGGGCAGGATGCCCTCACGGGCGGGTGTCTAGCGGCACCACCGGATGATCGGACGGCGGGGCGCGTCGAGGGACGCGCCCCGCCGTCATGTCCCCTGATGTTCCCCGTCCCCCCGGGCCGGGTCAGGCCGGGGTGACCAGGGCGGGATGCCGGGGGTCGTCGACCCGGACCACCACGTCGGCGATCTCCGCGGGCCCGACCTCCTCCTCGTAGCGGGCGTAGGCGGGCAGCGTCCAGCGCTCGTCGTCGGGGGTACGCCGGGCGAGCGCGCCCGGCGAGAGCCGCAGGTGCACGGTCAGCTCGAACGGCAGCCCCCGGCCCAGCAGCAGTGGGCCGTCCAGCAGCAGCACCCCGCCCGCCGGCACGGTGACGTAGGGCGCGCGGGTGGCGCGGTCGGTGACGCTGTTCCAGAGGGTGGGGAGCACCTTGCCCGACCCTCCCGCGTCCAGCGGCCCCAGGACCTCGCGGGTCAGCCCTCCGTGGTCGAACCAGTCGGTGTAGAAGGAATCGGGGTCGGTGCGGCCGAACTCGAAGCGGAGCGAGGCCGGGCGCAGGAAGTCGGCGGCCGAGACGCGGAACACCTCCCGGCCGCGGATCCTGAGCGGGCCGGCGAGCGCGTCGGCGAGGTCGCCCGGCCGTGCCGCCGGGGCTCCGTCGAGCGCGACGCGCACCCACTCCCCGCGGGGCCGCGCGGCCACCCGGTCGGCGAGTTCCTCCACCAGTGACGACGGGGATATCGGCCGTATCTGCTGCACCCCACCATCCTCGCCGACGCGCGGCCGTGGCGGACCCGCGGGCGCGGGCACCTCGCGCGTTCCTACCCGCCGGTACGGGCGCCGGATCACGGTCGCGGGCCGGTCGCCCCCCATGACCTGGTCAAGGTCGGACGTGATGGCGCTCAAAACTTGGCGTGTCCCGGTTGTCCAGCCGCTATGGGCGGTAACGAACCATATGGATCGACGGCTCGGCCGTGACCGGGCGTCGGCCTCTGATCGCGTCACGTCTCTGTCGGCGCGATCCGGTAGTTGGCGTGATCTTCACGCTTTCCGCAATCGAGATCACGGCGCATTACGTACAGAGACAGTGATGTCAGGAGGATTTCAGTGATCAAGCGCGGTAAGCCGACCAAGAACGGCCAGGTCAAGCTGACTTTCACCGTAACGGAGAACCCGGGCCATGGCGGGGTCTCCCTGGTCGGCGACTTCAACGACTGGGACCCCTACGCCCACCCCATGGAGCGTAAGGAGAACGGCGCCTACCAGGTGAGCGTCGTCGTTCCCGCCCGGCAGCCCATTCGCTTCCGCTATCTCGCGGACGGCGGCGTGTGGTTCGACGACGCCGACGCCGACCACCACGACGAGCACGGCGGCCGGATCAACCCGGTGGACGTACCGGAGATGCCTGACATGACCGCGGCGCATACCGTGGGCAAGCCGATGCGGCAGACCCTCTCGGCCGGGCAGTCCGCCTCGGCCTCGGTCCCCGCCTCGTAGACGGGAGCCCGTCCTCGGACGGGACCTCGTTCGCGGGGACGGCCGGATCCGCGGTCCCCGCGAACCCCGCGCTCATCCGCGCGGATCGCCGCTCCCCGGTCCGGCAGGGCCGGTGGAGCGGCTCATGCCGTTCACGGCGAGGGTGAGCGTCGCGCCGTACACGACGTGAGCCGCGGCCATCACCGCCGGGCGTCCCGGCCGGTCGTCGGAGATCGGCGGCATGATCCCCAGCATCGGCACCCAGCCCTGGTAGCTGACCACCCAGATCGCCAGCCCGTACCCCACCCCGACCGGCAGCGGGGCGCGTTCCTTCCCGAAGAACGCGCCGAACGCGGCCCCGCACGCGCTCCCGAAGGCGAAGTGCGTGAGGGCGCCGAGCACTCCCTCGCCACGCTTGGGACGGTGCCGGTACCCGGGCATGAAGGCACGGACGATCTTCTTGGGCGGCTGGTCGCCCATCAGGCCCGCGCGGTCGCCGGCGAGCATCACCGCGCTCATCGCCGCGGTGGCGAGGACGCCACCCGCGGCTCCCTTGACGAGATCACGAAACATGACCGTTCCCTTTCGCCGTGTCCGGTTCGCAGGACTTCGTTTTCACGGTCTCCCCCGTTCCCTGCCACTCCTGACCGTTTTCGGCCATCTGTCGCGGTCCGCGCGTCCCCGCCGGACCGGTGGACCGCTCCCTCGCCGTGCCCGGGACCGGAGCGGGCAAACGGCGGCCTCCCCGGCAGGTCGGACCGGCCGTCGGCGGCGGTACGGCGAGGCTGCGGACGGGCGGGCGGACGACGGCGCCCATGCCTTCTGATCACCGGTGGTATGCCATCAGGCGTTGAACTGTCACGAGCCACGGGCGTACGGTGGAGGCGAATGGCACCCGTCCTTGTACGGCTCCCGACCGGGCGCTGTCCCCAATCTGCCGTAGACAGCGGGGCGATATGACTCGACTTTCCGTCACCGTGGACACACGTCCGCACTTCTCCGTGGTGACCCTGACCGGAGATCTGGACAAGTCCTCGGCACCGCGGCTGGAGGAGAGGCTCGCGGAGTTCATCGGGCGAGGTCATGTCTACCTGGTCATCGACACCACGGACCTGGAGTTCTGCGACTCCACGGGCATCTGGGTGCTGCTGACGAGCCTTCGGCGCGCGTACGAGCGGAAGGGATGGCTGCGCCTGGTCGGCGTGCACGGCTTCCTCGGCCGCCTGCTCGAACTGACCCGGCTGCGCGACGCGTTCCCCATCGACTCCACCCTTGAGGAGTCCCTGCGCGAGGTGTCCGGCGGAGGCGTCCCGGTCGCGCGCTGATCCCGGCGGGCCGCGCACGCGGCCGTCACGAAACGGTCAGTGCGGAGCGGCCGGCGCGAAACGGTCAGTGCGGAGCGGCCGGCGCGAAACGGTCAGTGCGGAGCGGCCGGCGCGAAACGGTCAGTGCGGAGCGGCCGGCGCGAAACGGTCGGCGCGGAGCGGTCAGTGCGGAAGCAGCATCGTGAGCCGTACCGTCGATCCCCCTGGGTCGTGCAGGATCTCCACCGAGTCGCACAGCGTGCGCATCAGCCAGATCCCGTAGCCGCGGCGGGATCCCACGGGGGGCTGCTTCATGCCCGCGTGGGGATCGATCAGCAGACCGGCGTCGTCGTGGATCTCCGCGACGACCCGTCCCTCCAGGTGGCGCATCGTGAGGGTGCCGGTTCCGCCGGAGTGGTCGAGCACGTTGTTGGCCGCCTCGCTCAGGGCGAGGACGAAGTTCTTCTCGGTGAGCTCGTCGAACTCCGCCCGGACCAGGAAGGTGCGGACCTTCGCCCTGAGGGAGGCGAGGTCCCCGGAGATCGGGAAGATCACGCGAGCGATCTCTGCACCGCTCCCGTCACCCATGGGACTCCTCGACGATCCGGATCACCTGGTCGAGGGCGGAGACCCGGAAGAGCTGCCGCAGATGCTCGCCCACCCCGGTCAGGACGAACTCCACCCCGGCGCGCTCGGCGTCGGCGTGGGCGTCGAGCAGGGCGACGATCCCCGAGGAGTCGCAGAACGGCACGCGCGTCAGCTCGACGACCAGCAGGGCGGGAGATTTCCGCAGGTCCGCGTCCACCGCGGCGGCCAGTGGCTCGGCGGAGTCCCGATCCAGCTCGCCGATCGGGACGAGCACGGGAGAGCCGTCGGGGTCGATCCTTCGCTCCAGACGAATGGCCATATCCTCACCGCGAAAGCCGTCGCTCCACCAGGTATCGTCACAGTACCTGACGGTCAGGGAGTGAGATGCAGCAGGTGAGCCCCGCCGGCGGGGAGATGGGACGGCGGATCGGGGCCCACGACTGGGCCGCCACACCGCTGGGCCCGATGGAGAGCTGGCCCGCGGCGCTGAGAGCCGCCGTCGACATCGCGCTCTCCTCCCGCGCCCAGATCGTCATCTTCGCCGGTCCGGACTACGTCGCGCTCTACAACGATCCGTACATCCCCACCATCGGCGCGAAGCACCCGGCGGCGCTCGGCCGGCCCGCCGAGGAGAACTGGTCCGAGACCTGGGACGTCCTCAAGCCCCTGCTCGACGACGTACGGGAGACCGGCGAGCCCTTCTGGGCCCAGGACCACCTCTTCCTGCTGGAACGCCACGGTTTCCTGGAGGAGACCTACTTCGACGTCTCCTACGGCCCGATCCGGGTCGAGGACGGAACGGTCGGCGGGGTGATGTGCCTGGTCAGCGAGACGACCGGGCGGGTGCTCGGGGAGCGCAGGATGCGCACGATGAGCCGGGTGGGCGAGGCGGCCACCGGCGGCACCCGCGAGGAGGTGGCGCGGGCGGCGCTGTCGGCCCTGGCCGAGGCGCACGACGACGTCCCGTTCGCCTTCGCCTACCTCGCCGAGGAGACCGGTCCCGCCGATCCCGCCGGTCTCACGGGTCTCACGGGTCTCACGGGTCTTGTGGGTCCCGGCGGGGACGGGAACGGCCCGGCCGGGGACGGCGGCACGAGCGGGCTGCGGATCGTCGTACCGGACGGGACGGCCCCCGAGCGGATCCCCGTCACCCTCGACGGTGTCGCCGGCGGTGACGGGGGGGTCACGCGCCCCGCGCGAGGCGTCATTCCCGTGCCCGCCGAGCGGTTCGGCGCGCGGGGACCGGCCGTCGCCCTGCCGCTCACCTCCGGCGACGAGACGCTGGGACTGCTGGTGTGCGGGGTGAACCCCCGGCTGCAGCCGTACGACGACTTCTTCGAGACGATCGCGGCGAGCGTGTCGCGGGCGCTGGCCGCGGCGGCGGCCCACGAGCGGGAGCGCGTCCAGGCGCGCAGGCTCGCCCGGCTCGACGCCGACAAGACCGCGTTCTTCGCCAACATCAGCCACGAGCTCCGCACCCCGCTGACGTTGATCCTGGGGCCGCTGGAGGAGCTGCTGGAGGACCCCTCCGTCGCCCCGGAGCAGAGCGCGGTGCTGCGGACCGCCCGCCGCAACGCGGTGCGGCTGCTCACCCTCCTGGACGACGTGCTGGACGTCACCAGCATCGACGCGGGCCGGACCCGCGCCTACCACCGGCCGACCGACCTGGTGGCGCAGACCGGTGAGCTGGTGAGCGTGTTCCGCTCGGCGACCGAGAGCGTCGGGCTCACCCTGGACGTCGAGTCCGAGCCGCTGCCCGAACCGGTCTTCCTCGACCGGCGGATGTGGGAGCGGATCATCTTCAACCTGCTCTCCAACGCGGTCAAGCACACCTTCGCCGGGGGGATCACGGTCGGCGTGCGCTCGGGCGGCGACCACGCGGTGGTCACGGTCTCCGACACCGGCATCGGCATCGCCGGCGAGGAGATCCCCCACCTCTTCGACCGTTTCCACCGGGTCCCCGGCTCCCCGGCGCGCAGCGACGAGGGCACCGGCATCGGCCTGGCCCTGGTTCACGAGCTGGTCACCCTGCACGGCGGGCGCATCGAGGCGAGCAGTCTCGTCGGCGGGGGGACGACGTTCACGATCAGGCTGCCGTACGGGTCCGCGCACCTTCCCCCGGCGCAGGTGGGCGAGGCGGCGAACCCGTACGAGTCCGGCTCCGACCACGTCTCGCACTGGCTGCCGCTGCCCGGCGAGTCCTCGGGGCGGCCGTCCTCGGACGGGGCCGCGCCGCCGGTGGAGCCGAGCGGGACGGAGCACATCCTGGTCGCCGACGACAACGAGGACCTGCGCCGCTACCTGGTGAGGCTGCTCAGCCCGCACTGGGAGGTGACGGCCGTGGCCGACGGGGCCGCCGCACTGCGGGCGGCCCGGGAGCGGCTCCCCGACATGATCGTCGCGGACGTGATGATGCCCGGCATGGACGGCCTGGAGATGGTCCGCAGGCTCCGCGCCGACGCGGTCACCCGGAGCGTCCCGATCATGCTCCTGTCGGCCAGGGCCGGGCAGGAGGAGTCGCTGACCGGCCTGATCGCGGGCGCCGACGAGTACCTGGTGAAACCCTTCTCCGCGCGCGAGCTGCTCACCCGCGTGCGGGGCGTGCTGCGGCTGTCGGCCATCCGGTCCCGGCACAACCGCCGGCTGCGGGAGCTGACCGAGGCGGCGCTCGCGCTCAACGGCGCCTCCAGCGCGGCGGACGTGCTGAGGGTGGCCGGGAGGTACGGGGAACTGCTGGCCGAGACCTCCGGGGTGCGGGTGACGGTCACCGGTGACGCGCCCGGTGGCGACGGGGCCGGGCGGGCCGGGACGGTGCGGATCGCGGTCTCCGGTGCTCCCCCCGAGGAGGTGGCGGACGACACCGTGCTGCGCCAGCTCGCCCAGCTCACCTCGGCCCGGCTGCGGGACCTGGAGCAGTTCGAGCAGGAGCACCGGATCGCGACCACGTTGCAGCTGGCCCTGCTCCCGGACGTCCCCGAGATCGGCGGCACCGTGATCGTCGGCCGGTACGTGCCCGGCAGCGACGAGGCCGGGGTCGGCGGGGACTGGTACGACGTCGTCCGGATCTCCGACGAGGAGGTGGTGCTGGTCATCGGCGACATCGTCGGCAAGGGGCTGCGGGCCGCGGCCTCGATGGGCCGGATGCGCAACGCGCTCAGGGCGTACGCGCTGGAGGATCCCGACCCCGGGCGTACCCTCGGCCGGCTCAACCGGATGACCGCCGGGCGGCACGACCGCATGCACGCCACCGTGCTGTGCGTGCGGCTCTCCCTGGCGGACGGGCGGCTGGAGTACGCCAGCGCGGGCCACCCGCCCGCGCTGCTCTGCACCGCGGGCGGGCAGGCGGACTTCCTCGGCGGGGCCCTCTCCCCGCTGATCGGCGCCATGCCCTCGACCGTCTTCTCGACCGGGACGGCGCGGCTGGGACACGGTGACCGGCTGCTCCTCTACACCGACGGCATCGTGGAGAGCCGGTCGTGGAGCATCCTGGAGGGCATGGACCGGTTGCGCGGGGAGATGGCCACGGCCTCGCGGCTCGATCTCGGCGTCATGATGGAGTCGCTGCTCACCCTGGTCGAGGACGGGGAGAACCGCGACGACGTGGCCCTGCTCGGTTTCGCCCGCGCCTGATCAGTCGGCGGCGACCAGGCGGACGAACTCCTCGAACGAGAACCGGCCGTCGCCGTCGGAGTCGCCGTCGCGGTTCAGCGAGCCCAGGGCCTCGGGGGGCAGGGCCGGGAAGTGCTCGGCGAACTCCCGTTCGGTGATGAAACCGTCGCCGTCGGTGTCGATGGCGGTGAACGCCTGCCTGAGCTCCGCCAACCGCTCCCCGCTGGGCTCTGTCGACATGGTGACCCGCCTTTCTCAACGACCCGTGCTTCGATCAGCAGACAACTTACGGGAGGAGCGACCGGCACGACCACACGACCCCATATAAGAGGATTTATCACCGAAAATCCTCTTTCGGGGACGCCGGTGGCCTCCCCCTAGACTTCGGACATGATTCGCCCCGCAACGCCGGACGACATCCCGGCGATCATCGACATGGTCCGCGGACTCGCGGAGTACGAGAAGGCGCTGGACAAGGTCGAGACCACCGCCGACCGGCTTCACGAGGCGCTCTTCGGCCCTTCGCCCAGCGTGTTCTGCCACATCGCCGCCGACGGCGAGCAGGTCGCGGGGTTCGCCCTCTGGTTCGTGTCCTACTCGACCTGGCTCGGCAGGCACGGGATCTACCTGGAGGATCTCTACGTCCACCCGGACCGGCGCGGGGGCGGCCACGGCAGGGACCTGCTGGCGGAACTCGCCCGCATCTGCGTGGAGCGCGGCTACGGCCGCTTCGAGTGGTCGGTGCTCGACTGGAACACCCCCAGCATCGCCTTCTACCGCTCGCTCGGCGCCGAACCGCTGGAGGAGTGGGACCAGTACCGCCTCACCGGCCCCGCGCTGGAGCGGCTCGCCGCGACCGCGGGGGAACGACGGGGGTGACCGCGGGCGCGCCCGTCCCTCTCCCGCCCTCCCGTCGCGGCGTTTCCCGCACGTCCTCGGGCACGGACCGCCAGAACGCGGGCACGGACCGCCAGGAGACGAGAAGGGACCGCCAGGACACGGGACGGGACCGCCAGGACGCGGGAAAGAGCGGTGAAAGCGCGTTCCGGCCACCGTGAATCTTTCATCCCGCCGGACCGCCCCGCGACCCCTCTGACCTCGCAGGACGACACGTCGTCACGGCGCGGCGGAGGGGTCGCGTTTACACCCCGGAAACAGCCACCTAGAGTCCGTCTCGCGTGAGCGCTCACCGCCGTCGATCAGCGACCCTTCATCCCTCGAAAGGGAGGGTAATCCTGTGAGTAAATGGCGAAGCATGGCTGTCGCCGGTGTGGTCACATTGATGACCGCGCTTCTCGCCGTCGTTCTCGTTCCCCAGTCGGCATCGGCGCACGGCGCCATGATGGTGCCAGGCAGCCGGACCTTCTTCTGCTGGCAGGACGGCCTCTCCCCGCAGGGGAACATCGTGCCCATCAACCCGGCGTGCAAGGCCGCGGTGGCCCAGAGCGGGGACAACTCGCTCTACAACTGGTTCAGCCTGCTGCGCTCCGACGGAGCGGGGCGGACCCGGGGCTTCATCCCCGACGGCAAGGTGTGCAGCGGCGGCAACCCCGGTTACAGCGGGTTCGACCTGCCGAGCGCCGACTGGCCGGTCACGCACCTGACCGCGGGCTCGACCCTGCAGTTCAAGTACAACAAGTGGGCCGCCCACCCCGGCTGGTTCTACCTCTACATCACCAAGGACGGCTGGAACCCCAACCGGGCGCTGACCTGGGACGACCTGGAGAGTGAGCCCTTCCACACGGCCGACCACCCGCAGAGCGTCGGCTCGCCGGGCACCAACGACGCCAACTACTACTGGAACGCCACGCTCCCCTCGAACAAGACGGGCCGCCACATCATCTACTCGGTGTGGAAGCGTTCCGACTCCGCGGAGACGTTCTACAACTGCTCCGACGTGGTCTTCGACGGCGGCAGGGGCGAGGTGACCGGTGTCGGAAGGCCCGGCTCCACCCCCGGCCCGACGCCGACGGTCACCCCCACCCCGGACCCGACCCCGACGGTCACCCCGACCGTCACGCCGACGCCCGACCCGGGCGGCCCCTGCACCGCCACCTACAAGACCGTCAGCTCCTGGTCGGGTGGTTTCCAGGGTGAGGTGACCGTGAAGAACACCGGTTCGGCGGCCCTCAACGGCTGGACGGCCAGGTGGACGCTCGGCTCCGGCAGCACCGTCAACAGTGTGTGGAACGGCACGCACACGACATCGGGATCGACCGTCACGGTGAGGAACGTCGACTGGAACCGGACACTGGCCGGCGGCGGTTCGACGACCTTCGGGTTCACCGCGTCGGGCAGCAGCGGCACCCCTGCCGTGACCTGCACCAGTCCATAACGGGAGAGGGGTCCCGGGGGGGGGGGGGGGGGGGGGGGGGAGGGAGCGGCTCCCCCCCCCCCCCCCCCCCCCCCGACCCCCCCCCACCAAATAGAAGGGTGACAACGGGATGAGTGAGGAGGAGGTGG
>NZ_JBVJIA010000014.1:0-10823 GCF_055586505.1 Streptosporangium sp. NPDC050148 | reverse complement strand
GTTAGAACCCTTTTGTCTCCACCGGGTCGGGAAGCACCGCCACTCTCGTAGCCCCCTAAACCGCTCAACACGGGGGGGGGGTCCCGGGCGGTGGCCAACGCCCCCCCCCCGGGACCTCGTTCACGACCGTCCCGCCCCGCCGTAGGGCCCCCACCCCGCCCCGCCCCGCCCGAAGGAAGTCCCGTGCCGCCCACCATGAGGATCACGTCGCTGCTCGGTCTGCTCTCGCTCACGGCGGCGGCGATCCTGCCGGTGGCGGCCTGCGCCGGTCGTACGGCGGAGGGCGGGCACGCCGGCACGCACCCGCCCGCGCGGAGCGGCACCCCGCAGAACACGGCCCCGCAGAACGCGGCCCTGGCCACCCCCTCCGGCGCCACCCCGGCGTCCCCGCCCTCACCGTCCTCCGCGGCTCCGTCGTCCCCGCCCTCGTCGTCCTCCACGGGCGGCACCCCGCATCCCCAGATCACGTCCGCGGCCGAATGCCGCGCGACGGTCACCCTGGTGGAGACGTGGCCGGGCGGCTACCGGGGCGCGGCGACGATCAAGAACAACGGCGACCTGCCGCTGGGCGGCTGGTACATCCAGTGGATGATGCCGCACGGGGTCACGATCACCCAGGCATGGAAGGGGACGCACATGCAGAGCGGGCCGGTCGCGATGATCCACGCCCCGGCCGACGCGCCGCCCCTGAAGCCGGGGAAGACCGTCTCCGAGATCGGCTTCATCGGGACCGCGGCCACTCCCCCGACCTTCACCGAGATCACCTGCGGCTAGAACCTCCCCGGCCCCGCGGCCCGGCCGGAGGGACGGGGTTCAGCGCCCGCCGTAGCGCTGCCTGAAGCGCTCGACCCGGCCGGCCGTGTCGAGGACCCGGCCGCGGCCGGTGTAGAAGGGGTGGCTCGCCGAGGAGACGTCGACGTCGACCACCGGGTAGACGTTCCCGTCCTCCCACTCGATCGTCCTGCCGGTCCGGACGGTGGAACGGGTCAGGAAGGCATAACCGGCACTCGGGTCGCGGAAGACGACCGGGCGGTAGTCGGGGTGGATGTCCTTCTTCATGGTCTATCGGTCCTCTCGGAACGGGACGTGCCGGCGGACGATCGGGTCGTACTTGACGACGGTGAGCCGGTCGGGGTCGTTACGCCGGTTCTTGCGGGTCACGTAGGTGTAGCCGGTGCCCACGGTGGACCTCAGCCTGATCACCGGGCGTGCCTCGTTGCTGGCCACTGCGGGCTCCTCTCGGGAAGACATGTCGTACGATGCGGGCGATAACGGTTTTCACTGGTCGGGCATTCCCGACCCGTCCCGGCCCCGGAAACCGCCCCGCACACCGACCCCGGAAGCCCCGGCCCCACAGGGAAGCGGTCGTTCCCGAACGACCGATCCGGCCTCCCCGGCCGGAGTATTGATTAGATTTGTACCGATATTTCAGGTATAACCTACCCGTGATACATGTTTCCGATCTTCGCAAGGTGTACGGCACCGGCGTGGTCGCGCTCGACGGGGTCGACCTCGACGTTCGCGAGGGCGAGATCTTCGGCGTCCTCGGGCAGAGCGGGGCCGGGAAGAGCACGCTGCTGCGCTGTGTCAACCTGCTGGAGCGGCCCACCGGAGGCACCGTCACCGTCGACGGGCAGGACCTGACCGTCCTCGGGGACGCCGAGCTGCGCGAGGCCCGGCAGCGGATCGGGATGATCCACCAGCACTTCGCGCTGCTGTCCTCCCGTACGGTCGCCGCGAACGTGGCGTTCCCGCTGGAGGTGGCCAAGGTGCCGCGCGCCGAGCGCCGGACACGGGTGGCCGAGCTGCTGGAGCTGGTCGGGCTGTCGGACAAGGCCGGGGCGTACCCGGCCCAGCTCTCCGGCGGGCAGAAGCAGCGGGTCGGCATCGCCCGGGCGCTCGCGGGCCGGCCGAAGGTGCTGCTGTCGGACGAGGCGACCAGCGCCCTCGACCCGGGGACCACGCAGTCGATCCTGGCCCTGCTCCGGCGCCTCAACACCGAGCTGGGGCTGACGATCCTGCTGATCACGCACGAGATGCAGGTGATCAAGAGCGTGTGCGACTCGGCGGCCACGATGCGGGACGGCAAGGTGCTGGAGTCAGGGCTCGTCCACGACCTCATCGCCCGGCCCGGGTCCCTGCTGACGCGGGAGATCTTCCCGCTGCCCGAGCCCGCGCCACCGGGCAGCGTCACCCTGACCTTCGCGGCCGGGCAGGCCGGGGAGCCGGTGCTGTCCGGCCTGGTGCGGAAGTTCGACGTGGACGTCAACATTCTCGGCGGCTCGCTGGAGGAGCTGCGCGGCGTGTCCGTGGGCCGGCTGCGGGTCGGGCTCGACGGCAGGGAGACCGCCGCCGCGCTCGACCACCTGCGCGGCCGCGGCGTACTGGTGGAGGGGCCGTGACGTTCGAGGAGCTGCTGCCGATCCTGGGGCAGGCCACCCTGGAGACCGGGCAGATGGTGTTCTGGTCGACGCTGCTGACGGCGGTGCTCGGCCTGCCGATCGGCGTGCTGCTGGTCACCACCGACCGCGGCGGCCTGACCCCGATGCCCGCGGTGAAGGCCGTGCTCGGGGCGGTCGTGAACGTGGGGCGTTCGCTGCCGTTCATCGTGCTGATGGTGGCGATCCTGCCGTTCACCCGGCTGATCACCGGCACCACGATCGGCACCGTGGCCGCCATCGTCCCGCTGACGCTCGGGGCCGTCCCGTTCTACGCCCGGCTGGTGGAGACCGCGCTGCGCGGTGTCGGCCGCGAGGTGGTGGAGGCCGCGCAGGCGATGGGGTCGCGGCGGGTCACCGTGGTCACCAAGGTCCTGCTGCCCGAGACCCTGCCGGAACTGGTCGCCGGGCTGACCGTCACCGTCGTCGCGCTGATCAGCTACTCCGCGATGGCGGGCGCGATCGGCGGCGGCGGCCTCGGCGACCTCGCCATCCGGTACGGCTACCAGCGGTTCGACACCGGCGTCATGGTCGTCACCGTCGTCCTGCTGATCGTTCTGGTCCAGCTCATCCAGATCCTCGGCGACGCCGTCGCCCGCAGGCTCTCACACAGATGACCGCGGGGTCCCACACGGACCCCATGGGCTTTCCCACAGACGACCCGCGGGGGTGGTCCCACACGGACGACCCACGGGCTTTCACACGGACGACCCGCGGGGTCCCACACGGACGCCCGCGGGCTTTCACACAGACAAGGAGATCACGGGGATGCGCAGATTGATGGGGGCCACGGCCGCGGCCGTACTCGCACTGACCCTGACCGCCTGCGGAGGTTCGACCGGGACCGGCAGCGGCACCGCGGCGACGTCCGGAGCGTCGGGGGCGTCGGCCGCCGCGGACGCGCCGCTGAAGGTGGGCGTGAGCCCGGTGCCGCACGCGGAGATCCTCAAGTACGTCAGCGACAACCTGGCCGCCAAGGCCGGGATCAAGGTGGAGATCGTCGAGTTCGCCGACTACGTGCAGCCGAACGTGCAGCTCCAGGAGGACCAGCTGGACGCGAACTACTTCCAGCACCGGCCGTACCTGGCGGACTTCCTGAAGTCCAAGGGCGGCGGGGAGCTGACCTTCGTCCAGGCCGTGCACCTGGAGCCGCTCGGGCTGTACTCCAAGAAGATCAAGGCCGTGACCGAGCTGGCGAACGACGCCACGGTCGCGGTGCCCAACGACGCGACCAACCTGGGCCGCTCGCTCAAGCTGCTCGAGGACAACGGCGTGATCACCCTCAAGGAGGGCGTCGGGACCGCCGCCACCGAGCGCGACGTCGCGAACAACCCCAAGAACCTCCAGTTCAAGCCCTTGGAGGCGGCCCAGCTCCCGCGCTCCCTCGAGGACGTGGACACCGCGGTGATCAACGGCAACTACGCCCTGGAGGCCGACCTCAAGCCCGCCGGAGACTCGCTGGTGCTGGAGAAGGCCGAGGGCAACCCGTACGCCAACGGGCTGGTCGTCCGTCCGGGCGACGAGAACGACCCCCGGGTGAAGAAGCTGGCCGAGCTCCTGGCCGGACCCGAGGTGAAGAAGTTCATCGAGTCCACCTACCAGGGTTCGGTGATCTCCTCCACGAGCTGACATCCGGCCGTGCGGCGGGCGAGGCGGTAGCTTGGTCCCTGCCACCACGGAGGAAGAGAGATCGTGACCACGTCTATTCATCAGCGGATCGCCGAAGAGCTGGGTGTGCGCGAGCGCCAGGTGCGGGCGGCGGTGGACCTGCTCGACGGCGGGGCCACCGTGCCGTTCATCGCCCGGTACCGCAAGGAAGCCACCGAGATGCTCGACGACACGCAGCTGCGCACGCTGGAGGAACGGCTGCGCTACCTGCGGGAGCTGGAGGAGCGGCGCACCGCGATCCTGGAGTCCATCGAGGGGCAGGGCAAGCTCGACGACACCCTGCGCGCGCAGATCATGGCGGCCGAGTCCAAGGCCCGGCTGGAGGACATCTACCTCCCGTACAAGCCCAAGCGGCGGACCAAGGCGCAGATCGCCCGGGAGGCCGGTCTCGAACCGCTCGCCGACGGCCTGCTGGCGGACCCGTCCGTGGACCCGAGGGCCGCGGCGGAGGCGTTCGTCGGCGAGGGCGTGGCCGACGCCGCGGCCGCGCTGGACGGCGCCCGCGCGATCCTGGTCGAGCGGTTCAGCGAGGACGCCGACCTGGTCGGCGAGCTGCGCGAGCGGATGTGGACGAAGGGGCGCCTGGTCGCGGCGGTCCGCGAGGGCAGACAGGAGGAGGGCGCCAAGTTCTCCGACTACTTCGACTTCGCCGAGCCGTTCACCAAGCTGCCCTCGCACCGGATCCTGGCGATGTTCCGGGGGGAGAAGGAGGAGATCCTCACCCTCACCCTGGAGCCCGAGCCGGAGCCCACCGGCACCTACGAGGGCCGCATCGCGCACCGCTTCGGCATCGCCGACCGGGGACGGCCCGCCGACGCGTGGCTGGCCGACACAGTCCGCTGGGCCTGGCGCACCCGCATCCTCGTCCACCTCGGCATCGACCTGCGGATGCGCATGTGGCAGGCCGCCGAGGAGGAGGCGGTGCGGGTGTTCGCGGCCAACCTGCGCGACCTGCTGCTCGCCGCGCCCGCCGGGAGCCGCGCCACCATGGGCCTGGACCCCGGGCTGCGCACCGGCGTGAAGGTCGCGGTGGTCGACGCGACCGGCAAGGTGCTGGAGACCGCCACGATCTACCCCCACGAGCCGCGCCGCCAGTGGGACCAGTCGCTGGCCGTCCTGGCCGCGCTGGCGAAGAAGCACGACGTGGAGCTCGTCTCCATCGGCAACGGCACCGCCTCGCGCGAGACCGACAAGCTCGCCGCCGAGCTGGTGAAGCTGGTCCCCGGCCTGACCAAGGTGATGGTGTCGGAGGCGGGCGCGTCGGTCTACTCCGCCTCGGCGTTCGCCTCGCAGGAGCTGCCCGGCATGGACGTGTCGCTGCGCGGCGCCGTGTCGATCGCCCGGCGCCTGCAGGACCCGCTGGCCGAGCTGGTCAAGATCGACCCCAAGTCGATCGGCGTCGGCCAGTACCAGCACGACCTCGCCGAGACCAAGCTCTCCCGCTCGCTCGACGCGGTGGTCGAGGACTGTGTGAACGCCGTCGGCGTCGACGTCAACACCGCGTCCGCGCCGCTGCTGACCCGGGTCTCGGGCATCGGCTCCGGCCTGGCGGAGAACATCGTCGCCCACCGCGACGCCAACGGCCCGTTCCGCTCCCGCAGGGCGCTGAAGGAGGTGGCCAGGCTCGGCCCGAAGGCCTTCGAGCAGTGCGCGGGCTTCCTGCGCATCCGCGAGGGCGACGACCCGCTCGACGCCTCCAGCGTGCACCCGGAGGCCTACCCGGTGGTCCGGCGCATCCTGAAGCGCACCGGCGGCGACGTCTCCACGCTGATCGGCAACGGCACGGTGCTGCGGACGCTGAGCCCGCAGGAGTTCGTGGACGACACCTTCGGCCTGCCGACCGTCACCGACATCCTCGCCGAGCTGGAGAAGCCGGGCCGCGACCCGCGCCCGGCCTTCAAGACCGCGACGTTCAAGGAGGGCGTGGAGAAGCTCTCCGACCTGGTGCCCGGCATGCTGCTGGAGGGCGTGGTCACCAACGTGGCCGCCTTCGGCGCGTTCGTCGACGTCGGCGTGCACCAGGACGGCCTGGTCCACGTGTCGGCGCTCTCGTACGACTTCGTCAAGGACCCGCGCGAGGTGGTCAAGCCCGGTGACATCGTCCGGGTGAAGGTGCTCGACGTCGACATCCCGCGCAAGCGCATCTCGCTCACCCTGCGCCTGGAGGACGACGTCAAGCCCGCGGGCCCGCGCGGCCGGCGTGACCAGCAGGGCGGCGGTGACCAGCAGGGCCGCGACGGGCGCGACGGCGGCGGGCAGCGTCAGGGCGGTGGCGGCGGGCAGGAACGCGGGGGCCAGGGACGCGGGGGCCAGGGACGCGGGGGCGGCGACCGGCAGCGGCAGGACCGCGGGGGGCAGTCGCGCAACGCGCCGGGCGGCGCCATGGCCGACGCCCTGCGCCGGGCCGGGCTCGACGGCTCGGGCAAGCGCCCCTGATCGCACCCCCGGCCCGTGGGGCGTCACGCGCCCCCGGGCGGGTCCGGACGCCGCAGGCCCCGCCCGCGAGGGCGGGGTCAGCGGCGGCGCCGGAGCAGGGCGGAGACGACGATGACGAGACCGGCGGCGAACGCCGCCAGGCCGATCCACGTCCACTCGCGGGCGCCGCTCATGAAACTGCCGCCCACATGGCCGAGACCCTGGAGCGCCCACAGGCCGCCCACCAGGACGAGCAGGACGCCGAGGCCGATCGGGAGCCAGGTCTTCAACGGGACACCTCCGGTACGCGGACCCGGGATCCGGCCCGGGACGACGACAACGCTCTCACACATCCCCGTCGGCGCGCGGGCCGGTGAACTCGGCGGCCAGCAGGCCGAACAGCGCCTCGTCGACGAAGGTCCCGGCCACCCAGGCGTTGCCGCGGAGCGTGCCCTCGCGCCGGAAGCCGGCCTTCTCCGCGGCGGCGATCATCGCGGTGTTGGTGACGAGCGTCTCCAGGCCGAGGCGGTGCAGGCCGCGGATGCGGAAGGCGTAGTCGCACAGCAGCCTCAGCGCTTCGGGGGCGTACCCGTGGCCGCGCGCCTCGGGGAGCAGCGACATGCCCAGGTGCCCGTTGCGGTTGAGGGTGTCGACGCCCCAGACGATGCCGATGCCGACCAGCTCGCCGGACACGGCCTGGACGGCGAACTCGACGTTGGCCGGGTCGGGCTCCCGCTTCTCGTACCGGGCGGTCACCCGCTCGATCGTCTCGGGGAGCCAGGGTGCCGGGACGGCGCCGACCCTGGTCTCCACGTCCTCGTGCAGCCGGTGGAGCGGGACCAGGTCCTCCTTGGTGACGGCTCTGAGCAGGACCCTGTCTCCACGAAGCATGAGCGCACCCTCGATGTCGGACGCGTGCGGCCCTGTCGCCGCCCTGCCGCCGGGTGGCGCGCGGGAACCGCCACCTACCGGACATCACACCATACGGAAGATCGAGACGGACGGCGGGTGACGCCGGTGACGCGGGCCCCTGACGGCCGTCCCTGACAGGAGCGCCCCGGGACGCGCCCCTCCCCCAGGTCAGGCCCGGCGTCGTCGTGCAGTTCACGCGACCCCTCGCACGCGCCCCGGCCCGTCGGCACCGCTTTTTTTACTGCTTGTATTGACCCGAGAACGAAGGCTGACCTATGGTTCCGGCAAGCGAGACCTTGCCTCGAAGGGACCCCCCCATGACTCGCTCCCCCTCGAACCGGACGCCGGTGGGCGCCCCGGCCTGACCCCCGCCCGGGCGGCGCGCGGACCGCGCCCCCGCCCGCCGAGCCGTTCTCCCCGCCGTATCCGTCGCGGCAGGGCCAGGACGCGTCGTGCGCACCCCGCGCGGCAGGCCCACCGGGCCGCCCGCGGTACGTGACACGCTCACCGCGTCCGGCGGCATTCGCACGTCACCCCCCACACGGGTCGTGACGCCGGTCACGCTCTCCCCGCGCAGCGGGTCGCGTCGTCGCCGGGACGTCACCTCCCACGACGGAAGGAGTCCGCGCATGGACGCCACCCGCCCCTCCCCCCGGCCTCCCCGGCGTCGGCGCGTCTCGCTCCCGGCCGCCCTCGGCGGGACGGTCACCGCCCTCCTGCTCGCCGTCACCGGCGTGCTGGCCGCGCCACCGGCCGCCGCGGCCACCGGTCAGATCACCGGCATCGCCGGCAAGTGCGTGGACGTCGCGGGCGCCAACAGCGCCAACGGCACCCCGGTGCAGCTCTACGACTGCAACGGCACCGCGGCCCAGCAGTGGAGCCGCAACGGTGACGGCACGATCCGCGCGCTGGGCAAGTGCCTGGACGTGACCGCGGCCTCCACCGCCGACGGGGCGCAGATCCAGCTGTACGACTGCAACGGCACCTCCGCCCAGCAGTGGGTCCACAGCGGCGCACGTGACCTGGTGAACCCGGCCGCCAACAAGTGCCTGGACGCCACCGGCCAGTCCAGCGCCAACGGCACCCGCCTGCAGATCTGGACCTGCGGCGGCACCGCCAACCAGAAGTGGAACGTCCCGGCCGACGGCGGCACCGACCCCGGCCCGGCCGGGAAGATGCCCGGGGCGCCCTACCTGTACATGGGCTGGGGCAACCCGCCCAGTCCTGCCGCGGTGATGAGCGCGACCGGGGTGAAGTCGTTCACGATGGCGTTCATCCTCTCCAGCGGTGGCTGTACCCCGGCCTGGGACGGTAACCGGCCGCTGACCGGCGGCGCCGACGCGCAGGCGATCAGTCAGATCAAGGCCGCGGGCGGCAGCGTGCAGATCTCCTTCGGCGGCTGGTCGGGCAACAAGCTCGGACCCAACTGCGCCACCCCGGCCGCGTTCGCCGGAGCGGTGCAGCAGGTCATCAACGCCGTCGGCCCCGCGGTGGTGGACTTCGACATCGAAAACAGCGACGAGTTCGAGAACTACACCGTCCAGGACCGCATCCTGAACGGCCTGAAGATCGTCAAGCAGAACAACCCCGGCGTCAAGATCGCCGTCACCTTCGGCACCACCACCACCGGCCCCAACGCCCACGGCATCCGCCTGATCAACCAGGCCAGGGCGCTGGCGGTGCCGATCGACAACTACACGATCATGCCGTTCGACTTCGGCAGCTCCAACATCTACACCGACACCGTCAACGCCTCCGAGGGGTTGAAGAACGCGCTCAAGGCCGCCCACGGCTGGAGCGACGCGCAGGCGTACGCCCGGATGGGCATCTCCGGCATGAACGGCCTGTCCGACCAGCAGGAACTGACCACGGTGGCGACCTGGACCCAGATCCGCGACTGGGCCCGCTCCAAGGGCCTGACCCGCTTCGCCTACTGGTCGGTCAACCGCGACCGTCCCTGCCCCGGCGGCGGGGTGACCTCCAACTGCAGCGGCATCGCCCAGGCCGACTGGGACTTCACCCGCGTCACCGCCGGCTTCTAGACCATGGCACCCCCCGCCGGTCGACACCGGTCCGAAAGGAACAGCCCATGATCTCCACCGTCCCGACCCCCTCCCCGGCCTCCCCGGGCGGCCCGCGACGCGCGCGCGGACCGCTCGCGCGGATCGGCGGCCTGCTGACGGCGACGCTGCTCGCCCTCACCTCCGCCGCCCTGGTCCCCTCCCCGGCGAGCGCGACCGGCCCCCAGGCCGTCACCGCCCGCGCCTCGGCCGCTCCCGGCCCGCTCGTCTGGTCCGACGAGTTCAACGCCGCCGCGGGCACCGCCCCGGACGCCGCCAAGTGGCGCCACGACGTGGGCGGCGGCGGCTGGGGCAACAACGAGCGGCAGTACTACACCACGGGCACCCAGAACATCGCCCACGACGGCGCCGGCAACCTGGTCATCACCGCGCGCAAGGGCAACCCGTCCGGTTACGGCTGCTGGTACGGCTCCTGCGAGTACACCTCCGGCAAGCTGACCACGGCCGCGACGTTCACCCGCACCTACGGCCGCTTCGAGGCGCGGATGAAGCTCCCGCGCGGCAAGGGCATGTGGCCGGCGTTCTGGATGCTGGGCACCGGGGGCGCCGGCTGGCCGGCCAACGGCGAGATCGACATCATGGAGAACGTCGGCAGCGTCCCCGGGCAGGTGCTCGGCAGCCTGCACGGCCCCGGCTACTCCGGGGGCAACCCGCTGAGCGGCAGTTACGACCTGCCCGCCGGGCAGGCGTTCGCCGACGCCTTCCACACCTTCACCGTCGACTGGGAGCCCGGCTCGGTGACCTGGTACGTCGACGGCGTGCAGTACTCCAGGAAGACGCCCGCCGACACCAGGGGCAACCCCTGGGTCTACGACCACCCGTTCTACATGATCCTCAACCTGGCCGTGGGCGGGAACTGGCCCGGCTCCCCGGACGCGTCCACGACCTTCCCGCAGCAGCTCACCGTCGACTACGTCCGCGTCTACGCCCAGGGCGGCACCGGTGGCCGCACCGGTCAGATCACCGGCATCGCCGGCAAGTGCGTGGACGTCGCGGGCGCCAACAGCGCCAACGGCACCCCGGTGCAGCTCTACGACTGCAACGGCACCGGCGCCCAGCAGTGGACGATCGGCACCGACGGCACGATCCGTGCCCTGGGCAAGTGCCTGGACGTGACCGCGGCCTCCACCGCCGACGGGGCGCAGATCCAGCTCTACGACTGCAACGGCACCTCCGCCCAGCAGTGGGTCCACAGCGGCGCACGCGACCTGGTCAACCCGGCCGCCAACAAGTGCCTGGACGCCACCGGCCAGTCCAGCGCCAACGGCACCCGCCTGCAGATCTGGACCTGCGGCGGCACCGCCAACCA
>NZ_JBVJIA010000013.1:0-215954 GCF_055586505.1 Streptosporangium sp. NPDC050148 | reverse complement strand
GTGGTGTGATTGTCTGCCTCGTGGGGAGGAGGACGACGCCCCCCCCCTCCCCCCCCCCCCCCCCCCCCCCCCCCCCCCCCCCCCCCCCCCCCCCCCCCCCCCCCCCCCCCCCGGCGCCTGCGGGGATCAGCCCTTGACGGCGCCCGCGACGAGGCCGGAGACCATCCGCCGCTGCACCAGGAGGAAGAAGACGATGACCGGGATGGTCATCAGGGTGGAGGCGGCCATGATGCCGCCCCAGTCCACCGACCGCTGGCTGACGAAGAAGCGCAGCGCCACCGGCATGGTGTAGCTGCCCTGGTCGCCGATCAGCGTCAGCGCGAACACGAACTCGTTCCACGCGGTGATGAACGAGAAGATGCTCGTCGCCACCAGCCCGGGGGCCACCAGCGGGAACAGCACCCGCCAGAAGGTGGAGAACCGGCTCGCGCCGTCGATCCAGGCGGCCTCCTCCAGCTCCTTGGGCACCGCCGCGACGAAGGTGCGCAGCATCCAGATGGCGAACGGCAGCGTCATCGCCACGTTCACCACGACGAGGCCGAGGAGCTGGTCGTACAGCCCGGCCCGCCGGACCATCAGGAACAGCGGGATGAGCAGCGCCTCGCCGGGGACCATCTGCACGATGAGCAGCAGGATCAGGAACGAGGTCCGCCCGCGGAAGCGGAAGCGGGCCACCGCGGTGGCCGCCAGCAGGGCGAAGACCGCGCCGATGAGCACGGTGCCGAGGGCCACGATGGAGCTGTTGAGCAGGTAGCGCCAGATGGAGTGGCCCGCGATGCCCTCGGTGAAGACCCGCTGCACGTGCTCCAGCGTGGGGTCGGTGGGGAACGGGATGAAGTCCGTCGTGAAGATCTGCTCGCGGCTCTTGAAGGCCGTGGACACCATCCAGTAGACGGGGAACACGGCGAACATGAACACCGCGACGGCCGCGGTGTTGAGCGCGAACCGCCCGCGCCGCTTGCGCTTCTTCGGGGGCTTCCTCGTCACGGGCCGTAGGCGCGGGGCCTCGTGGGTGGTGGTCATCGGACGTCCTCCGTCTTCACGATCTGGCGGACGTAGAAGAAGGTGATGACGAGCAGGATCAGCGTCAGCACCACCGCGACGGCCGCACCCATGCCCATCTTGGGCGGCGCGCTGAACGCCTGGGTGAAGGCGAACAGCGACAGGTTGAACGCCTCCCGGTTGGACGTGCCCCCGGCCAGGACGAACAGCTGGGTGAAGACCTTGAAGTCCCAGATCACCGAGAGCACCGTCAGCACCGCGAAGACCGGCTTGAGCAGCGGGAAGGTGATCTGCCAGAAGATCCGCCACGAACGGGCGCCGTCGACCCTGGCCGCCTCGTACAGCTCCTGGGAGATGCTCTTGAGCCCGGCGAGGACCGAGACCGCGATGAACGGGAACGACGCCCAGACCACCGCGATGATGAGCACCATGTAGATGGTGAACGCGTCGTTCAGCCAGGGCTCGCCGGTCCAGTCGGAGCGGCCGAACAGCAGCGAGGACAGCCAGTCGGGCAGCGCGTTGAGCGCCCAGTTGATGACGCCCGACTCGGCGTCGAACAGCCAGCGCCAGATGATCGCGGTGGCGATCTGCGGGGTGGCCCAGGCCGCCATGATGCCGACGATCAGGAAGGTCGACATCTTCTTGCCCAGGTTGTGCAGGAGCAGGCCGACCAGCGTGCCGAGGATCAGGGTGAGCGCCACGGTGACGACGGCGAAGACGACGGTGTTGCGGAGCGAGGTCCAGAACAGCTCGGACTCGAAGAGCCTGGTGTAGTTCTCCATGCCGACCGACTCGGCCGGTACGCCCCGGATCTGCCGCAGCCCCACGTTCTGGAAGGACATGACGACCATCTGGAACAGCGGGTAGAGCAGCAGTCCGGCGATGACCAGCAGGCCGGGTACGAGCAGCGCGTAGGGGAGGACCCAGGTGGGCAGTCCCTTGGACCGGCGCGGGGGCGTGGTGCCTCGGTGCCCCCGCGCCGGGACGGGGGGTGAGCCCCCGTCCCGGGCGATGGTTGAGGTGTTCGCCATGGCTACTGGTTCAGGATCTCTTCGAGTTCCTTGTTGGCGTCGGCCAGCGCGGTGTCGACGTCCTTCTTGCCCTCGATGACCGAGCGGGCCGCGCTCTGCAGGACGGCCTTGGTGTCGTTGGCCTCGGCCCAGTTGGTGTCGTTCGGGAAGCCCTTGGCGACCTTGAAGGTCTCGGCGAACGGCGCCTGCACCGGGTCGGACGCGTACTCGCTCAGCGCCTCGGGGTAGAGCGGCAGCAGGCCGCCCTCCTTGGCGTAGCGGGTGCCGAACTCCTTGCCGGCGGCGAGCTTGACGTACTCGGCCGACAGCTCGACGTTCTTGGTGTCCTTCCAGATGGCGATGTCGTTGCCGCCCTGGAACGCGGGGGCCGGGCCGCTGCCGTCCTTGGCCGGGAGCGAGAAGAAGGCCATCTTCTTCTCGTCGACCTTGCCGCCGCTCTGCTCGGTGATGGTGGTGATGTCCCAGCCACCGGTCACGTACATGCCGACCTTGCCGTTGGCGAAGCGGGTCGCGATGTCCACCGAGTTCTGGGTGAGCGCGGACTTGCGCGAGACGCCGTGCTTGGTCACCAGGTCGGTGTAGTACTGGAAGCCCTCCTTGAAGCCGGGCTCGGTCAGCTTGCCGACCCACTTGCCGCCCTCGGACGCGGCGAAGTCGCCACCGGCCGACCAGACGAACGGGGAGAGCGACATGTTGGCGTCGGAGCCGCCGTTGAAGGCGAAGCCGTCGACGTCCTTGCCCTTCTCGGCGACGATCTTCTTGCCCGCCGCGACGAGGTCGTCCCAGTTCTTGGGGATCTCGATCTTCAGGTCCTCGAACCAGTCCTTGCGGTAGAGGACCGCGCGGGTGCCGCCGCCCCACGGGGCGGCGTAGATCTTGCCGTCCACGGTCTCGTAGCCCCAGAGGTTCTGCGGGATCTGCTGGAAGTCGGGGGTGGCCTTGACGACGTCGGTGATGTCGACGAGCGCGTCCTGCGCGACCCAGGCGGCGACCTGGTCGTTGCCGAACTCGGTGACGTCGGGGCCCTCGCCGCCGGCGAGCGCCGCGGTCCACTTGGCCTGCGCGTCGGGCCAGGGCACCCACTGGAGCTTGACGTCGGCGCCGGTGGTCTCCTTGAACTTGGCGTTCAGGTCGGCCATCAGCTTGTTCTGCTTCTCGTCCGGAGCGCCGAGGCGCCAGACGGTCAGGGTCTGGCCCGCGAACTTGGGACCGGAGGCGGCGGGCGCCGACGCCGCGCCGGTACCGGCGGCCGGGGCGGGCTCGCTGCTGCCACACGCGGCGAGGCCCAGGGCGAGGGCGGCGGTGGTTGCCGTCGTGGTGGCGATTCTCGCGAACTTCACTGGAGTTCTCCCTTTCAGGCTTTCGCCGGGGTTTGCGCTCATCTGTTATGGCCGGGGTCCCCCGAGACCCTCCGCACTGTGCATTCGACTGGGAGCGGCCGGAACTGTCGTGACCCGCGGTTCCGATCACTTGCCTGCGGGCCGGCTGGGGCTAAACTAACAAGAAACTTTCTTAAAAGAAACGATCGTTAGCGGATCGTGACGGGGAGGGAAACCTTGTCCACACGCCCGGGGACACCCCGGTTGCTGCGCCAGCTCAACGACCGCGCGGCACTGGAACTCCTGCTGGCCGGCGGCCCGTTGACCAGGGCCGAACTGGGAGAACACACCGGGCTCTCCAAGGTGACCGCGGGACAGCTGCTCGCACGGCTGGAGGAACGCGCCCTCGTCACCGTGGTCGGCGAGCAGGCCGGCGGGCGCGGTCCCAACGCCGCGCTCTACGGGGTGGTGCCCTCGTGCGCGTACGTGGTCGGGCTGGACGTCCTTCCCGGCCGGATCGCCGCCGGGATCGCCGACATCACCGGCACACTGGTCGCCGAGGTCTCGGCCGAGTTCGGCGAGCACGACGACCCGGTACGGCTGGTGCGCGGCGCGGTCGGCCGGGCCTGCGCGTCCGCGGGCGTCGGCGCCGAGCGGCTGCGCGCCTTCGTGATCGGCACCCGGGGCGTCGTCGACCCCGCCACGGGCGACCTGCGCTTCTCCCTGGACCTGCCCTCCTGGCACAACGGGGTGCTCGCCGAGCTCCGCCGCGGCCTCGGCGTCCCGGTCACGATCGAGAACGACGTGAACCTGGCCGCGCTGGCCGAGCGCGCGCACGGCGCGGCCCGCGACGTCGACGACTTCGTGCTGGTGTGGGCCGGGGTCGGCCAGGGACTCGGCGTCATGCTGGGCGGGCGGCTGCACCGCGGCTTCACCGGAGGCGCGGGCGAGATCGGCTGGCTCCCGGTGCCCGGCGAGCCGCTCCCCACCGACGTGAGCGAGCCCCAGTCGGGGTCGTTCCAGCGCCTGGTCGGCGGCGACGCCGTGGCCGGGCTGGCCGGCGCCCACGGCATCGGTTCCGCCCCCACCCGGGACCCGGACGGCTCGCTGGGCGAGTACGTCCGCGCTGCCGTCGAGGAGGGCGCCGAGGCGTTCCTGGACGAGCTGGCCGGGCGGCTGGCGGTCGGCGTCGCCGCGGTCACCGTGATCCTGGACCCCGGCCTGATCGTGCTCAGCGGCGACGTCGGCAGGGCCGGGGGAGAGGCGCTCGCCGCCCGGGTGCAGGAGTGCGTGGCCCGGGTCTGCCCCAGCCGGCCCAGGGTCGTGGTCTCTCGGGTCGAGGGCAACCCCGTGCTGCGCGGCGCCCTGGTCTCGGCCCTGCAGCAGGCTCGGGAGCAGGTCTTCTCCGACACGGTGTGAGAATTGCCGTCATGCGTGACATCGTTCTGATCTCCGATGCCAGAGTCGTCGCGATCCCGGTCGAGGAGTCCGGCGAGCGGCTGGTCGACGTACGCGGGCGGCTGCGGACCGACGACCGGCTCGCCGACCCCGCGGGAGCCTTCGCCCACCTGCGGCTCGGGCTGCTGACCCGGCTGGAGGCGGCGCAGGCGCAGCTGCCCGCGGGGTACCGGCTGCTGGTGGTCGAGGGCTACCGGCCCCCGGCCACGCAGAAGGAGATCTTCGACGGGTACTCGGCCGAGCTCAAGGCCCTGTACCCGGACCTGTCACCCGAACGGCTGCGGGCGGCGGCGAGCCGCTACGTCTCGCCCGTCGAGATCGCCCCGCACACGGCCGGGGCCGCGGTGGACCTGACCCTGTGCGCCGAGGACGGGACCGAGCTCGACATGGGCACCCCGCTCAACGCCACCCCCGAGCAGAGCGGCGGCGCCTGCTACACCGACGCCCCGGGCCTGTCCCCCGAGGCCCGCCACCACCGCAAGCTCCTCGGCACCGCCCTGGAGACGGCCGGGCTGGTCAACTACCCAACCGAGTGGTGGCACTGGTCCTACGGCGACCGCTACTGGGCCATGACCGTCGGCGCCCCGGCCGCCCTCTACGGTCCCCGCGCCCTGTGACCTCTCCGTACCGGGAGTCCGTGGGGGACAATCGGGGCCATGCGGTTCGGTGTCCTGGGCCCCCTGCAGGTGCGGTCCCCCACCGGGGAGGAGCTCTCCGTGGGCGGGCCCCGGCCGCGCGCCCTGCTCGTGCTGCTGCTGCTCGACGCGGGCCGCGTGGTCGGCCTCCGGCGCCTGATCGACGGCCTGTACGGTGACGATCCCCCCGCGGCCGCCGCCAACGCGGTGCAGGCCCAGGTCTCCCGGCTCCGCCGCAGCCTGCCCGCGGAGGTGATCGAGTTCCACGGGACCGGGTACCGGCTCGCGGCCGACCCCGACGACGTCGACGCCCACCGGTTCGAACGGCTGGCCCGCGAGGGGCGGCGGCTGCTGGCGGAGGGCCGTCACGCGGTCGCGGCGGGTCCGCTGCGCGAGGCGCTCGGCCTGTGGCGCGGGCCCGCGCTGGCCGACCTGCCCCACGGGCGGGCACGGGCGGCCCGGCTGGAGGAGCTCCGGCTGACGGCGACGGAGGACCTCGCCGAGGCGGAGTCCGCCCTTCCCGGAGGCGGTTCGGTGGCCGAGCTGCAGCGGCTGGTGACCGCGCACCCGCTGCGGGAACGGCTCAGGGGGCAGCTGATGCTCGCCCTGCGGGCGGCCGGGCGGCAGGCCGAGGCACTGGCCGTGTTCGAGGAGACCAGGCGGCTGCTCGCCGAGGAGTTCGGCGCCGATCCCTCACCCGAGCTCGCCGCGATCCACCTGGCCGTCCTGCGCGCCGAACGGCCCGCGCCGCCACGGCGAGGGCTCGCGGCTCAGCTCACCAGCTTCGTGGGACGCGAACGCGAGCTGGAACGGATCGGCGCGCTGCACGGCTCGCGGCTGATCACGATCACCGGGCCCGGCGGCACGGGCAAGACCCGGCTGGCGATCGAGGCGGCCGGGCGCGGGCGGCGCGAGGTGTGCTTCGTCGACCTCTCCCCGCTCGACGGCTCCGCGTCGCCCGGCGGCCCTCGCTCGTCCGGCGGTCACGTCCCGCCCGGTGGTGGCGGTGACCGGGTGGCCAGGGCGGTGCTCGGCGCGCTCGGGCTGCGCGAGCCCGGGTTCCACCCGCCGCGCCCGGCCGACCTCACCGAGCACCTGGTCGCGGCGCTCGCCGGGCAGGAGCTGCTGCTGGTCCTCGACAACTGCGAGCACGTGAACGACGACGCCGCCACCCTGGCCCGCAGGCTGCTCGGGGAGTGCCCCGGGCTGGCCGTCCTGGCCACCGGACGCGAACCGCTCGGCATCACCGGCGAGACGCTGGTGCCGCTGGCACCGCTGGAGACCCCGCCCCCGGGCTCCTCGCCCTCCGAGGCCCTGGCCTGCCCGGCCGTGCGGCTGTTCGCCGACCGGGCGGCGGCCGTACGGCCGGGATTCGAGGTACGGCCGGCCAACGTGGAGACGGTCGTCCGGATCTGCGCCACGCTGGACGGGCTGCCGCTGGCCATCGAACTGACGGCCGCGCGGCTGCGCTCCTTCACCGTCGAGGAGATCGTCACGCGGCTGGCGGAGCACGGCCGGTTCCGGCTGCTGTCGCGCGGCGACCCCACGGCCGCGGCCCGCCACCGGACCCTGCGCGCGGTGGTGGAGTGGAGCTGGGACCTCCTGGCGCCCGACGAGCAGGTGCTGGCCAGGCGGTTCTCCGTGTTCGCCGGGGGTGCGTCCCTGGAGGCGGTCGAGGCGGTCTGCGAGGTGGAGGACGCCGCCGGGCTGCTGGCCGACCTGGTGGACAGGTCGCTGGTCGAGACGGACGGCGACCGCTACCGGATGCTCGACACGATCAGGTTGTTCTGCGCCGAACGGCTGGCCGAGGCCGGGGAGGAGGACCGCATGCGCGGCGGCCACGCCCGCCACCTCCTCGACCTGGCCGGGCGCGCCGATCCTCACCTGCGCCGGGCCGGGCAGCTCCGGTGGCTGGCCAGGCTCTCGGCCGAGCACGCCGACCTGACGGCCGCGCTGCGCTGGGCCGCGCGCTCCGACAGGGAGACGGGGCTGCGGCTGGTCGCCGCGCTGGCGGCGTACTGGTGGCTGGGCGGCCGTCGCGGCGACGCGGGAGAGGCGGCGGCCGAGCTGCTGGAGGCGACCGGCCGTCCTCTCGCCGGGCTGGAGGAGGAGTACGTCATGTGCGTGGCGCACGCCGTGCCGCGGGCGCTTCCCGAGCACTGGGAACGGGCCGGGGAGATCATGCGGTCGCGGGACCGGCCGCTGCGGTACCCCTTCGTCCAGGCACTGTGGGGCATGTCCGCGGGGCCGCCGGAGACGGCGCCGCCTCCGGGGCCCGAGACCGACCGGCTGTTCGGTTCCGATCCCTGGGGCCTGGCCCTGGCCGGGCTGGGCCGCGCCCTGCTGAGGATGCTCGGCGGTGATCCGGCCGGGGGCGAGCGGGAGCTGGCGGAGGTGCTGGCCCGCTTCAGGGCCCTGGGGGAGCGCTGGGGGACGGCCCAGGGGCTCGACTGGCTGGCCCTGGCCGCGGGGTGGCGCGGGGAGTGGGAGCGAGCCCGGGACCTGTGGCGGGAGGCGCTGGAGCTGCTGGAGGAGCTCGGTGCCCTGGAGGAGACCGTGGACGTGCTGGGGCACCGGGCCGAGGCGCTGGCGCGCGAGGGCGCCCTCGGCGCCGCCGCCGCCGACCACCGGCGGGCCGGGGAGCTCGCCCGGAAGGCGGGCCTGCCGGGGGTGCCCGCCGTGACGCAGCTGGGGCTGGGGGAGATCGTACGGTTCGAGGGTGATCTCGTCGAGGCCCGCCGCAGGATCGGCCTGGCCCTCGAGGGGACGGAGACCGGGGCCTTCGGCGCGGAGTCGGTGCGGACGCGCGCGCTCACCGCGCTGGGACGGCTGGCCGAGGCCGAGGGCGACCTCGCCGGTGCCCTGCTCCACCATCGCCGGGCGGCGGCCCGCGCGTGCGGGTCGCCCCTGGCGATGGACCTGGCCGGTGCCGTCGAGGGCCTGGCGGGAGCCGTCCTGCTCGAAGGGGCAGGGGCGCGGGCAGGGGCGCGGACGGGGACGGGGACGGAGGCGGCGGCGCGGGCACAGGCGGGGACGCGGGCGGCCCTGCTGCTCGGCATGGCCGTGGCGGTGCGCGGGACGGTCGTGGCCGGTGACCGCGATGTCGCCCGGGTCGCCGCGGGCGCCCGCGACCTCGCCGGGGCGGAGGCGTTCGCGTCGGCGTACGCCCGGGGTGCCGCGATGCGCCGCGAGGAGGTGCTCGCGGAGTTCGCGGAGCCCGTGGAGCCCCGGTACTGACGGGACCCGGTATGGGGGCGTCCGGCCGTCAGCCGACGGTAGGCGATCCGTCAGCGCCTCCCTGAAAGCTCGTGGCCATGAAGAACACCACCGTCCTCATCTCCGGCGCGAGCATCGCCGGGCCCGCGCTCGCCTACTGGCTGAGCCGCTCCGGCCACGCCGTCACCGTCGTCGAGAAGGCGCCCGCGCTCCGTCCCGGCGGCCAGGCCGTCGACTTCAAGGGTGAGACCCAGCTCCTCGTACTGAAGCGGATGGGGATCCTCGACGAGGTGCGGCGGCGCCAGACCGGCGGGACCGACCAGACCATCGTCGACGCGAACGGCAGGCCGCTGGCGGTCCTGCCCGCCGCGTTCACCGGCGGCGACGTCGAGATCCTCCGCGGTGACCTCTCCGCCCTGCTGTACGAGCGTACCGAGGCGGACTGCGAGTACGTCTTCGGTGACTCCGTCACCTCGCTGACCGACACGGCGGGCGGCGTGCACGTCACCTTCGAGCGCGCCGCGCCGCGTACCTTCGACCTGGTGGTGGGAGCCGACGGCATCCACTCCACCGTGCGGAGGCTGGCCTTCGGCCCCGAGTCCGCCTACGTGCGCTTCCTCGGGTACCACTACGCGCTGGCCGACCTCGGCGTCGATCTCGGCGCAGGGATGTACAACGAGCCCGGCCGGATGGCGGCGCTCGGCGGATCCGCGTCGTCGGCGTCGTCGGCGTTCCTCGTCTTCGCCTCCGGACGGCTCGACCACGACCGCTACGACACGCAGCAGCACAGGCGCATCCTGGCCGACGCCTACCGCGGCATGGGCTGGCGGGTCCCCGAGATCGTGGCCGCGCTGCCGGAGGCGCGTGACGTCCACCTCGACTCGATCAGCCAGGTCAGGATCGACCACTACGCCAGGGGCAGGACGGTGCTGCTCGGCGACGCCGCCTACGGCAACACCCTGGGCGGTTTCGGCACCGGCCTGGCCGTCGTGGGCGCGTACGTGCTGGCCGGGGAGCTGGCGGAGGCCGGCGGCGACCACCGGACGGCGTTCCGCGCGTACGAGGAGGCCTTCCGCGGCTACGCCAGGGTGGCCCGGCAGGGCGGCGCCGGCTCCTTCCTGGCCCCCGCGACACGGCGGGGGATCCGGATGCGGAACCTGCTGTTCAGGAGCCGGTTCCTGCTGTGGGCGATGCTCAGGACGACGGACATGTTCGCCACCGACATCAGGCTCGAGGACTACCCGGCGCTCGTCGGTACCTCCGCCGCGCCGTGAGGAACGGGTTCCTCGGGATCGGCCGGGACGTGCAGGAGGGCGAGGAGACGGCGGCGGAGGTCGCCGAAACCGGGGACGTCGACGGCGCGGGGATGACCGAGGCCGACCTCGATCTCCTCGGCGATGCGGCCCCGGTCCAGCACCAGGAGCCGGTCGGCGAGAAGGATCGCCTCCTCCACGTCGTGCGTCACCAGCAGGGCGGCGAAGCCGTGCCTGGCGCGGAGCCTGCCGAACAGGGCCTGCATCTTCAGCCTGGTCAGCGCGTCGAGCGCGCCGAACGGCTCGTCGAGCAGGAGCAGGTCCGGTTCGCGGACCAGGGCCCGGGCGAACGCCACGCGCTGGGCCTGCCCGCCGGACAGCTCCGACGGCCAGGCGCCGCCCCGGTCGGCCAGCCCGACCTCCCCGAGCGCCTTCGCCGCGCGCTCCCGGGCGTCCCGGCCGCGCACCACCAGCGCCACGTTGTCGGCCACCCGTTTCCACGGCAGCAGCCGGTGCTCCTGGAACACCACGGCCTTGGACCCGGAGGTGGTGAGCTCACCGGACGCCTCCCCGTCGAGCCCCGCCAGGATCCGCAGGAGCGTGCTCTTGCCCGACCCGCTCTCCCCGAGCAGGGCGACGACCTCGCCCCGCCCGATCCGCAGGTCGACACCGTCCAGGACCGTCGTGCCGCCGAAGACCCGGCTGACCCCGGTGGCGGCTACGACGCCCGCAGGCCGCGACGCCATGACAGCGTCCTCCTTTCCGCCATGCGCAGTCCCAGGTCGGACAGCAGGCCCAGGGTCGCGTACACGACCAGGCCCAGTACGACGATCTCGGTCTGGCTGAAGTCGCGGGCCTCCATCATCATGAAGCCCAGCCCGCTCTGCCCGTTGACCTGCTCGCCGACGACGAGGCTGAGCCAGCCCGCGGCGAACGCCAGCCGCAGGCCGATGAACAGCGACGGCATCGCGCCCGGGAGCACCAGGTGCCGGATCCGCTCCAGCGGGGTGAGACCGCAGGTCCGGGCGGCCTCGACCAGCCTCTCGTCGATGTCGCGGATGCCCGCGTAGGTGTTGAGGTAGATCGGGAAGAACGCGCCCAGCGCCACCAGGGTGACCTTCAGCGACTCCCCGATGCCCACCCAGATGATGAGCAGCGGGACGAGCCCGAGATGCGGCAGCATCCGGGCGGCCTGGATGGGCGGGTCCACCAGGTCGTCGCCGTTCCTGAGCAGTCCGGCGACCGCGCCCAGGACGAGGGCGAGCGAGCCGCCGATGAGCAGCCCCAGGGCGGCCCGCTGCACCGACTCCAGCAGGTGCGCGCCGAGGGACCCGTCCAGGGACAGCCGCCAGGCCGCCGCCGCGACCACGCTCGGCGCGGGAAGCTTGTCGGGCGGAAGGACGCCGGCCTGCGCGGTGCCCTCCCACGCGGCGACGAGCGCGATCGGGGTGATCAGCCGCCGTGGTCTGAACGTCACTTCAGGACGTCCGAGAAGGCCGGGTCGACGAGGCTCTTCACGTCGACCTTGCGGGGATGAGCGCGAGGTCGGTGAACCCGTCCGCGATCTGCTGCAGCTCCTCGCCGATCGAGGCGTCCACCGGTGCGAGCGGCTGGGCGCTGCGGGCCAGGGCGCGGCGGGCGACGTCCTCGGAGATCTTCAGCTCGGGGGCGAGGATCTTCACGCGCTCCTCGGGGTCGGCGATGCCCCAGTCGGTGACCTCGCGGTAGACCTTCAGGTAGTCGCGGACCAGGCCGGGCTTGTTCTTCAGGGCCTCGGGGGACACCAGCAGGTACTCGCGGTTGTCGGCCAGGCCGGTGGCGTCGGCGAGGACCTTCACGCCCGGCCGTTCGGCGAGGGAGAAGTACGGGTCCCAGATGATCCAGGCGTCGACCTGGTCGTTGTCGAACGCGGGACGTGCCTCGGCCGGCTTGAGGTACTGCACCTGGATGTCGGTGATCTTCATGTCGTTGGCCTCGAGCAGCTTGACCAGCAGCCAGTTGACGTTCGAGCCCTTGTTGAGCGCGACCTTCTTGCCCCTGAGGTCCTTGAAGGAGGTGAAGCCCCTGTCCTCCTTGACCAGGACGGCCTCGCCCTTGGGCACCGGCTCGGAGGTAGCGATGATCTTGAACGTGATGCCGCCGGCCGCGGCGAAGATCGGCGGGGCCTCACCGGTCTGACCGATGTCGATGGCGCCCGCCTTGAACGCCTCGGTCAGCGCGGGACCGCTCTCGAACAGCGACCAGGTGGCGTTCTCGGCCAGACCCCTGGCCTTGAGCAGGCTCCGCCCGCCGAACCGCTGGTAGCCGACGCGCAGCTGCTCCTTGTCGGCCTTGGCCTCACCTCCCCCGCAGGCGGTGAGGTTGCCGACGAGGACGAGGATGCCGAGAAGGGCGATGACGCGGCGCACGGGGGGACTTCTTGAGTGGAACATGACGAGCGCCCGCAAGTATCCCTAAATTCCTACCTTTTGTATAGGTTTAGTGGGGATCGGAGCCGCATGTCATGAGCGCGGGACCCGCCCGCTACGGGTCACCGCGCGGGCGGGCCCTCCTCCAGGAAGGACACCCGCCGCAGCAGGGGGCGGCCGGGGCCGGTGCCGATCAGCGTGCCCGCGTGCCCGGTCAGCACGGTGCAGCCGCCCGCGTCGCACAGATCGGCCCATCCGGCCGGGGACGCCACCGGCAGCCGGGTACGGATCCGGCCGCCGGCGTCGGCCAGGTACAGCCGGCCGTTCATCGCGGTCAGCGCCACGGCCCCGGTGCCGGGCTCGACCAGGCTCCAGGTGGAGGACTCCGCGTCGAGCAGCCACAGGCCGTCCGCGGCGGCGGCGAACAGCTCGCCGTTCACCATGCCCAGGCCGACCCCGCCGCGCGGCGCGCCGGCGAGGGTGATCCAGCCGCGCCCGGACTCGTGCCGGACGAGCCGGTCGTCGGCGGTGAGCCCGTACAGGCCGATCGGGTGGGTGACGGTGGCCTCCCTGGGGGTGGCCAGGGCGACCAGCGCGGGGCCGGTGCCCGCGCCGGTGCCCCCGCCGGTGCCCTGGGGGGAGGCCGCGCGCCAGCGCAGGTTCTGGCCGGAGACCGCGCGGGTGAGCAGCGAGCCGTCCGGGGCGGCGCCGTACAGCAGGGAGTCGAACACGGTCAGCGCGCGCACCTCGTCCGCGTCGCCGACGCTCTCCCAGCCGCCCGTGCGCACCGACAGGCGGTCCAGCACGTTGCGGGTGATCCGGTCCACCGTCGGGTCGTGCAGGGTGTTGCCCCAGTTGACGGTGGAGGCGGTGAAGACCGTCCCGGCGCCCAGGCCGAGGACGCCCATGGTGGCCATGCCGCCCTGGCCGTAGCGGTGCCAGTGCCGCAGGTCGGCGGTGGCCAGGATGACGAAGGAGGGCGGGGTGCCGTCGCGGCCGGTGGCCACCGGGACGCCGTCCTCCTCGACGAAGTCGCAGGCGTCGGTCTCGTAGCCGAGCGCGCCCCGCCCGAACGCGTCCCCCTCGGCCAGCCCGGTGCCCTCGAACGCCCAGTGCCCGGGGAAGCGGGCGACGTAGGACTCCTCGTGCATGAGGTGCATGTACGGCCCCCAGGTCCCGGCGCCGCGCCGGAAGCTGACCCCGATCAGGGCGTTCTCCGGCCGGTTCACCGGCGCGCTGGACCACTCGACCGTGGTCAGGGCGGGGTCGCGGGCGGCCATCGGGTCGGTGACCGCGTCGCGGTGGCAGACCATGGTGCGCCCGCCGTCCTCCAGGCGGAACTGCCACCAGCAGGTGTTGCCGGAGAAGACGGCCAGGTTGCCGCCCCGGCGGACGAACTCCTCGACGCTGTCGCGCATCCCGGCCGACCAGTACTCGTCGTGGCCGTTGACCACCAGCAGCCGGTAGCCCGACAGCAGCTCGCGCCCCTCGTGCAGGTCCAGGGCCGAGCAGTAGTCGACCTCGTAGCCGGCCGGGCCCAGCCAGCGGATCATGCCCTCCTCCCAGCGCTCGGGCGGCGGGCCGCCACCGGGCCGGTCGAAGGAGACGCGCGCGGCCCGGGTCGGCTCCTCGGTCCAGTAGATGGACTCGCCCGGGATGCCCGCCAGGTTGTACGCCTGCCAGGTCGGGAACGGGATCGACAGCAGGATCGGCGAGCGGGGCCGGGCGGCCCGTACGGCGAAGTGGACCTCGCCGTCCTCCTCGTCGGCGGTGAAGACCGCGCGGTAGAGCGAGCTGGACCAGGACTCGGGGACGTCGAGCGTCCACAGCGGGCCGGTGAACGCCGCGTCGAGCACGGGCAGGCCCGTGGCCACGTCCTCGACCAGCACCGAGCCGCGCAGCGGGGCACGGGAGCCGCGGGCCAGGTGGAAGCGGAGCGCGCCGCCCTGCACGCAGGACGTCGACTCGGCGTAGGCGTGGACGGTCATCGGTCATCTCCGGCGTGCGGTCCGCGGGGCAGGGGCCCGGTCCTGCGCTCGGGCGCGGTCGTGGTTCCGGTCACGGTCCCGGTCGCGGGACGGGCGGCCGGCCGGCCGGTCCCGGATCGCGGAGGGGCGCTCGGCGGGAAGGCGCTCAACCGACCGGCTCCAGTACCTCGCGGAACGCCGCCTCGACCAGCAGGGACTCCAGGTCCAGCAGGTAGCGCTCCATGGCCGGGCGCGGCAGGTGACGGGTGTCGGCGGTGAGCGAGACGCCCAGCCCGCCGGGCTCGCCGGTCACGTGCAGGCAGAACCTGCAGTTGAGCCGTTCCTGGCTGAGCGGCCAGGTGAGGGTCGTCTCCTCCAGCGCCCGCCGCACCGTCGCTTCGTCCGGGGAGGCGTCCACCCGGTCGGCGAAGCGCATGTCGTTGAAGCAGCAGTAGGGGTGGATCGTCGCGCCCCGCTCCCGGCCGACCCGCCCGGCGATCCGGTCCCGGTCGCGGGGGTCGTGGTAGGCGGACCGGTAGGCGCGCAGCGCGGCGGGCCGGGCGGCGCGCAGCAGGTCGGTGAAACCGCCCCCGTGCAGGTCCAGCACGAACAGGCCCTCCTGGGAGAGCGTGGTGACCGCGGTGGCGGTGTCGCCGCGGAACCGGTTGCCCACGATCGGCAGCATCGCGCACACGTCGTGACCGGTCACGCTCCCGGCCAGCGCGGAGGCGGCGGTCAGCAGCACGGTCGAGGTGCTGGTGCCGTACACGGCCGCGATCCGCTGCACGGCCAGGTCCATCGCCCGGGAGACGAGCCGGGCCCGCCAGATCGGAGGGCCGGCAGGCCCGGGGGGTGCGGCCACCCGCCGGTCGAACATCGTCGGCGGGATGCGCCGGTACCCGCTCTCCCAGTGCTCTGCGGCGGCGTCCGCGACCTTCCGGCCCGCCTCCGAGCACTGCCAGCGGGCCAGGTCCAGCGGGGAGGGCGGCGGGGGCCCCGCCAGGGATCCGCGCAGCAGGAGCAGCCGCAGGTCCCTGACGGCCGCCTCGGCGCCCAGGCCGTCGGCGGCCAGGTGGCAGAAGACGAGCACGATGTGGGCGACCTCGCCGTTCTCGACGACGAGCCCCACCCTGAGGGGCCACTCGCGTTCGTAGTCGAAGGCGGTCTCCGCCAGCGCGTCGCGCAGCCGCTCGGGGTCGCCGTCCGAGACCGTGACCGGGACGGCGCCCGCGGTCGAGAGCACCTGCCACGGCTCCGCGCCGTCGGCTCCCGCGCCGCCCGGCCGCCCGTCGTCCGTCCCGGGCGTCCCGTACGGGGCCCGGCCCAGCCGGGTCCGCAGCGATCCGTGCCGCTCGACCAGCGCGCCCAGCACCTCGGCGGCCCGCGCCACGGTCAGCGGCCGGGCCCGGCGGGGCACGGCGAGCACGCGGCCGAAGTTGAAGTAGCGGTCGTCCGGTGCCGTCTTCCGGATCGTGTCCCAGATGGCCCGCTGCCCCCAGGTCAGCGGCGCCGTGTCCGGCCGGCTCCCCGAGAACCGGATCTCCATGTCGTCTCCCCGTTCAGGAATGAGGATCAGGGGCGCGCGCCCCGCGCGCCCCGTGCCTCGTTGATGTGGCGTTCCAGGGCGTCCAGGTCGTCGAGCAGGTCGAGCCCGTCACCCGACAGGTCGATCTCCACGCCGAACTCGGTCTCCACCGCGTCGATCAGCCGCATCTGCGCCAGGGACGTGAACCCCAGCGCGGACAGCGGGACCGTGGTGGTCAGCGCCTCCCCGGCCGTGACCGCGCCGTCGGACGCCGAGGCCACCATCGCCGCCAGCCGTTCCCTGACCATCGCCAACCCCTCTCGTTGCGTCCCGTACGCCGTTCGCCGGGACTGCGGTCCGGCCGCTCGGCGGCCGGAAGGTTCGGGTGCCGCTCCTCGTGGCGGCCCACGACGCGGCGCCCCCTATCGGTTCCCGGTCTCCACCAGGTGTTCGGCCTCCTCGTCGGAGAGCCCGGCGAGTTCGGCGACGAGCAGTTCCTCCACCGCGGCCGCGAGCCCGGCCACGGTGCTCCGCGCGAACAGGGTACGGATCGGCACGTCCACCTCGACGGCGGCGCGGATCCTGGCGACGGCGCGGGTGGCCAGCAGCGAGTGCCCGCCGAGGGCGAAGAAGTCGTCGAAGGCGCCGACCCCCTCGATGCCCAGCACCTCGCCGAAGATCTCGGCGACCAGTTCCTCGGCGTCGCCGCGCGGGGCGGTCCTGGTCAGCGGCCCGAGTTCGGGCGCGGGCAGCGCGGCCCGGTCGAGCTTGCCGTTCGCGGTCAGCGGCAGGCCCGGCAGGCTCACCCAGAGCGCGGGGACCATGTGGGCGGGCAGCACGGCGGCCAGCCGCGCGGCGAGTTCCTCACCGGTGGGTGCGTCCTCGCCGACGACGTAGCCGACCAGCGTCTCCCGGTGGACGGCCACCGCGGCCTGGCCGACGCCGGGACAGGTCAGCAGCCGCGCCTCGATCTCGCCCGGCTCGATCCGGAAACCGCGGACCTTGACCTGGTCGTCGAGGCGGCCGAGGAACTCCAGCCGCCCGTCGGCCCGCCAGCGCGCCCGGTCGCCGGTCCGGTAGATCCGCTCCCCGCCGAGCACGGTGAAGCGCTCGGCGGTCAGGTCCGGCCTGTCGAGGTAGCCGACGGCCACCCCGGCCCCGCCGACGCACAGCTCGCCCGGCGCCCCCGGCGGCACCGCCTCGTCGCCGTCCAGGATCAGGACGGAGGTGTCGCCGATCGGGGTGCCGATCGGCGGGCGCCCGGGGGAGCCGTCCAGCTCGGCGGTGGTCGCGATGATCGTCGTCTCGGTCGGGCCGTAGGTGTTGACCAGCCGGACCCGGTCGCCGAAGCGCTCCCGCCAGCGGGCCACGGCCGCCTCGTGCACCTGCTCGCCGCCCAGGATCACCAGGCGCAGGGACGGCGGCCAGCCGATCTCGTCGATCTCGTCCACCAGCGCGTGCCAGTACGCGGTGGGCAGGTCGAGCACGGTGACCCCGCCGAGATGGTCGGGCAGGCTGACCCCGCCGTCGGGCAGCAGCTCCAGCCGGGCCCCGGAGGCCAGGGTCGGGTAGATCTCCTCGGCGTGGGTGTCGAAGCTCAGCGAGGCGAACTGGACGACCCGGTCGTCCGGCCGCAGATCGTACGCCTCGCGCATCCAGGCGACGCGGGCGGCCAGGTTGCGATGCGAGACCACGACGCCCTTGGGGGTCCCGGTGGAACCCGACGTGTAGATCACGTAGGCGGCGTCGTCCGGCGCGGTCCGGCCGCTCACCGGGACGTGGCCGTTCACGGAAGCGGAAGCGGTGGCGGCGTTCAAGGGAGCGGTGGCGGTGGCGTCCACGTGGGCGAGCCGGGCGGTGCCGGGCAGCCGGTGGGCCAGGTCGGCCGAGGTGAGGACCAGGCGGGCGGCACTGTCCTCCAGCACGAAGGCGAGCCGCTCGGCCGGATGGTCGGGGTCGAGCGGCAGGTACGCCGCCCCGGCCCGCCAGGTCGCGAGCAGCGCCGCCACGACGTCGGGCGACCTGCCCAGGCAGACGCCGACCACGTCACCGGGGACGACCCCGCGCTCGCGCAGCAGCGCGGCCAGCTCGCCGGCGCGGGCGTCCAGGCGCGCGTAGTCGAGCGTGGCGTCCCCGCACCCGATCGCGACCGCGTCCGGCCGGGCGCGCGCGGCCGTCGCGAACAGCTCGGGGACGAGGGGGGCGACCGGCCCGGCCGGGCCCCGGGACAGGCGCGCGAGCAGGGCGTCGTCGGCCGCGGTGCGCAGCGGCAGCGCCGAGACGCGCTCGCCGGACGCCGCGGGCAGCGCGGTGAGCAGCAGGCGGAACCGGGCCGCCATCGCCTCGACCGTGGCCCGTTCGAAGAGCCCGGCGTCGTAGACGAAGGTGATCAGCAGTTCGCGCTCGTCCTGCCACGCCTCCAGCATGAGTTCGAGCTTGGCCTGCCGCATGCCGTGCTCGAACACGCTCGTGGTCAGCCCGGTGAAGGTGTCGCGGGTCCGGCCGGAGTCCTGGCTGTGCAGGATGAGCATGGTCTGGAACAGCGGCGTGCGGGTGAGGTCGCGTTCGACCCTGAGGGCGGCCACCAGCTCCTCGAACGGCACGCTCCGGTGGGAGAAGGCGTCCAGGACCTCTCCCCGGGCCGCGCCGAGCAGGTCGGTGAAGACGGGGTCGGCCGACAGGTCGCCGCGCAGCACCAGGGTGTCGCTGAGGTACCCGACGACCGCTTCGAGCCCCATCCGGTCCCGGCCCGCGTCGGCCGTGCCGACCAGGATGTCCTTCTGGCCGGTGTGCCGCGCGAGCAGCACCTGGTAGGCGGCGAGCAGCACCATGAACACGGTGGCGCCGTGCTCCCTGCCCAGCCGCGTCAGGGCGGCGGCCTCGGCCGCGTCCAGCCGGACCTCCACCACGTCGCCGCGCCTGGCGGTCCCCGGCGTACGGGGCCGGTCGACCGGCAGCTCCAGCGGGGTGGGGTCGGCCAGCCGCTGGCGCCAGTGGCCGATCAGGCCCTCCAGGTCGCGTCCGCGCTGCCAGAGGGCGACGTCGCCGAACTGCAGGGGGACCGGGGGCAGGGCGGTGTCACCGGAGTACAGGCGCGCGACCTCGTCCAGGACGAGGTTGAGCGACCAGCCGTCGCCCAGGATGTGGTGGAGCACGACGCACAGCACGTGGTCGTCCTCGGCGAGCCCGATCAGCGTGACGCGCAGGGGCGGCCTGCCGGCGAGCTCCAGGGGCGTGTTGGTCAGCGTCGCGACCAGCTCCAGCGCCCGGGCCTCGGCGGACGGCGCGGCCCCGGTGCCGGTGGACGCCTCGTCGACGGTCACCTCGTCGACGGTCACCTCGTCGACGGTCACCGGGCCCGGCGGGTCGACGACCACGACCGGTACGCCGTCCACCTCGGGGAAGCGGGTGCGCAGGCTCTCGTGCCGGGCGACCACGCCGGACAGGGCCCCGGCCAGGGCGTGCCGGTCCAGCGGCCCGCGCAACCGCCTGACCAGGCACATGTTGTACGACGCGTCGTCCGGGTCGAGCCGGTTGAGGAACCAGAGGCGCTCCTGGCCGTGCGAGAGCGGCGGGACCGTCCCCTCGGGGCGGGGGCGTGGCCCGGCCGTCGCGCCGGTGACCGGGACCTCGGATGCTTCCCGCGTCCCGTCCGGCGATCCGGTGGGCGACCCCTCCAGCCACTCCGCCAGCCCCGCGACCGTCGGGTGCGTGAACACCTCCCTGACCGGCACCTCGCGCCCGGACAGCGCCGTCAGCCGCGCGGTGACCATGGTCGCCAGCAGCGAGTGCCCGCCCAGGGAGAAGAAGTCGTCGTACGCGCCGACCCCGTCCGTGCCGAGCACCTCGGCGAAGACCCGGGCGACCGTCCGCTCGGCGGGGGTGCGGGGAGCGGTCGCGTCCCGCTCGGGCGCGTGGTCCACCTCCGGGAGCGCCTTGCGGTCGACCTTCCCGTTGGGGGTCAGCGGCAGCGCCTCCACCTCGGCGAACACGCCGGGAACCATGTAGCCGGGCAGCTGGAGGGCGGCGTGCTCGCGAAGGCCGCCGAGCGCCTCGCCGTCCCCGGACGGGCCCGCACCCGGGCGTCCCTGCGCGGCCGGTACGACGAAGGCCACCAGCCGGTCCCCGCGCACCGCGACGACCGACTGCCGCACGCCGGGGTGGGCGTCCAGCACGACCTCGATCTCGCCCAGCTCGATGCGGTGACCGCGCAGCTTGATCTGGCCGTCGGTACGGCCGAGGAACTCCAGGGCGCCGTCGGCGCGGTGGCGGACGCGGTCTCCCGTCCGGTAGTGCCGCGAGCCGTCCGGGCCGGGGACGAAGCGCTCGGCGGTCAGGGCCGGGCGGCCCAGGTAGCCGGTGGCGACCCCGGCGCCCCCGATGAGCAGTTCCCCGGCCACGCCGATCGGGCACGGCCCGCCGGAGGCGTCCGCGACGTGCACGACGGTGTTGGCGATCGGGTGACCGATGACGATCTCGGCCGGGTCCTCGGGGACCTCCCAGGCCGTCGACCAGATGGTGGTCTCGGTCGGCCCGTACACGTTGACGAGCCGGTCCAGGCGCGGGCGCAGCTCGCGGGCGAGCCGCACGGGGAGCGGTTCGCCGCCGGTCAGCCCCGTCACGCGCGGCAGGTCCCCGGTGAGCAGGACCCGCCACCCCGAGGGCGTCGCCTGGACGTGGGTGACGCCCTCGTCCCGGACCAGGCGGGCGAGCCGGGCGCCGTCGCGGGCCGTCTCGGCGTCGGCGACGACCACCCTGCCGCCCGTCACCAGCGGCAGGTACAGCTCCAGGGCGGAGATGTCGAACGAGAGCGACGTCAGCGCCAGCCACACGTCCTCGGGCGAGGACCGCACCAGCGCGCGCATCGCCAGCAGGAAGTTGGTCAGCGCGCGGTGGGGCACCACCACGCCCTTGGGGCGCCCGGTGGAACCCGAGGTGTAGAGCACGTACGCGGTGTCATCGGGGAGCGGCCGGTCCGCCGGCCGGGGCGCGGTCGCGGCGCCGGCCGGGGGAAGGTCGTCCAGGCCGGTCAGCACCAGGACCGCGGCGGAGTCCTCGATCACGTACGAGACGCGGGCCTCGGGGTAGTCGGGGTCGACGGGCAGGTAGGCCGCGCCGCTCATCGCCACCCCCAGCAGCGCGACGAGCATGTCGGCGCCGCGTTCCATCCGGACCGCGACCAGCGAGCCGCGCCCGATCCCGGCCGCGCGCAACCTCCCGGCCAGCTCGGCCGCGCGCCCGGCCAGCTCCGCGTACGTCAGCCCGGCGTGCCCGGCGCGTACCGCGACCGCGCCGGGGGTGGCCGCGGCCTGCTCCAGCAGCAGGTCGACCAGCGTGACCTCCGGCAGCTCGGCCGCGGTGTCGTTCCACTGCCGCAGCAGGGCGAGCTCGGCGTCCGGCAGCATCGGCAGGGCGCTCACCGGCGAGCCGGGATCGGCCACGACGGCGGCGAGCAGCTCCTGGAAGCGGGCGACCAGGCGTTCCACGGTCTCGTGGTCGAACAGGTCGGTGCTGTAGATGACCACGCCCGTCAGCAGGCCGTCGGCGTCGGGATAGATGTCCATCGACAGGTCGAGCCGGGCCCGGGACCAGCCGTTGGGGAAGGGGACGGCCTCCAGGCCGGGCAGCGGGTCGGCCTCGTCGCCGTGGGTGTGCAGGGCGAACAGCGTCTGGAACAGCGGGGTGCGGCTGAGGTCCCGCTCCATGTCGAGGTCGGCCACCAGGCGCTCGAACGGGACCTCCTGCCGCGAGAGCCCGTCCAGCACGACCCGGCGGGTGCGCCTGAGCAGCTCGTCGAAGGCCGGGTCGCCGGACAGGTCGCAGCGCAGGGCCAGCGTGGTCGAGAGGAAACCGATCATGTTCTCCAGCTCGGTACGGCCGCGGCCCGCCGAGGGGATGCCCACGCAGAAGTCGCTCTGCCCGGTGTGCCGGTGGAGCAGCACCTGGTAGGCGGAGAACAGCACCATGAAGGGGGTGCAGCGGGCGCGGCGGGCCAGGGCGCCGATCGCGGCGGCCGTCCCGGGCTCGATGCGGAACTCGACCTCGGCGCCGGCTCCGCTCCGCCGGGCGGGACGGGGCCGGTCCGTGGGGAGCTCCAGGACCGGCACCCCGGACAGCCGCTCGGTCCACCAGCGCAGGTCGTCCTCGGAGACGCGCAGGGAACGCGCGTACTCGCCGTACTGCAGCGGCGCCTCGGGCAGCGGGGCGGTTCCCCGGCTGCCGTAGTGGGCGGCGACCTCGGACCGGAGCACGTTCAGCGACCAGCCGTCGCCGTTGATGTGGTGCAGGACCACGCAGAGCACGTGCTCGCCGGGGCCGAGCTCGATCAGCGAGACCCGGAACGGCGGTGCCGCGGCCAGGTCGAAGGCCGTGTTGGACAGGGCGGAGACCAGCGTGGCGGCCTCGGCGTCGTCCCGGGCGCGCAGGCGCTCGACGGTGACCGGCGCGGGCGGCTCGACGATCGCCACCGGCCGTCCGTCCACCTCGGCGAAGCGGGTCCGCAGGCTCTCGTGCCGGGCCGACACCGCGGTGAACGCCGCCGCCAGGGCGTCCCTGTCAAGACGACCTTTCAATCTGTAAACATAGGAGGTGTTGTAGCCGGAGTCCTCCGGATCGAGCCGGTGCAGGAACCAGAGCCGCCGCTGACCGTGCGAGAGGGGGTATTCGGTCCCCGGCTGGCCGGTCGGAACGGTCTCTGATTGGAACACTCTGGGGCTCCTCTACCGGCCGCGGGTCCATGACGCACGCGATCGCACGGGGAATGAGATAGAAAAGCCCGCTCCGTGCATATATGCCCAGTTGGGCGGGCGCAGAGAAAGGTCTCTTTCTGGAAAGAAACCTTTCAGTTAGTTCTGGGTCGTCAGTGTTACACCTCCCTGACGGGGGCGCAAGGCCCTCTTTCAGGACGATTTCGTCACGCTATCGAACCCCGCCGAAGGGCTTGCGCGGCTGTTGCGATCATGTAAGACTGACGCTCGCTTTTGAATAGTAAAGATTCTTTCCTGTAGCGCCTTCGGCGCCCTCGCGCTTCGAGCGCATATACATCCGATCTTTAGTGGGAGGTTCACCCGGTGAACCTGACCGTCTCCCAGCTGCTCCACGACCGGGCCCTCGCCGACCCCGACGGGGCCGCGATGATCGTGCACGGCTCGGATCCGCTCACCTACCGCCGGTGGCACGAGCGCTCCACCGAACTCGCGAACCGCCTGGTCGGACGCGGTGTGGGCCGGGGCGACAGGGTGGGGCTGGTCTTCGGCGCCGCCGACTGGACCGACTACGCGGTGGCGTTCTGCGGGGTCCTGGCGGCAGGCGCCGTGGCCGTACCGCTCTCCGACCGCCTCGCCCCCGGTGACCTGCGCCTCATGCTGGAGAACTGCGGCGCGGCCGGGGTCGTGCACGGTGCCGGGCTCGCCGTGCCCGACGTCGGCTGGAGCGCCACGATCGAGGACCTGCGGGCCGAAACGTCCTATGAGAAGGCCGCTCCCGAGCCTCCGGCGCCCGGCGATCCGGCCCAGATCCTCTACACCTCCGGCACCACCGGCCGTCCCAAGGGGGTCACGGCCACCCATGCCAACCTGACCTACGGCTGCGGGGGCAGGCGCCGTCCGTTCGCGCACTCCCGGCACCTGGCGCACGCCTTCCCGATCGGCACCAACGCCGGGCAGACCATGCTGGTCAACGCGCTGGACGCGCATCCGGCCGTGGTGACGCTGCCGCGCTTCACCCCGGGGCGCTTCGCCGCGCTGATCGAGTCCTACCGCGCCGGAACGGTCTTCCTGGTCCCCGCGATGGCCATCGAACTGATCAACGCCGGGGTGGGGGAGCGGCACGACCTCTCCAGCGTGCTGCTGCTCGGCTCGGCCGCCGCGCCGCTGCCCTCGGCCGTCGCGACGGCCCTCACCGCGACCTTCCCCAACGCGACGATCACCAACTACTACACCTCGACCGAGGCCGCACCGGCCCAGACGGTCATGATGTTCGACCCGGACCGCCCCGGGAGCGTCGGCCGCGCCATCGCCGGGGGACGGGTCAGGATCGCCACCCCCGAGGGCGAGCCGCTGCCCGCGGGGGAGGTCGGGGAGGTCTGGATGCGCTCCCCGGCCGCACCGCGCGCCTACTACGGCGACCCGGAGAGCACGACCTTCCGCGACGGCTGGGTGCGGATGGGCGATCTGGGCCGGATCGACGACGAGGGGTACCTGTACCTCGTCGACAGGGAGAGCGACGTGGTGAAGTCGGGGGCCTTCAAGGTGTCCACGATCCACGTCGAGGAGGCCGTCCACGCGCATCCGGCCGTGATCGAGGCCGCCGCGTTCGGGGTGCCCCACCCGGTGCTCGGGACCGTCGTCGCCGTCGCCCTCGCCGCCAGGGAACCGCTCGCCCCCGAGGAACTGCGGATCTTCCTCAAGGACCGCCTGGCCCCGCACGAACTGCCCGCGCACGTCCTGACGGTCGACGCGCTGCCGCGCAACGACGGCGGCAAGGTCGACAAGAGGGCCCTGCGCGGAAGGGTGGAGAGCAGATGAGGCCCGCTTCCGTACCCGGGAGCGCGTCCGCGCCGATGTCCGCATCCACCGACCCCGCGTCCGTGTCCGTGTCCGGGGCCGGGTCCGGGGCCGGGTCCACTCCCGGTCCCGTGTCCGGGAGCATGCCCGAGGTCACGTTCACCCAGCAGGGCATGTGGGTGACCGAGCAGGCGGGTGGCGGGGGCGCCGCGTACCACATGCCGTTGCTCGTCCACCTCGACGGCGACCTGGACACCGGGGCGCTGCTGGCCGCCTGCGCGGCGGTGGCGGACCGGCACCCGATGCTGGGCGACGTGGTGGCCGAGGTGGACGGCGAGCTGCGGCTCGTACCCGGCGCCGAGGTTCCGGTACGCCACGTGGAGGACGCGGGTCCCGCCCTCGGGGAGGAGACGTGGGAGCGGGCCGTGCGCGAGGAGATCCTGCGCCCGTTCGACCTGGACACCGGGCCGCTGGCCAGGTTCACCCTGTTCCGCACCGGCCCCCGCCGGCACCTGCTCGTCTTCGTCGCCCACCACCTGGTCTTCGACGGCGGCTCCAAGGACGTCCTGGTACGCGACCTGGCGGCCTTCTACAACGGGGGGACGCCGCTCCCGCTGCCCAGGGTCGACCACGGCCGCGCCGAACGCGACCGGGTGGCCGCCCTGCTGCCGGCCGCCCGGGAGTTCTGGAGGCCCCGCTGGCGCGACCCGGGCGAGACCGTCGTGCTCGGCCGGCCGCTGAGGTCCCGGCGGGCGGGCGAGGGCCGGGTCCTGAGGTTCGCCCTCGGCGCGCCGGTCGCCCCGGTCCCCGGCCTGACCGGGTTCGAGGTGCTGCTCGCCGCGCTGCACACCCTGCTCCTCGGCTACGGCAACGCGGCGGTGACCACCGCCGTGGACCTGTCCACCCGTCCCGCCGAGGCCGCGGACCACGTGGGACCGTTCGTCAACGAGCTCCCGGTCGCCTCCGCCCCCTCGCCCCGGCAGACCTTCCGCGAGTTCGCCACCGCGCTCCGCGGCGAGCTGCGGGAGATCTACCGCTTCCGTCAGGTGCCGTTCTCCCGGGCGATGCCCCGGGTACGGCCGCACGCCGCGCTGGTGCCCGTCTCGGTCAGCTACCGGACCCGACGCGAGGCCGATCCGGTCTTCGCCGGCCTGGACGCCACGGTGGAGTGGACCGCCTTCAACCACGCGGTCCGCGGCGCGCTGCACCTGCAGTGCGTGGCCGGGCCCGGCGGGCTGGAGATCAGCATGCGGTACGACCCCGAGACGGTTCCCGACGCCGCCCGGGTGGCCGGCGACCTGCGGCGCGTCCTGGAACGCGCCACCCGCCACCCCGACCTGTCACTGCACGACATCCTGGAGAACGAGATGGGTTCCGTCACCACGCTGACCGACCAGATACGCGAGATCTGGGAGGAGGTCCTGGGCATCTCGCCGATCGACGACCACGACGACATCTTCGACCTGGGCGGTCACTCGCTGACCATCACGCAGATCATCGCCCGCATGCGCAAGCGCCTGGACATCGAGGTCTCCCTGGACGCCTTCTTCGACACCCCGACGATCGCCGGGATCGTGGACTCCCTCGGCGATGACTGAGACCACCGCGGCCACCGCCGCCACCGACGCCACCGCGACCACCGCCGCCCTCTCGACCGCCGCCGCTCCCTCGACCGCCGCCGGCACGCCGACCACCGCGACCACCGCGACCACGGGCACCGCCGGACCCCGCCTCTCCCGCCTGGCCGACGAGGACCTGCGCCTGCTGCTGACGATCCGGCACTTCGAGCTGAAGCTCCTGGAGCTGTACGCCAGGGGCGACCTCAACGGCACCACGCACACCTGCCTCGGCCAGGAGTACGTCCCGGTCGCGCTGCGGCCCCTGCTCGGCCCGGCCGACCACGTCTTCAGCAACCACCGGGGGCACGGCCACTACCTGGCCCGCTTCCGCGACCCGCACGGCCTGCTCGCCGAGGTCATGGGCAGGCAGGGCGCGATCTGCGGCGGCGTGGGCGGCAGCCAGCACATCCGGCGCGACCGCTACCTGTCCACCGGCGTGCAGGGCGAGAGCATGCCGGTCGCCGCGGGGGTGGCGCTGCACCTCAAGCGTGCCGAGCCCGGTGCCCTGGCCTGCGTGCACATCGGCGACGGCACCTGGGGCGAGGGCGCGGTCTACGAGGCGCTGAACCTCGCCGCGCTCTGGCGGCTCCCGCTGCTGGTCGTGGTGGAGAACAACGGGGTGGCCCAGTCCACCCCGACCGCGTCGCAGATGGCGGGCACGGTGGCCGGACGCGCGGCCGCGTTCGGCGTCCCGCACCGTCTGGTCGTCTCCGCCGACGTCAACGAGATCCGCATGGCGCTGGAGGCCGACGTGGCGCGGGTGCGCGAGGGCGTCCCGCTGGTGGTCGAGTTCGTCACCCATCGCCTCGGGCCGCACAGCAAGGGCGACGACGTCCGCCCGGCCGAGATCGTGCGGGCCGCCAGGGAGAGCGACTGGTACGGCCGCTACGCCCACGACCACCCCGAGCACTTCCACCGGTTCGACGGGGCGGTCAGGGACGAGATCCGGGCCGTCGCCGACGAGGTCGCGGCCCGGCCGCCGTCCCGCTGGGAGGAACCGTGCGCGTAGCCGAGAACCTCAACGCGGCCCTGCACGACCTGCTGGAGGACGACCCCACGGCCTACCTGCTCGGCGAGGACGTCCTCGACCCGTACGGCGGCGCCTTCAAGATCACCAAAGGGCTGTCCACCCGGTTCCCCGGGCGCGTGATCGGCACCCCGATCAGCGAGGGCGCGCTGACCGGCGTCGCGGCGGGCCTGGCGCTGACCGGCAACACGGCCGTGGCCGAGATCATGTTCGGTGACTTCGTGACGCTCGCCTTCGACCAGCTGTGCAACTTCGCCAGCAAGTCCGTGTCGATGTACGGCGAGCGGGTGCCGCTGCGGATGGTGGTGCGCTGCCCGACAGGGGGAGGCCGCGGCTACGGTCCCACGCACAGCCAGAGCCTGCAGAAGCACTTCATCGGCATGCCCGGCCTCTCGCTGTACGAGATGTCCCCCTTCCACGACAACCGCGCGGTGTTCGCGGCGATGCTGGAGGCGGGCGAGCCCTGCGTGTTCTTCGAGGACAAGGTCCTCTACACCCGGCAGATGGGACGGGTCGACCCGCTGTTCGCGGTGCGCCGTGACGGCGACCTGGCCGTGGTGGACGTCCGGGACGCCGGTGAGCGTCCCGACTGCGTGGTCATCGCCCCCGGCGGGATGGCCCACCGGGCGCTGGGCGCGATGCGCTCGCTGATGATGGAGCAGGAGATCGTCACCCGGCTGCTGGTGCCCTCCCGGCTCTACCCGCTGGACGCGGACGCGCTGCTGCCCCACCTGACCGACGTCGTGGTGGTCGCCGAGGAGAGCACCCCCGGGGGCACCTGGGGCAGCGAGGTCGCCCATCTGCTGCACGCCCGCCTGTGGGGACGCCTGCGCGGGCCGGTCCGCCTGGTCCACTCGCGCGACGCGGTGATCCCCACCGCCGCGCACCTGGAGGACGAGGTCCTGGCCGGGGAGTCCACGATCCACCACGCCGTACGGGAGGCCCTGCGTGGCTGACATCCGCGTCCCCAAGCTCAACGACAACGACACCGAGTACCTGGTCGTCGCCTGGCTGGTGGGGGACGGCAAGCCCGTCGCGGCCGGGGAGGCGATCGCCGTGCTGGAGACCTCCAAGGCCGCCGACGAGCTGGAGGCGCCCGAGGCGGGGTACCTGCACCACGCCGCCGCCCTCGACACCTGGGTCGCCCCGGGATCGCTCCTGGCCCGCGTCACCGCCGAGGCGGCCCCGCCGCCCGCCCCGGCGTCCGACGCGGTGCCCGGCGCGGTGTCCGGTACGTCCGGCGCGGTGTCCGGTCTGTCCGGCGCGGTGCCCGGTACGGTGTCCGGTCTGTCCGGCGCGGCCGGGCCGGCGGTGCCCGGTGACTTCTGGGAGGACGGGGGAGCCGGGGGAGCCGGGGAGTCCCGGGACGCGGCCGGGCGCCGGGAGGCTCCGGCCGTCGAGCCGGTCGTCACCGACCCCGCCCGCGCCGCCATGGACGACCTCGGGGTCTCCGAGGCCGAGATCGCCTCGCTGGGCCTGGCCGTCGTCCGCCGGACCGACGTGGAGGCCCTGGCCGCCCGCCGCGCCGACGCGCAGGCGCAGGCCGGACCCGGTGGCGACGCACAGGCGCCGACCGGACCCCGTACCGGATCGGCGTCGTCCGAGACGTCCGCGACATCCGAAATGCTCGCACTATCCGGGACGTCCGCGATGTCCGAGGCCCCGGAGGCCCCGGAGGCCCCGGAGGCCACGGAGGCCACGGGGGGCGGGGCCGGGTCGCAGGCGGGCACGCACCGCCTGTCGCGGGTGCAGCGCGCCGTCGCGCGCGCCGTCACCGTCTCGCACGACACGATCCCGGCCGCCTACACCGCGGTGAAGTTCGACGTGGGCCCGCTGCTGGAGCGCGCCAGGGGACTCACCCGGGAGGTCCGCAGGCCGGTCGGCCTGGCCGAGCTGTTCGTCCAGGCCGTGGCCGCCCTGCACCCGGCGTTCCCGCTCTTCTTCTCCTCGCTCGACGGGGACCGGGTCCGCCCCGCCGACGCCCCGCGCGTCGGCGTGACGTTCGACATGGGCGAGGGCCTGTACGTGCCGGTCGTCCACGACACGAGCTCGCTCAAGGCGATCGCCGACACGCTCATGCGCCACCGGCTCGCCGCCGTCGAGGGTGACTTCCGGGAGCGGGACCTCACCGGCGCCACCATCGCCGTCACCCTGCACACCGAGGCCGACGTCGTCCTGGCGATCCCCTTCATCTTCCCCGGTACGGTCTGCGCGCTCGCGATCACCTCGCCGCAGCGCGAACCGGCCTTCGCCGAGGACGGCACGGTGACGTCGAGGACCGTCGCCTGCATCGGCCTCGCCTACGACCACCGACTGATCAACGGCCGGGACGCCGCGCTCTTCCTCGCGGCCCTCCGGATGGAGCTGAACGCATGACCGAGACCACGCTGTCGGACGCGAAGAAGGCGCTGCTCGCCCAGCGGCTGCGGCGCAGGGGGGAGTCGCGGGCCGTCGTCGCCCGCGCGCCCGGAACCGTCCCGCCCCTGTCGCACGCCCAGGAACGCCTGTGGTTCCTGGAGCAGTACCGGCCGGGCACCACCGTCTACACCGTGCCCGTCGCGGTGCGGCTGCGCGGGACCCTGGACGCGGACGCGCTGCGCCGCGCGCTGGACGAGGTCGTCGTCCGCCACGAGGCCCTGCGGATGCGCTTCCTCACCACCGAGGACGGCACCCCCGAGCTCGTCGTGGACGATCCCCGTCCCGCGGAGCTGCGCGTCGTCGAGGCGGCCGGTGTCGACGACGCGATCGAGCTGTTCGACGCCGACCTGGCCGTCCCCTTCGACCTGGAGCACGGCCCGCTCCTCCGCGCAGTGCTGGCGCGGATCGCACCCGAGGACCACGTCCTGCTGCTGGCCGCCCACCACACCGTCATCGACGGCTGGTCCAGCGACCTGATCATCCGCGAGCTGCTCGCCCTGCACGACGGCGACCCCCTGCCGCCCGTGCCGGTCGGCTACGGCGACTACGCCCTGTGGCAGCGGGGCCGCGACCACACCCGCGAGATCGCCCACTGGCGCGACCGGCTTGCCGGGCTGCCCGCCCTGGAGCTGCCCACCGACCGGCCGCGACCGGCCGAGCAGCGCCACGAGGGCGCCGCGCTGGACGTCCGGATCGACGCCGACCTCACCCGGCGGCTGACCGAGCTGGGCGCCGCGGCCGGGGCCACGCCCTACATGACGCTGCTGGCCGCCTTCCAGGTCCTGCTGTACCGCTACTCCGGACAGACGGACTTCGCGGTCGGCTCCCCGGTCGCCGGGCGCGGGCTGCCCGAGCTGGACGGGGTCGCCGGCATGTTCGTCAACACCCTCGTCCTGCGCGCCGACCTGGCCGACGACCCGCCGTTCACCACCTTCCTGGACCGCACCCGCGAGGCCGCGCTGGACGCCTTCGCGCACCAGGAGCTCCCGTTCGACCGGCTGGTCACCGAGCTGAACGTGACCCGCGACGTGAGCAGGTCCCCGCTGGCGCAGGTCACGTTCGCGCTGCAGAACTTCAAGGCGGGCCAGGAGGACGGGCGCGTCTCCTACCTGACGCTCCCGGCCAGGACCACCCGGTTCGACCTGGGCCTGTACCTGTTCGAGAGCCCGGACGGGCTGCTCGGCCACCTCTCCTACGGCACCGCCCTGTTCGACGCGGAGACCGTGGAGCTGATGGCCGCGCGGTTCGAGACGCTGCTGCGCTCGATCGTGGCCGACCCGCGGGCACGGGTGGGGGAGCTGTCGCTGCTCTCCGCCGAGGAGCGCGAGCTGGTCCTGGGTTTCGCGACGGGACCGGCCGTGAGGCCGTCCGGCCACGGGCTGCTGCACGACCTGGTCACCGCGCAGGCCGCGCTGACCCCCGGCGCGACGGCCGTGGTCCACCAGGTCTCGCCCTCCGCAGGCACCGCGCCCACCGGCGCGCCCTCCCCGGCCGGTGGCTCGCTGACCTACGCCGAGCTGGACGAGCGCTCCACCCGGATCGCCGCCCTGCTGAGGAACCACCACGGCGTGGGCCCGGACACCAGGGTCGGCGTCTTCCTGGAGCAGTCCACCGACCTGGCGGCGGCCGTCATCGGCGTGCTGAAGGCCGGTGGCGCCTACGTGCCCCTCGACCCCAAGCAGCCGCGCGACCGGCTGGCGTACATGCTCGCCGACGCCGGGGCGGTCGCCGTCCTGACCACCTCGGCCCTGCGCGACGTCGTGTCCGACGTGCCCGGGGTGCGAGCCGTCCTGCTGGACGCCGAGCCGCTGGAGGAGACCGGGTTCGCGCCCCCCGGCCTCTCGCCGGACCACCTGGCGTACGTGATCTACACCTCGGGGACCACCGGGCGGCCGAAGGGCGTCGGCGTGCAGCACCGGCAGGTGCTCACCTACCTCGCCGGGGTCGGGGAGCGCTTCGCGGTCGAGCCCGGCGCGGTGTACACGCTGCTGCAGTCGCTCTCGTTCGACTTCGGGGTGACGATCTTCTACCTGTCGCTCATGACCGGCGGCGAGCTGCACCTGGCCGATCCGCAGGCCCCCGTCGAGGAGCTCGCCGGGCTGCTGAACCGCACCGACTACCTGAAGATGACCCCTTCCCACCTGGCCTCGCTGCTGGCCGGGGTGGACGAGCCGGCCGAGGTGCTCCCGCGCAGGCTGCTCATCCTCGGCGGCGAGGCCTCCCGGTGGGGCTGGGCCCGCGAGCTGGCCGCGTACACCCCGGTGGTCAACCACTACGGCCCCACCGAGGCCACGGTCGGCATCTCCACCCACGTCGTCACCGGCGAGGACGAGCGGTCGTCGAACCTGCCGATCGGCAGGCCGCTGCCGGGAGCCGCGGTCTACGTGCTCGACGAGCACCGGCGGCCGGTCCCGCCCGGCATGACCGGGGAGATCTACCTCGGCGGCGACCGGCTCGCCCGCGGGTACCTCGGACGGCCCGGCCTGACGGCCGAGCGGTTCCTGCCCGATCCCTACGGCGGGCCCGGCGCCCGCATGTACCGGACCGGTGACCTCGGCCGCTGGCTGCCCTCCGGTGACCTGTGCTTCCTCGGCCGCCGCGACCTGCAGGTGAAGGTCAGGGGCTACCGGGTCGAGCTGCCGGAGATCGAGTCGGTGCTCGCCGGCCAGCCGGAGATCGCCCAGGCCGTCGTCGAGCTGCGCGCCGACCGGCTGGTCGCCTACGTCGTCGCCGAGCACGCCGGGGAGCAGGTCGCCGTGGGCGAGCTGCGGGCCCGGCTCGGCGAGCACCTGCCCGAGTACATGATCCCGGGACGGTTCGTCTGGCTGGACGAGCTGCCCCTGAAGTCGCACGGCAAGGTCGACCGGGCGAGCCTGCCCGAACCCGACGAGGCGCGCCCCGACCAGGAGGCCGGTTTCGTCCCGCCGGAGACGCCCCTGGAGGAGGCCGTCGCCGAGGTGTGGGCGACGGTCCTCGGACTGGTCCAGGTCGGCGTGCTGGACGACTTCTTCGACCTGGGCGGGCACTCGCTGCTCGCCGCGCAGGTGGTCGCCCGCCTGCGGAAGGTCATCCCCGCCGGCGGGCGCCAGGTCACCATCCTGGACCTGTTCAAGCACCGCACCGTCCGCGCGCTCGCGCGGCTCGTCGAGGCGGGCGACGACGGCCCGCGCATGCTCCTGCACCGGCTCACCCCCACCCGCGCCGCCACCTCGACCCTGGTCTGCGTCCCGTACGGGGGAGGCAGCGCGGCCATCTACCAGCCGCTGGCCGACACGCTGCCGAAGAACTGGGCGCTGCACGCGGTCGCCGTCCCCGGTCAGGAGATGGGCCTGATCGAGGAGACCCGGCCGGTGGCGGAGGTCGCGCAGGGGTGCGTCGAGGAGATCCTCAAGGACGTCCGGGGACCGCTGACCCTGTACGGGCACTGCGGGCTCGGCGTCATGCTGACCGTGGAGATCGCCCGGCGCCTGGAGGCCGCGGGACGGCCGGTCGAGGCCATCTACCTGGGCGGCATCTTCCCGTTCGCGCGACCCTCGTCGGTATTGGCCAGGCTGTCGAACCTGACCGACCGCCTCCGCAGCGACCAGGTCTGGGCCAACGCCCTGCAGGCCGCCGGTCTCGACGTGGAGGACCTGGAACGCGACCAGCTCAAGCTGATGATCGACAACCGCCGCAAGGGGACGAAGGAGGCCGAGCGCTACTTCACCCGCCTCTTCGAGGAGGGGGTCGAGCCGCTCAAGGCGCCGATCATCTCCGTGGCGGGTGACCGCGACCCGGCCACCGAGTTCTACCAGGAGCGCTACCGCGAGTGGCACCTGCTGACCGACGCGACGGCCGTGGTCGTCCTCGACGAAGCCGGACACTTTTTCCTGAAATATCGGGCGGAGGAGCTGGCCGACATCGTCACCGGCACCCACCGGGCCATCGCCTCCGGCGACACGGCGAAGCTGGCCCGTACCGACAGGTCCACCTGGTGGCTCGGCGGCGTCTCCACCCAGGACGCCGTCGCGGAGATCTCCCCGGTGACGATGGCACCCGCGGTCACCGGCGCGGGACCGCTCGCCCCCGCGGCCGCTCCCCCCGGTACGGGACCGGCCGCGTCCGCCTCCACCGGCACGGGCGGGGCGCCACCGGGAACGGGACACCCGGTCACGACGGGTCCCCCCGCGCGGTCCGGCCCACCGCCCAGCATGAAGCGGTTCGCCGCCGTGGCGGCCGGACAGCTCGTCTCGATCATCGGGTCGTCGCTGACCGAGTTCGCCATCCCGCTGTGGATCTACATCACCACCGACTCGCTGGCCAGGTTCGCCCTGTTCTCCGTGCTCGCGCTGGTCCCCGGCATGCTGGTGTCCCCCCTGGCCGGAGCCCTCGTCGACCGCTACGACCGGCGCAGGGTCATGCTCGCCGGGGACGTCGGCGCGTTCGGCACCCAGCTGGCGCTGGGCGTCCTGCTGTGGACCGGCAACCTGCAGATCTGGCACGTCTACCCGCTCCTGGTCGTGCTGTCGATCGCGCTGACCTTCCAGCGCCTCGCCTACAACTCCGCCATCCCGCAGCTGGTCCCCAAGCGCTTCCTCGGCCACGCCAACGGCGTGGTCCAGATGGTCACCGGCACCGCCCAGCTGGTCGTCCCGCTGGTCGCGGTCGGCCTGATGTCGGTGATCGGGCTGGAGGGTATCCTCGTCCTGGACGTCGTCTCGTACGCCTTCGCCATCGGGGTGCTGCTGTTCGTCCGCTTCCCGCGGACCATGGCGTGGAAGCGCAGGGAGTCGCTGGTCGCCGAGATGGTCGAGGGCTGGAGGTTCTCCTGGGGCAACCGCGGATTCCGCGGCATGCTCTTCTTCTTCGCGGTGCTGAACATCTTCCTGTCCCCGCTGTTCCTGCTCATCTCGCCGCTGGTCCTGGGGTTCGCCACGCTGGAGGACGTCGGCCGGATCTCCTTCTTCGGCGGCCTGGGGGTCTTCCTCGGCGGCCTGACCATGACCGTCTGGGGAGGACCGCGCCGGCGCAGGCTGCGCGGCGTCATGCTCTCCACCCTCGCCCTGAGCGTGTTCTGCCTGGTCACCGGACTGCAGCAGAATCTGATCCTGATCGCGGTCGGCGCCTTCGGGATGTCGTTCTGGCTGACCATGCTCAACGGCGTCTACGCCACGATCATCCAGGTCAAGGTGCCGCAGCGCTTCCACGGCCGGGTCATCGCGCTCAACACGCTCGTCGCCTGGTCCACCCTGCCCATCGGCTTCGGACTGGTCGCGCCGTACGGCAGCGCCATGTTCGAGCCGCTGCTGGTCCCCGGCGGGCCGCTGGCCGACACGGTCGGCCTCGTGCTCGGCACCGGCGAGGGCCGGGGCGTCGGCCTGATGTACGTGCTGTTCGCGGTCGCCATCGCGGTCACCGCGCTGGTCGCGATGCGGACCCGCACGCTGTCCCGGTTCGACGTGGACGTCCCCGACGCGCTCCCGGACGACCTGGTCGGTTTCCAGGCCATCCAGAGGCGCCGGGAGCGGGACGGCGAGGTGGTCACCGTCGGGAGCTGAGGCGACCGTCGTGAGGACGGCCCTCGTGAGAACGGTGGTCGTGAGGACGGCGAAGGGGCGGGGAGGGCAGGTGGTCCCGTGACCACCTGCCCCCTATGCCCGAAGGCGCAGCCCCCTGGGGGTCGGATGGAAGCCCGCCGACTCCAGGGCCGCGCCCAGCGGGGAGTCGTTGATGGCGGTGCCGTCCGCGCGCTCGACGGTCAGCTTCCCGAGAGCGCCGTCGCGCACCGCGAGCGCGAGGGCGTCCACGGCCGGTTGCAGGCGGTCGTCGGCGGAGAAGGAGAGCAGGGTCTTGCCGCCGCGCTCGACGTAGAGGATCAGGTGCCCGTCGACGAGCACGACCAGGGACCCGGCCTTCCTGCCCGGCTTGTGGGACGCCTGCTCGGGCCGGGCCGGCCACGCCAGGGCCGCCCCGTAGGGGTTGGCGGGATCGGCCGCCGCCAGCACCACCGCCCGCCGGACGTCCCCTGCGTGCCGCCGCTCCGGTCTCCGCGTCTCCCACGGGGCGGGTGCCGGGGCCGCGCCCCACGGCTCGGACTCGGGTGCCGGGCCCCGCTGCTCGGAGGGAGAGGCGGCGCGCATCCGGTCCACGGCACCGGGAAGGGCGAACTGGGCGCCGCCCAGACCCTCCACGAAGTACCCCCTGCGGCACCTGCCGCTCTCCTCGAAGGCGCGGAGAACCTGGTAGACGGCGGCGAAGCCACCCGGCAGCCGCTCGGCCGTCACCGCGCCCCTGGTCACCACACCGTGCCGTTCCAGCAGCACCTCCGCCTGGGCGTGGGCACGCTGGGTGCTCTCCGGCGAGAGATCGGGCAGTGCCCACCAGCGCCCGCTCACCGTGGGCGGGCCGCTCCTGGTCGGCAGCACCGCGCGCCTGCGCCGGGTCGGGGCCGGGCGATGCGCAGGACGCCCCGTCCCGAGCGTGGACCGCAGCGGGGCCAGGGTGTCCCCGGTGATCCGGCCCGACCACACCAGGTCCCACACGGCGGCCGAGAGCGTCCGGTCGTCCGGCACGGAACCGTCGAGCAGCGTGCCGACCCGGTTGGTCAGCTCGCGGAAGAACAGCGCGCCCCCGCCGCCCAGCACCTCCAGCACGGCCTCGTGCACCGGGGTCAGCGTGATGTCGGCCGGAGCGGGCATCAGCAGCGGCGCGGTGTCGGCGAAGTAGAGCGACACCCACCCGTCACCGCCCGGCAGGGACCCCTGCCCGGCCCAGATCACCTCGCCGGAGGCGGTCAGCTCGTCCAGCAGCGACGGATCGTAGCCGGGCACCCGCGCGGGCAGGATCAGTGTCTCCAGCGCCGACGCGGGTACCGCCGCGCCCTGCAACTGCTCGATCGCGCCCACCAGCGCGTCGATCGGCGGCCTGCCGCGCTGCGGGGAGCCGGTGATGCCGTGCCAGGCGGGGGAGAAGGCGGCCAGCGTCTCCGCCGGAACCGGCTCCACCTCCTTGCGGAGCCTGGCCAGCGACCTGCGGCGCAGCGTCCGCAGCACCCCGGCGTCGCACCACTCCTCGCCCCGGCCACCCGGCCGGAACTCCCCGCTCACCACCCGCCCGGAGGCGGCCAGCCTGCGCAGCGCGTCGACGACGACCGCCGGGCCGAGGCCGAACCGGGTCGCCGCCGTGCTCGCCGGGAAGGAGGCGCGGGTGCGGGCGTGCCGGGCGAGCAGGTCGCCCAGCGGGTCGTCGACCGGCTCCAGGAAGGCGTGCGGCACCCCCACCGGCAGCGGCACACCGAGCGCGTCGCGCAGCCGGGCCGCGTCCTCGATCGCGGCCCACCGCTCCTGCCCGGCCACCCGCACCCTGATCGCCCGGCGGGAGCCCTCCAGCTCGGCCAGCCACGCGGGGTCGCCCTCGCGCACGCTCACGTCCTCGGCCAGCAGGGGCCCGTGGGAGCGGAGCAGGTCGGCCAGGTCCTCTGCGTCGCGCAGCGGGCGATCCAGCCGGGCCAGCTCCCGTTCGGTGTCGGCGATCACATCGGGGTCGAGCAGCTCACGCAGGTCCGCCTGGCCCAGCAGCTCGGCCAGCAGGCTCGTGTCGAGCGCGAGCGCCTGGGCGCGACGCTCGGCCAGCGGGGCGTCCCCCTCGTACATGAACGCGCCGATGTAGTTGAACAGCAGCGACGCGGCGAACGGGGAGGCCTTCTCGGTCTCGACCTCCACCAGCCGGATCCGCCGCGCCTCGACGTCGCGCATCAGCCGGACCAGCCCCGGCACGTCGAAGACGTCCTGGAGGCACTCGCGCATCGTCTCCAGCACCACCGGGAACGACCCGTACCGGCCGGCCACCCCGAGCAGGTGGGACGCGCGCTGCCGCTGCTGCCAGAGCGGCGACCGCCTGCCCGGCGTACGACGCGGCAGCAGCAGGGAGCGCCCGGCGCACTCGCGGAACCGCGCCGCGAACAGCGCCGAGCCGCCCAGCTCCTCGGTGACGATCCGCTCGATCTCGTCCGCGTCGAAGATCGCGATGTCCGAGGGGGGATCGGAGAGCGCGTCGGGGATGCGCAGCACGATCCCGTCGTCGGAGTGCACCGCCTGCACGTCGACGCCGTAACGCTCGCGCAGCCTCCGCCCGATCGCCAGCGCCCACGGCGCGTGCACCCGCGCCCCGTACGGGGAGTGGACCACCACCCGCCAGTCACCCAGCTCGTCGTGGAACCGCTCGACCACCAGCGTCCGGTCGTCGGGCACGTACCCCGTGGCCTGCCGCTGCTCGGCCAGGTAGGCGAGCAGGTTGGCCGCGGCGAACTCGTCCAGCCCCGCCGCCCTGATCCTGCCCAGGGCATCGTCCCGGGTGAGGTCCTCGGCGCCGCGCTTCCCCGCCCGCGCCTTCCCGGAGCCGCCCTTGACGGTGCTCGCGGCGGTGGTCGCGGCGGTGGCGCCCGTCGCGGCGGTGGCCGTGGTGGCCGTGGTGGCCGTGGTGGCCGCGCCGCCGGTCGTGGTGCCGGTCGCGGTGCCGACTGCGGGATCCGTCGAGGCGTCGTCTTCGGCAGGGTCCGTCGTGGCACCCGTCACCATGCTCGTCGCGCCACCCGTGGCGCCGTCCGCCGCACCGCTCGTCCTGGTCCCGGTCTTGGTTCCGGTGCCGGAGCCCGCGGTGCCGGAGCCCGCGGTGCCCGTGCCCGAGGTGCCCGTGCCCGAGGTGCCCGTGCCCGAGGTGCTCGCGCCTGCTGTGCCCGTGCCCGTGGTGCCCGCCGTGTCCGCGCCCGCCGTCGACATCTCGCGGAGGAACGCGCCGATGGCCCTGCCCAGCTCGGCCGGGCGGCCCGCGGTGTCACCGTGCCAGAACGGGAGCTTGCCGGGCTGTCCCGGAGCGGGCGTGACCAGCACCCGGTCGGCGGTGATCTCCTCGATCCGCCAGGAGGTCGCGCCCAGCACGAACACGTCCCCGGCGCGCGACTCGTAGACCATCTCCTCGTCCAGCTCGCCCACCCGGGAGGACTTCTCCCCGACCAGGAAGACACCGAACAGGCCGCGGTCGGGGATCGTGCCGCCGTTGGTGACCGCCAGGCGCTGAGCCCCCGGACGGCCCCGCAGGGTGCCGGTCACCCTGTCCCAGACGATGCGCGGGCGCAGCTCGGCGAACTCCTCGCTCGGGTAGCGCCCCGCGAGCATGTCGAGCGTGGCCTCCAGCGCGCTCCTGGGCAGCGTCCGGTAGGGGGCGGCCCGGCGCACGACCTCCTCGAGCTCGTCGACCGTCCACTCGTCCAGCGCGGTCATCGCCACGATCTGCTGGGCGAGGACGTCGAGCGGGTTGCGCGGATAGCGGAGGTCCTCGATCTCGCCGCTTCGCATCCGCTCGGCCACCACGGCCGTCTGGACCAGATCGCCCCGGTACTTGGGGAAGATCACACCGCGTGAGACGGCTCCCACCTGGTGCCCGGCCCGGCCGATCCGCTGCAGGCCGCTCGCCACGCTCGGCGGGGCCCCCACGCAGGCCACCAGGTCCACCGCCCCCATGTCGATGCCGAGCTCCAGGCTGGAGGTCGCGACCACGGCGGGCAGCCGGCCGGACTTGAGCGCCTCCTCGATCTGCGAGCGCTCCTCCTTCGACACCGACCCGTGGTGAGCCCGGACGATCTCCGGGACGACCCCCTTGGCCGCTCCTGCCTGCGCCATCATGGCCGCCGGGGTGGAGGTGGACGCCGGAGGGGACCCCGCGGCCGGACGCGCCCGCCTCGCCGTCCCGCCCGCCTTTGTGTGATCCGCCTCTTCGGGATCGGACCGATCGTGACCGGCCCGTCCGGAGCCGACCCCTCCGGGTCCGGTTCCTCCGGGGCCGGTCCGGTCGGTGTGGTCCTGCCCGGCGTCCTCTGCGGCCCCTTCCGTGCCCTCGGACCGTCGCTCCCACGCCAGCTCGTTGAGGCGGGTGCAGAGCCGCTCGGCCAGTCTGCGCGAGTTGGCGAACACGATCGTGGAGCGGTGGGCTCCGATCAGGTCGAGGAGCCGCTCCTCCACGTGCGGCCAGATCGACCGCCTGGCGGGGGTCTCGGTCAGCCAGCGGTCATCGTCCTGGGGTGGTGGGGCGGGGGCGGTGTCGAGCTCGGTCATGTCCTCGATCGGGACGACCACCTCGACCTCGATCCGCTTCTCGGAGGGCGGCTGGACCACGGTCGCCGGGCGTGAACCGCCCAGGAAGGCGGCCACCTCGCTCACCGGCCGCACGGTCGCCGACAGGCCGATGCGCTGCGCGGGCCGTTCGAGCAGGGCGTCGAGCCGCTCCAGGCTGAGGGCCAGGTGCGCGCCGCGCTTGGTCGCCGCCACCGCGTGCACCTCGTCGACGATGACCGTCTCCACGCCGCGCAGTGCCTCGCGAGCCTGGCTGGTGAGCAGCAGGAACAGCGACTCGGGGGTGGTGATCAGGATGTCGGACGGTTTGGTCGCGAACCGGCGCCGCTCCTCGGCCGGGGTGTCCCCGGAGCGGATCGACACCGAGATCCGCGGCACCGGGAGACCGAGCCTCCGCGCGGTCTGCTCCAGCCCGGCCAGCGGCGCCCTGAGGTTGCGCTCGACGTCGACCGCGAGGGCCTTGAGCGGGGACACGTACAGGACCCGGCAGAGCCTGGGAGGCTCGCCGTCCCCGCGCGGGCGCCGCCCGCCACCGGCCCTTACGCCGCTCGCCCGCTCGCCACCGGTGGGGTCACCGGCGGTCCCGTCACCCGTCCGCCCGGTGCCGACCTTGCCGGTGAGGGGCCGCCCGTCACCCGTCCGTGCGGCGGCCTGCCCGGCGTCGGTGGCCGAGTGCTCGGCCGCCAGCCGGTCGAGAGACCACAGGAACGCGGCCAACGTCTTGCCGGAACCGGTCGGCGCGACCACCAGGGTGTTGTCGCCCCGGGCGATCGCCGACCAGGCCCCCTCCTGGGCGGCTGTCGGCGCGGCGAACGCCCCGGTGAACCACTCCCTGGTCATCGGGGTGAAGCGCCCGAGCGCCCCGTCCGTCCCGCTGGTCTCGCTCATCGACTGCCCCCTAGCTCCGGCTCGGCCGACCTGCCGGGTCCGTCATCCATACTGCCCGGCCCCACCGACAGAATCCGTCCCCGCCGACCAGGCCGGAAAGGTGGCCGGCGGGCCGGTCCGCGACCTGCGGGCAGGGACGCCACGATCCGATGGACCCACCGTGAGGCCGCACCGGACCTCGGCGGATCCCCGGAGGCCCGGACCCCTCGAGGTCCCCCGAGGTCCCCCGAGGTCCCCCGAGGTCCCCCGAGTTCCCGCGAATCCCGACTGGTCCCGACCGGTCCTGAAGAAGCCCCGGCAGGCCCCCGGTACGTCCTCGGCGGATCCCGGCGGGCTCGCGACGGATCCGGGCTCGCGACGAATCCCGGCGGATCCCGGTGGGTCTCCGGCGCGCCTCTCGTGGGCTCCTGCGGTCCCGTCCCGCGGAGACCCGGTGAAGCCCGGCAACCCCGGCGGGGGAGCGCGGCGGGCTCTCCCGGCGTCCCGTGACACCCGTACGGGCTCCGCGATGCCCGTGCCCGTGCCGGTTCGCCGTCCCGATCCCGTCCGCCGGCCGAGGCACCGTCCTGATCCCGTCCGCCGGCCGAGGTGTCGTCCCGGTCGCGTGGCGTCCGGGATAGGTTGGCCCCCTGTCGTCACGGACATGACCCTGACGGACGTACAACGCATTGAGTGGTGAGCTAGCGGTGAGCATCGACCATCAGGCCGTCCGGGCGGCACGCGAGCGGATCAAGGCGGAGCACCTCAGGGCGCACCGGCCGCCGAGCAGCGCGAGGGGGCTGCACCACTTCGCGCTGATCTCCTCCGACGTCGAGGCGACCATCGCGTTCTACCAGGAGCTCCTGGAGTTCCCGCTCACGGAGATCATCGAGAACCGTGACTACCCGGGCTCGAACCACTTCTTCTTCGACATCGGCAACGGCAACCTCCTGGCCTTCTTCGACTTTCCCGGCCTGGACCTGGGGCCCTACCGGGAGGTTCTCGGCGGGCTCCACCACATCGCCATCTCGGTGGACCCCTCCACCTGGGAACGCCTGTGCGGCAAGCTGGAGGCGGAGGGCGTACCGCACCAGGTCGAGAGCGGCGCCTCCGTCTACTTCGCCGACCCCGACGGGGCGCGGCTGGAACTGCTCGCCGACCCGCTGGGGGAGATGTACGGCTCCCGCGTGCTCTGAGCCCGGTCCCGCCGCGCCGGACCGCGCCCGTGCCCATCGCCGGCGCGCCGGTACGGGACCCGGCATCCCCGGCCCGGACGCATACTTGGGGGCATGCGCCTGTCGGATTTCTGGAAGCGGATGAAGCTGCACTTCGGTGACCAGTACGCCGAGTCGTGGGCCCAGGACTACATCATCGCCGACCTGGGGGGCCGGACCGTGATCCAGGCGCTGGCCGAGGGTGTCGGGGCCAAGGAGGTCTGGCACGCCGTGTGCGGGGTCACCGACGTCTCCCCGCGCCTGCGCTGACGGGGGCCCGGCGGGGTGCCGGTCCCGTTCAGGACGCATCCGGCCCCGCGGGCGGGCCCAGAAGCCTTCCCACCGCCTCGGCCGTGCGCGAGGGGTCGTCGGCGCTCTGCTGACCGTCCGGCGACCACACGAACAGCCAGCCGTCCCTGGCGGGGGTGGCGAAGACGATCGTCTGCCTGCCGTTGTCCGGATGCCACACCCACAGCACCGGGGTGGCGCCACCCAGGGTGCGGCTCGCCAGCCCTCGCCGCCTGAGCTCGGCGGCCAGGGAGTCGAGATGGACTAGGCGTTGCTGCGTGAACGCGTCGGGCACGTCGGGCACCTCGGATCGTTTCTCTCAGGATCACTCCAGGTCAGCCCGGTGACAACAAGGCCATGGCAATTCCCGTGAATGTCTCCGCCAGGAGGGGGCGCGGCGCTCCCCGTCGGGACGGTGAGACCCTGACGGCGAGGTCCGGCTACCCGGGCACCGGGCCCGGAGACGACCCGGGACGTACGGGGAGGGCCCATGCCGCTCCCACCGGGAGGAGGGGCGTCGTCCGCGGGGACGCCGACGGCGGGGGCCGGGATTCGGCCCCCTCCTGCGGACACCGGTCCGATGGACGTCGCCCCGACGGACAGCGGTCCGGCGGGTCCCGCGCCCGCCGCGAACCGTCGTCCAGGGCTTCCCGCGACGGCCGCCGCGGGGCGTACCGGGGCTTCCGCGACGCGTGTTGCCGACGGGCAGCGATCGAACAATCGTTCGGCTATATTGAACAGGCCGAGACTCCTGGCGTGCCCTCCCGAAATTGTCGGCGGCACCCCGTAGCTTGCTGGCAACCGATCCAACCCGCGACCCTCCAGGGGGGCTCCCATGGCAGCTAACGACCGCGAGAAGGCGCTCGAGACCGCGCTCGCTCAGATCGAGCGGCAGTTCGGCAAGGGCTCCATCATGCGCCTGGGCGACGAGACCCGGGCGCCCATCGAGGTGATCCCCACCGGCTCCATCGCGCTGGACGTGGCCCTCGGCATCGGCGGCTTCCCGCGCGGCCGCATCGTCGAGGTCTACGGTCCCGAGTCCTCGGGAAAGACCACCGTCGCCCTGCACGCGGTGGCCAACGCCCAGCGCGCCGGCGGCATCGCCGCGTTCATCGACGCCGAGCACGCGCTCGACCCGGAGTACGCCCAGAAGCTGGGCGTCGACACCGACGCTCTCCTCGTCTCCCAGCCCGACACGGGTGAGCAGGCGCTGGAGATCGCCGACATGCTGATCCGGTCCGGCGCCGTCGACCTGCTGGTCATCGACTCGGTCGCGGCCCTGGTGCCCAAGGCCGAGATCGAGGGCGAGATGGGCGACAGCCACGTCGGCCTCCAGGCCCGCCTGATGTCCCAGGCGCTGCGCAAGGTCGCCGGCGCGCTCAACAACACCGGCACCACCGCGATCTTCATCAACCAGCTCCGCGAGAAGATCGGCGTCATGTTCGGCTCGCCCGAGACCACGACCGGTGGAAAGGCGCTGAAGTTCTACGCCTCGGTCCGTCTCGACATCCGCCGCATCGAGACGCTCAAGGACGGCACCGAGGCGGTCGGCAACCGCACCCGGGTGAAGGTCGTCAAGAACAAGATGGCCCCGCCCTTCCGGGTGGCCGACTTCGACATCCTGTACGGCGTCGGCATCTCCCGCGAGGGTGGCCTGATCGACATGGGCGTCGAGCACGGTTTCGTCCGGAAGTCCGGCGCTTGGTACACCTACGAGGGTGACCAGCTCGGTCAGGGCAAGGAGAACGCCCGGAACTTCCTCAAGACCCACCCCGACATGTCCAACGAGATCGAGAAGAAGATCAAGGAGAAGCTCGGTGTCGGCCCGCGCGTCGACAGCCCGGCGACTCCGGCGCCGGCCGCCGCCGCTCCGGCTTCGGCTCCCTCCGGCCGGAGTGCCGCTCCGACCCCGGTCGCGGCCGGAGCCGGCAGGGGGGCCAAGGCAGCCGCCGCCCCCAAGCCGGGTGACGCCTGACCCGGGCCTGACCGATGACGACGGGACCTGACTCCGGTCCGGCCGACGCGGCCGGGCCGAGAGACTGGGGAGCCTGGCCCGACGTGACCCGGGACGACTCGTCGCCCGGGAGCGGACGCGGGCGGGACGGCGACCCGCCCGCGTCCGAGAACCTCTGGGACGGTGACCCGTCCGCCTCAGGACGCCCGGGACGCCCGGGGCGTCCGGGAGGGCGCCGTGGCGGCGGCTCGTCCGCCTCCGGGCGCGGGCGACGGGCCGGTTCGTCCGGCTCGGAGACCGATCGGCAGGACGGCTCGGACGCCTCCCCGAGCGGATGGGAGGCCGATTCTCCTCCTTCTCCGGCCATGTTCGGAGGAGACAGCGGTTTCGGCGATTCCGAGAACGGCTCGTCGGGCGGGAAACGTCGCGGTTCACGCGGTGCCTCGCGCCGTGGTGAACGCGACGGTGAGCGTACCGGTGGGGGAAAAGGCCGGCGGGGCGGCGGAGGGTGGGGCGGACGACGCTCCTCGGGAGGCCGATCCTCGGGGCTTTTCCCGGACACCTCGGCTCGTGAGGCCGGTGGGGCGGGCGATGACGCGACCGGTGGATCCGGTGCCACCGGATGGGGCGCGGTGGGTCCGGACGACCTGCTTCCGGGTGCCGCTGGTTCGGGCCCGGGGGGTTCGGGCGCCTGGGGTTCGGGCTCCGCGGGATTCGGCGGCAGGACGCCGGCGAGCCGCAGGGCCGACGCCGATCCGCAGGCGGTGGCACGGGGGATCTGCCTGCGGCTGCTGACCATGGCGCCGCGTACCCGGGCACAGCTCGCGGAGGCGCTGCGCAAGCGTGAGGTGCCCCAGGAGGCGGCGGACGCCGTGCTGGACCGCTTCTCCGAGGTCGGGCTCATCGACGACGAGGCGTTCGCCGCGGCCTGGGTGAGTTCGCGCCATGCCGGTCGCGGCCTGGCCCGCAAGGCGCTCGCCTCCGAGCTCCGCCACCGGGGCGTGGACGAGGAGACCGTGAAGGACGCGGTGGAGCAGCTCGACCCCGAGCAGGAGGCCGAGACCGCCCGCGCCCTGGTGCGGCGCAAGCTCTCCTCCACGCGCTCCCTGGAGCCCGCGGTGAGGACCCGCAGGCTGGCGGGGATGCTCGCCCGAAAAGGGTACGGTCCCGGGCTGGCGTTCCGCGTGATCCGCGAAGTGCTGGAGGAGGCGGAGACGGAGGCGTCCTCGTTCCCGGAGGACCCGGACTATCCCCTCGATTAGTTCAAAGCGCCTTGACAGCCTGTCTTTGCTTGCTCGTTACCTCTCTGACGCTTAATCTCAACGCAGTGAGGAGTTACTCCGTGCAGTACGGATTGTCATAGCGGTTTATTACGGACGAGCAGGCTTGGCGGATGGGAACGCGACGACGGAACCGGTGGGAAAAACCGGGTGCCGTTTCTCCGCGGGTTCATCGTCGTTTCGATGGCGCCGAGGCTTGAGCTTTCCGTGCCGTGCGTGTGACGCCTCGTGTGCCTGATATTTGCGACGCGAGGAAGGTGAGGCGCGCATGGATCCGGTCGTGGTCGTCATGTTGACGGTGGCGGTTGTGGCTCTTGCCGTGATGACAGCCGTGCTTGTCGTGTTGCTGCGTCGCATCGGTGGAGCCGGGGCCGCGCCGAAGCGTCCCACCCCCGAGCAGGAGGCCGAGGTCGAGGCCGAGCTGGAGGAGGCCAGGCGTCAGGCCGCCGGGATCCGGGCCAAGGCCGAGAACGACGCCGGAGAGCTGCTGCGCAGGTCGGAGATGGCGGTCGAGGCCGCGGCCGAGATGCGCAAGGAGGCCGAGGCCGAGGGCAAGGTCCTGAAGTACGAGCTCAAGGAGCTCCGGGCCGACCTCGAACGCCGGGAGAACCGGCTGGCCGAGCGGGAGCAGCGCCTCGACGAGGAGGCCAGGCGGCAGGCCGAGCGGGCCCGCAAGCTCGCCGAGACCGAGACCGAGCTGGCCGACCGGCGTGAGGACCTCGAAAGGGTCGCCGAGGAACGCAGGGCCGTCCTGGAGCGGGTGGCCGGGCTCACCGGCGAGCAGGCCAGGGCCGAACTGGTTCGGGAGATCGAGAACCAGGCGAAGCGCGAGGCCGCGCTGATCGTCAGGGAGATCGAGGGGGAGGCCCGCAGGGAGGGCGAGAAGCGGGCCACCAAGATCGTCACTCTGGCGGTCCAGCGGGTGGCCACCGAGCAGACCGCCGAGTCCGTGGTGAGCGTCCTGCACCTGCCGGGTGACGAGATGAAGGGCCGCATCATCGGCCGTGAGGGCCGTAACATCCGCGCCTTCGAGTCGACCACGGGCGTCAATCTGATCATCGACGACACGCCGGAAGCCGTGCTGCTCTCCTGCTTCGACCCGGTACGCCGCGAGACCGCGCGGCTCACCCTCGAGAAGCTCGTCCTCGACGGCCGCATCCACCCCCAGCGCATCGAGGAGGCGCACGAGCGCAGCAAGGCCGAGGTCCAGGAGCTCTGCGTGCGCGCCGGTGAGGACGCCCTGGTGGAGCTCGGCATCACCGACATGCATCCCGAGCTGGTGACCCTCCTCGGCCAGCTCCGCTACCGCACCTCCTACGGGCAGAACGTCCTCGGCCACCTCATCGAGTCCGCGCACATCGCCGGGATCATGGCGGCCGAGCTGCGGCTCGACACCACGCTGCTCAAGCGCTGCACCCTCCTGCACGACATCGGCAAGGCCCTCACCCACGAGGTCGAGGGCAGCCACGCCCTGATCGGCGCCGAGATCGCCAGGCGGTACGGGGAGCACGAGGACGTCGTGCACGCCATCGAGGCCCACCACAACGAGGTCGAGGTCAAGACCGTCGAGGCCGTCCTCACCCAGGCCGCCGACGCGATCAGCGGGAGCAGGCCGGGCGCCCGCCGGGAGTCGCTGGAGGCCTACGTCAAGCGGCTGGAGAGGCTGGAGGAGATCGCGACCTCCTACGAGGGCGTCGAGAAGGTCTTCGCGATGCAGGCCGGTCGTGAGATCAGGGTCATGGTGAAGCCCGACGCGGTCGACGACATCCAGGCCCAGGTGATCGCCCGCGACGTCGCCAAGCAGGTCGAGGAGGAGCTCACCTACCCCGGCCAGATCCGCATCACGGTCGTCCGCGAGTCACGGGCCACCGAGTTCGCCCGCTGACCCCGCCTGGCCGGCCTTCGCGACACCGCCTTCGCGACACCGCCGATCCGTGTCCCGGCCGTCCACCGGGCGCGAGCCGAGAGCAGTTCTCCACCGGGTGCGGGTCGAGCAGCCCTTTCCCGGGCGCGGGCCGGGAACAAGCCTCCCTCGGGTACGGGCCGGGAGCCGCCCGTCTCGCCCGCCCCGGGACCGACCGGCCGGGCGATGCCCGGGCCGACCCGGCGGGCGGTGGCGTACGGCTTCGGGGCCCGCGTCACGGTCGTCCGCGAACCGTCCGGTCGACGGGTCGGGTGCACGGGGAACGGGTCGCCGTGCGGGGGCGCGGGGAAGTGGGTCGCCGTGCGGGGGGCGGTGCGCGGGGCGCCGTACCGGGATCCGCGGGCCTGTGCCCGGTCGCCCTCAGACGTGGAAGATCTGCTGGTAGAAGGCGAGCTCGGTGGCCAGGGCCGCACTGCGGGTCTCGGCGCGGCGGAAACCGTGCGCCTCGCCCTCGAACGTCAGGTACGTGCACGGGACACCGCGCTCGGCCAGCGCGTCGGCGAAGGCCTGTGACTGCTCCGGGGGGACGACCGGGTCCGACAGGCCCTGCATCAGCAGCATGGGGCAGCTCACCCCGGCCACCAGGGCGAGGGGCTCGCGCGAGGCGTACAGGACCGGGTCCTGCGGCCCGATGAGCCAGTCGACGTAACGCGACTCGAAGTCGTGGGTGGTCGCGCTGAACGCGGCGAGCGAGCTGACCCCGTAGTAGGAGACGCCGCCGGCGAACGCGTCGGACCCGCAGCAGGCGGCCATCACCGTCCAGCCGCCCGCGCTGCCACCCCGGATCGCGATCCGCGCCGGGTCGGCCAGTCCCTCACCGGCCAGCCACTCGGCCGCGGCGATCGAGTCCTCGACGTCCACCACACCCCACTGCCCGCGCAGCCGTTCGCGGTAGGCGCGGCCGTAACCGGTGGAACCGCCGTAGTTGAGGTCGAGCACGCCGATGCCCCGGCTGGTGAAGAACACCTTCTCCAGGTCGAGCGCGCCCATGCTGTGCCCGGTCGGCCCGCCGTGCACGAACACGATGTACGGGGCGGGGCCCTCGCCGCGCGCCTGGGGGTTGGCCGGAGGATAGAGGAACGCGTGCGCCTCCCGCCCGAACCGGCCCGGGATCTCCACGGCCCGGACGGAGGGCAGGTAGGCCGGAGCGGGTGTCTCACCGGCGTCGCGGCGGAGCTCCTGGGTCTGTCCGGTCGAGGTGTCGACCCGGACGATCGCCCGGGGCAGCGCCGGGCCGTACCCGATGCCGACCACGGCCCGCCCGTCGGTGGCCAGCACCGCGTCCCAGCCGTCGTAGGGCACGTCCAAGTCCGTCAGCGTCCCGCCGACCGGGTCCAGGACGCCCAGCCGCAGGTCACCCCGTCCGTGCAGGATCGCGAGGCTCCCGTCGGCCAGCGGCGCGTACGGCATGGCGCCGAGCTGCCAGAGCGGGCCCGCGAACTCCTGGTCGGCGCGGTGGAGCGGCCGGGGCCTTCCACCGTGGATCTCGGCCAGGTAGAGGTTCCACCAGCCCGAGGAGTCGGAGATCAGGTAGAGGTTCCGCTCGTCACGCCAGTACGGGGCGAGCACCGACTCCTCGGGGCCACCCGTCACCGTCCAGCAGGTGCCGTCGGCCAGCCGGCAGACCCGCAGCTCGGTGCCGTTCCACGGCATCCGGGGATGGTCCCAGCAGACGAAGGCCAGGTGCTCGCCGTCGGGGGAGAGCGTGGGGAAGGCGTAGAAGTCGTGCCCGGTGATCCACTCGCGGGGCTCGTCCCCACCGGTCCCCGAGCCGATCGGTGAGCCGCCGGCCGGGTCGCTGGTCGAGCCGCCGGCCGGGCCGGTCAGCGGGACGGAAACGATGGACCGGCTCACCCGGTCGCCGTCGTGCCGCTCCCGGACGCACCAGACCTGCCCGTCGTGGACGACCAGGTCGGCGTAGCGCAGCGCCGAGGGCCGCTCGGGCTCGGGGGTGAGCGGCCGGGGCTCGCCGCCGGTGGGCAGCAGGTAGAGCCGCTGGTCGGTGAAGTTCGCGAACACCACGCCCTGGCCGGGCACCACCGCGTACGACCGCCCGCCGTACTCGTGGACCCGGGTCCTGGCGCTCCACGGGGCGCTCAGCAGCTCGCGCCGCACACCGCCGGCGTCCCGGTGCACGATGGTGGTCCGCCCGCCCTCGGCGGGACGGTCTTCGGTCCACCAGACCTCCTCGCCGAGCACCGTCGGAAATCCGAGGCGCAGACCGGAGCGTGCGACGTCGGAGGTGGAGACCGGCGAGGGCCAGGTGGCGTACGGCAGGACGACCTGCTCGGGGGACATGGCGACATCCTGCCCGATAACCGGCCGCGTGTCGCCGGTATCACGTCCGCGTCCCGCCCCAGGTGTCGCCGATGACCGGCGCCGCGGGAGAGATGGGCGGGGATGAAGGGGTTGGGGTGATCGGCCCGGAACATCCGTACACCGGCAGGAAGTGTGCGTTCCGAGGAACCACCGGGTCCGCCGCGTCCCGTCCCGGAACGCGCGGCGACCGTCCACGCGTGACCGTCGCGCTCGTGACCGTCGCATCGCGAGGCGTCACGCGCGACCGCCACACGACGTGTCACATGCGCGAGCGCCTCATGCACGACCGTCGACGACGGTCACACGCGTGAGCGCCTCATGCGCGAGGGGGCGGCCACCCGGATCCGGTGACCGCCCCCTCGCGTCGTGCTTCCCGCTCCGCCAGGGAGCCCTGCCCCGCTAGGGGGCGGGGGTCCTCACCGGCTCGGCCACGGTGGACGCGTCGGGGGGCGCGACCGGCTGGACGATCGACTTCCGGCTGCGCCGGCTCCGCTTCTCCAGCCAGGTGGCGATGGCGCCCACCGCCACGTTGATGATGATGTAGATGATCGCGATGACGATCACCGCGGGGATGATGTTGTTGAAGTTGGAGGGCAGCACGCGCGCCCCCGCGTTCAGCAGGTCCTCGAACGCCACGATGAAGCCCAGGGCGGTGTCCTTCAGGAGCACCACCAGCTGGGCGACGATCGCCGGCATCATGGCCGTGACCGCCTGCGGCAGCAGGATCATCCGCATCACCTGGCTGCGGCGCAGGCCGATCGCCAGCGCGGCCTCGCTCTGTCCCCGGGGGATGGACAGGATGCCGGCGCGTACGATCTCCGCCAGCACCGAGCCGTTGTACAGGACGAGGCCGACCACCACGGCGGCGAACGGCGTCACGGTGAGCCCGAAGACCGCGCTCCCGCCGAACATCACCGCGAAGATCATGATCAGCAGGGGGATGGCCCGGAAGAACTCGACCACCGCACCGGCCGCGATGCGGATCCACGCGTGCTCGGAGAGCCTGCCGATACCGAACACGAAGCCGAACGGCACCGCGATCACGGCGGCCACCAGGGCCGCGCTGAGCGTGTTCACCAGACCCGGCAGGATCAGGTTGATCCACACGTCACCGCGGAGGAACGGCGTCCACAGGTCGGCGTTGAGCTGGTTCTTCTCGCCGAGCTTGGTCACCATCCAGTACAGCGCGAGCAGCACGAGCACGATGACCAGCACCGTGAGCGCGGTGTTGCGCGTCCGGGCCTTGGGCCCGGGGATGTCGTACAGGACGCTGACCCGCTCGGAGCTCGCGGCCTGCTTGCGCGCCTGGCGCCGCTCGGTGGCGGTCGCGGTCATCGGACCACCGCCAGGCGCTTGGCGAGCCACCCGAACAGCAACCCGGTCGGCAGGGTCAGGATCAGGAAGCCCAGCGCGAACCCGGCGAAGATCTGCACGACCGCGTCGCCGTGCGCCTCGAACAACGTCTTCATCGTCAGGGACGCCTCGCCCACCCCGATCGCCGCGGCGATCGTGGTGTTCTTGATCAGTGCTATCAGGATGCTGCCCAGGGGGGCGATCACGGCGCGGAACGCCTGGGGCAGCACGATCAATCTCAGGTTCTGGCCGAACGTGAGCCCGATGGCCCGCGCCGCCTCCGCCTGGCCGACCGGCACCGTGTTGATGCCGGACCGGATCGCCTCGCAGACGAACGCCGCCGTGTAGGCGGACAGCCCGATGATGGAGAGCCACATGTAGTTGGTGGACAGGCTCTCGGAGAACGAGACGTTCAGGACCAGGCCGAGGCCGAGCCCGCAGAACACGATGACCAGGGTCAGCGGGGTGTTGCGCAGGACGTTCACGTACGCCGTGCCGATCCCGCGCAGGATGGGCAGCGGGCTGACCCGCATCCCGGCCAGGACGGTGCCGAGCACGAGCGCCACCAGCCCGCTGGCGACGGCGAGGCGGATCGTCAACCAGAAAGCGTCCCGGATCATCGGGAATTCATCGAAGAGTGCCTGCACTCATCCCTCCAGTGCCACAGGCCGGGGCGACGCGCGCCCCGGCCGAAACGTGACCGATCAGTAACGCTCGACGGCCGGGGGGGTGGTGAAGAACTTTCCGAACTCGCCGAAGTTGGCCTCGACGGCCTTCTTCCAGCTGCCGTCGGAGAACATCTTCTCCACGGCCGTGTTGACCTTGTCGCGGGTCTCCTTGTCGTCCACCTTCAGGCCGATGCCGTACTTCTCCTCGGAGAAGGGCTTGCCGACGAGGCGGAACTTGCCGGGGGACTGGGCGGCGAAGCCGGCCAGGATCGTCGCGTCCGTGGAGATCGCGTCGACCTGCTTGTTCTCCAGCAGCGGCAGGCAGGCGCCGTAGCCCTGCTGCTCGGTGAGGTACTGGGCCTTCCACTCGGCGCCGAACTTGTCGGCCAGGCGCTTCGGCGAGGAGGAGCCCTGGGCACCGCAGACCTTCTTGGCCTTGAGGTCCTCGACACTGTTGATCGTGGTGTCGTCGGCGCGGGTCAGGATGTCCTGTCCGGTGACGAGGTACGGACCGGCGAAGGAGACCTTCTTCTTGCGGTCGTCGGTGATCGAGTAGGTCGCGATCACGGCGTTGACCTGGCCCTGCTGGATGAAGGACTCACGGTTGGCCGAGATGGCCTCCTTGAACTCGATCTTGTCCGCCGCATAGCCGAGTTCCTTGGCGATGTACCGGGCGACGTCGACGTCGAAACCCTTGAAGGAGCCGTCGGGCTGCTTCTGGCCGAGACCGGGCTGGTCGACCTTGATTCCCACCACGAACTTGTCGCTGGCACCGCCGCTGTCGCCGCACGCGGTCAGACCGGCCATCGCCGCAGCGGCTGCGATCACCACGGCTCCAATACGCCGTACACGCATTCTTGCTACCTCGTCTTTCATCAGGGTTGAGCAGAGCCGTCAGTGGGTGAGGATCTTGGAGAGGAAGTCCTTCGCCCGGTCGGTCCGGGGGGTGGTGAAGAACTCCTCGGGGGTGTTCTCCTCCACGATCTGACCCTCGGCCATGAACACCACGCGGTTCGCCGCGCGGCGGGCGAAGCCCATCTCGTGGGTGACGACCATCATCGTCATGCCCTCCTGGGCAAGACCGATCATGACATCGAGCACTTCCTGGACCATCTCGGGGTCCAGCGCCGAGGTCGGCTCGTCGAACAGGATCATCTTGGGGTCCATGGCCAGGGCGCGGGCGATGGCCACGCGCTGCTGCTGGCCTCCGGACAGCTGCGCCGGGTACTTCGACGCCTGGGCGCCGATGCCGACCCGCTCCAGCAGCTCCATGCCACGCCGCTCGGCCTGGGCGGCGGGGATGCCGCGGACCTTGATGGGCCCGAGCGTGACGTTCTCGAGGATCGTCTTGTGGGCGAACAGGTTGAAGGACTGGAACACCATGCCGACCTCGGACCTGAGCCTGGCCAGGGTCTTCCCCTCCACCGCGAGCGGCTGCCCGTCGAAGGTGATGGTGCCCTCGTCGATGTTCTCCAGTCTGTTGATCGTCCTGCAGAGCGTCGACTTGCCGCCGCCCGAGGGGCCGATGACGACGAGGACCTCGCCGCGGGAGATCGTCAGATTGATGTCCCGAAGGACGTGCAGGCTGCCGAAGTGCTTGTTGACGCCTTCGAGCACGACCAGGGGGGTCTTGTCCCCGTTCTCCGTCATGGGGGACAACGTAATTCTGTGAAGGGCACCTCGGGCTAACCCTGCGGTACCGATCAGATCACGGCCTTCTCACGCCTTGGTCAGCGTACGCCGCCCAGTGTGGCGAGGTCCAGAGCGACGGTGTAGGGAATCGGCCGTCCCTGCGGCCCTGTGGGCCGCGACGCGGTGGACCGCCCGGTGCGGCGCCGCTCCCACCGGCGCCGTCGCCCCGCGCCGGAGCGGGATGTGTGACGCGTCACACCGCTCACGTACCGCGACCGGCCGCCCGCGCACGGTCACACGGGCGAAGGCGCGTACCCGAAGGTCCGGTGAGCGCCTACCCTTGTCGTGAGATGACTGCCACCGTGGAGAGCGCCCGCACGTACGAGGTCCGTACCTACGGGTGCCAGATGAACGTGCACGACTCCGAGCGCCTCTCGGGCCTGCTGGAGGACGCCGGATACGTCCCGGCCCCGCAGGGCGAGACGGCCGACGTGGTCGTGTTCAACACCTGTGCCGTACGGGAGAACGCCGACAACAAGCTGTACGGCAACCTCGGGCACCTGCGCCCCTCGAAGGTGGGCAACCCCGGCATGCAGATCGCCGTGGGCGGCTGCCTGGCGCAGAAGGACCAGGGGGAGATCGTCCGCAGGGCGCCCTGGGTGGACGTGGTGTTCGGCACCCACAACATCGGCTCCCTGCCGGTGCTGCTGGAGCGGGCGCGCGTGCAGCAGGAGGCCCAGGTCGAGATCAGGGAATCCCTGGAGACCTTCCCGAGCACGCTGCCCACCAAGCGCGAGTCGGCCTACGCCGCCTGGGTGTCGGTCTCGGTCGGGTGCAACAACACCTGCACGTTCTGCATCGTGCCCGCCCTGCGCGGCAAGGAGAAGGACCGCCGTCCCGGCGACGTCCTCAATGAGGTGCGCACCCTGGTCGACCAGGGCGTGCTGGAGATCACCCTGCTGGGCCAGAACGTCAACACCTACGGTGTGGAGTTCGGCGACCGGCTGGCCTTCGGCAAGCTGCTGCGGGCCTGCGGCGACATCGAGGGCCTGGAGCGGGTCCGCTTCACCAGCCCGCACCCGGCGGCCTTCACCGACGACGTGATCGCGGCCATGGCCGAGACCCCCAACGTGATGCACCAGCTCCACATGCCGCTGCAGTCGGGGTCGGACCGTGTCCTGAAGGCGATGCGCCGCTCCTACCGGGCCGAGCGCTTCCTGGGCATCATCGAGCGGGTCCGCGCCGCCATGCCGGACGCGGCGATCTCCACCGACATCATCGTCGGCTTCCCCGGCGAGACCGAGGAGGACTTCCAGGGCACCCTGGACGTGGTGCGCGCCTCCCGCTTCGCCAACGCCTTCACCTTCCAGTACTCGATCCGTCCCGGCACCCCGGCGGCCACCATGGACCACCAGGTCCCCAAGGAGGTCGTGCAGGAGCGCTACGAGCGGCTCGTGGCGCTGCAGACCGAGATCTCCTGGGCGGAGAACAAGAGGCAGGTCGGCCGGACGCTCGAGGTGCTGGTGGCCGAGGGCGAGGGCCGCAAGGACGAGGCGACCCACCGCATGTCCGGGCGGGCCCCGGACAACCGGCTCGTGCACTTCGCCCCGGGCGCCGAGATCCCGCGCCCCGGCGACGTGGTGAGCACCCGGGTGACGTACGCGGCCCCGCACCACCTGGTCGCCGACGGTCCCGTCCTGGGGCTGCGCCGCACCCGGGCGGGCGACGCCTGGCAGGCCCGGCAGGGAGCCCCGGCCGGTTCCGGCCCCGGGGTCATGCTCGGCATGCCCTCGATCGGCCGTCCCGCCCCGCTCCCGCAGACCTCGGGCTGCTCGGTCTCCTGAGATTTTTCAGCACGGTCCCGCCGGGTCGCGTACCGGCCCGGGAGGGTCCGGCGCGCCCGTGATCGAAGCGGCCGGGACCGCCGACGGGAACGGCGATCCCGGCTCTCTCACCGCTCCCGCGGGGGAGGACGTCCACGGCGGTGCCGCCCATGTCGTAACAGATGATATTTCGTGATTCATCAGTGATTGATGTGCGAGCATTTCTCTGCTGTGGCTACTGTGGTTCGGCACCCTCGGAAGCCGTGGAGGTTTCCCCCCGAGAACCGCAGGGAGTTTTCCCATGCACGTCCCTCCATCGTCCGGCCCGCACGGGGACTCCCCGGGCACTCCCGGAGAGCCGGAGATCCTCACCGGCCCCGCGGACGAGCCGAAGAAGCCCCGGAGATCCCGGAAGTCCCCCCGCAGAAGCGGCGCGGCCATCGCCGTCTTCTCCGTCCTCGCCGTCGCCCTGCTGGGCGGGGGCGCCGCCTTCGCCCTGCTGAACGGCACCGACGACGGCGGCACGCCGGGACGCTCGCCCGACAGCGCCCAGCAGGCGTCCCGAAGCCCCGCGGGCGAGCCCGGACAGGCCCGGGAACCCGCGCAGCAGGAACCCGGAGACGCGGGCGACACCGACGACACCGGTGACGCGACCGGCGCCGACGACGCCGGCACCGCTTCCGGGGGCGACGACACGTCCACCGGCTCCGGCGGATCGGACACGGGCGAGCCGGGCTCCGACACCGATCCCGACTCCGCCGCGGGCACCCCGTCGCGGGAGAGGCCGGCCAAGGAGGCTCCGGCCAGGCAGCGGCAGAACGCCCCGGCGTCACCCCCCGCCCAGGAGAACCCGTGGTCGGACGGCGACACCGGCTACGTGCACCCCCAGGGACCCGCCGGTCGCTGACCCGGGTCCGCGAACGCCGTGGCGTCCCCCGGCCCCGCACCCGCGAAGGCCGTGACACCGGGCCCGCGCGGTTCACCCGCCGGGCACGCGCCCGCGCGCGCCGGGCGTCCGCCGGACACCGTTAGTCTGGCCGGATGCTCGTCGCCGCGGCCGTGTGCCCGCATCCCCCGCTGCTCGTCCCGGAGCTGGCCGGAGCCGCCGCCGCGGAACTCGACGACCTCAGGGCGGCCTGCGCGGCCGCGGTGGGGTCGCTGCGCGACGCCGGGGCCGACGCGATCACGGTGGTGGGCGGCGCGAACGGGACCGCAGCGTACGGTGCGGACGCCGCGGGCGGCCTCGCCCCCTGGGGCGCCGACGTCCGGACCGGCGGGGGAGAGCCCGTCCTGCCGCTCTCGCTGACGATCGGCCGATGGCTCCTGGAGCGGGAGCGCGTGGAGGCGACGGGGTTCCAGGCGATCGCCTTCGACGCGCCCTCGCGGGAGTGCGCGGCCCTGGGGCGGCGGCTCGCGGACGAGGCCGGGCGGACGGCGCTGCTCGTCATGGCCGACGGCTCGGCCCGCCTCACCGAGAAGTCCCCCGGTCACCTCGACCCCCGGGCCGAGCCGTACGACCGCATGATCGTCGAGGCGCTCGCCCGCGCCGAGGTGCCGGAGCTCGACGCCGCCGAGGCCGCGGAGCTCTGGGTGCAGGGCCGCGCGGCCCTGCAGGTGCTCCGCGGCCTCGGGAAGGGCCTGCGCGCCGAGGTCCTCTACGACGACGCGCCGTACGGCGTCGGCTACTTCGTCGCCCGCTGGACGGTGTGATCCCGGCTCAGCGGCCGTTCTCGTCCCGTCCGGGGGACGGGCTCGGCGACGGCTTCTTCTTCCCGGGGGCCGGGCTCGACGTGGAGCCGCCCTTGGGATCGGGGCTCTCCGACCGGCGGTAGGTCTGGTCGCAGTTCTCCCAGTGGCTGAAGTCCCGGTTCTGGCTCCACAGCCGCCGGGCCGCCTGGATGTTCCACTCCGGGTCGAACGCCCGCAACGGGCTGCCGCCGAGCTCGGCCAGCCTCCGGTCGGAGATCTGGAAGACGCCCCAGTTGCGCGTGCCGTCGACGTTGGGCAGCGAGTAGTACTGGTCGAGGAACGACATGCACTTGGCGATGCCGACCGCGCGGTCGGGCTCCTCGGGGAAGACCTCCCTGATCCTGCCCTCGACCTTCGCCGGCGACCACCGGATCATCTTCACGGTGTTCTGGTACAGCATGCGCTTGGTGGCGTCGTCGACCAGGCCGTTGGGCTCCATCCCCGCCAGCACCTGGAACGCCACCACATGCCGGAGGGTCCCCGGCCCGAAGTCGGCGTCGACCTGCACCAGCCCGCCCGCCTTCAGCAGGATCCTCTGCAGTTCCCGGACGCACTCGTCGTGCTCTCCCAGCGCCATGATCGGCGGGCAGGCCCGGGAGAGCAGCAGGCGCCCGTCCTCCGGCGACGCGGAGGGGGCCGGGGTGGTGGGGCCCGGCGCCGCGGCCGTCGTGCTCATGAGCGCCGCCGTGCCGACCGCGGCCGCGCCGGAACAGCTCAGCGCGACCACCGCCACGGTGAGCCAGCGCCGGACGAAGGGGATGGACGAGAAACGGGCCGGACCGGCCGGCCGCTTCTCCGGCTCCTCGGAAGGCGGCGCGGGCGCCGGGGGATCGTCCTCCACCGGCTCGCCCCCCGTGGCGGCCGGTTCCTGCTCGGCGGAGGGACCGGCGGACGAACCGGCGGACGGACCGGTGGGCTCCGCGCCGGCCGCGTCCCTCGGGACGGTCGGCGCGCCCTCGGCCTTGGCCCACGCCTGTGCCGCCTCCGCGCGGATCCAGCGGCGATGAAGTTCGAGCAGTTCGTCGGAGTGGGCCCCGCACACCTTGGCTATGCGCTCCACCGTGCCGAAGTCGGCCGGCAACCCTTTCCCGGAACAGTAACGGTGAATCGCCGAGCTGCTGATTCCCGCTCGTTTCGCGAGCGCCTCATAGCTCCGCCCCGTCCGCTCCTTCATGCCCCGTAGATAACCGGCGAACTCCTCAAGATCACGTTCGGTCACCGAGTGCCCCCTGTGGCGGTCTACCCACGGCGGCATCCCACCACAACGTCCCGCGAGTCCGCCACAACCGCAGTTCAGAGGGTGTTTTCTCATCCCGCCGTCCCTACCTCCGCGTCCCGTCTTGACGACGGGACCGGCAGGTCAGGATTCTTGATGCCACACCGTACCGCACGACCGGGAGAAGGGTTCGGCGGAGAATGGCCGGTCACGCTCGTTGAAAATGAGCGATCCGGCCGACCGTGTAAAGCATCCGGCCCGTGAGGGATGGGGCGGCCTCGGCATTCCATCCTGAAACTTTCATCACCGGAAGTCGAAACCTGCTGCAGCGTCGTCTCCGCCCCCAGCGCGGGGACGACGACAGGGGAGAGCAGGATTCGACGGGTTCCCGGCCATCGCCGTCGTCAGCGGCGGGGTCCGGACGGATGCACGGCCACGTTCTCCGGCGACGGCGTGATACGGCCGGGGGATGGGCGCGGTGTTCGCGTCCATCCCCTCCCATCTTCTGCCGGTCCGTCTCCGGATCCGTGCGGACGGGCCGGGGCACCCTCGGGGGCAGGCGCCCGGCCGCGTCGTCCGCGGATGCGGGAATCACCGGATCGGGAGGGCCCCGGGGGCGGGGAGAATGTCGTCCGTCGCGGCTACGGTGGCGGGCGTGGCCAGGGGCGGGCACGACCGGCACACGGGGTGGCACGGGGTGACACGGAGGGACACGAGAGCGATGGCGGGAACCGTGGCGTCGACCGTGGCGTTCGGAAGCCTCCCCACGCCGCTGGGGGACATGGTCGTCGCCGTGACCGAGGAGGGGGTGGCGGGCACCGGCTGGGGTGATCCGTCCCGTCTCAGGGCCGGCCTGCTGGACCGCCTGGGGCTGGCGGAGACGGACGACCCCGGCAGGACCGCGGCCGTCCTGGACCAGCTGGGCGCCTACTACGCCGAGCGGCTGCGGGTCTTCGACGTCCCGCTGGACTGGCGGCTGACCTCGCCGGTGCAGCGCAGGGTGCTCGGCACCCTGTACGAGACCGTTCCCTACGGCCGGGCGGTGACCTACGGCGAGCTGGCCGCCCGCAGCGGGACGGGTGTCCCGGCGCGGGCCATCGGGTCGATCATGGGTGCCAACCCGATCCCCCTCATCGTGCCCTGCCACCGGGTGGTCGCGGGCAACGGGCTCGGCGGGTTCAGCGCGGGCGAGGGCGTGGAGTCCAAACGCCGGCTGCTCACCCTGGAGGGGTACCTGCAGCCGATGCTCGACTGGGACTGATCCCGGCCCGCGGCCGGGCCGTCCCCTCCGCGCCGGCCCGGTCGCCGACGCGGCCGTACGGGCCCGGCGGCCCGGGGGCGGGGGCCCGTCGCCCTCCGCGCGTCCGGGGAGTTGGCACACTTGCCCTGTGCCTCAGCTACCCGTCATCGCCGTCGTCGGCCCGACCGCGGCCGGTAAATCCGACCTGGCCGTGGACCTCGCCCTCGAACTCGGGGGCGAGGTGATCAACACCGACTCCATGCAGCTCTACCGGGGAATGGACATCGGGACGGCCAAGCTCTCCGTGGCGGAGCGCCGTGGCGTGCCGCACCATCTGCTGGACGTCTGGGACGTGACCACGACGGCCAGCGTGGCCGAGTACCAGGCGCTGGTCCGCCCGCTGATCGACGGGCTGCGTGCCGCCGGGACGGTGCCGATCCTGGTGGGCGGTTCCGGGCTGTACGTGCGGGCCGCCCTGGACGACCTGGAGTTCCCCGGCACCGACCCGCGCGTCCGTGCCCGGCTGGAGGAGGAACTGGCCCTGCACGGCCCCGACCCCCTCTACCGGAGGCTCCGCGAACGCGACCCCAAGGCGGCCGGGACGATCCTGCCCGGCAACGGCCGCAGGATCGTCCGCGCCCTGGAGGTCATCGAGATCTCCGGCCGGCCGTTCTCGGCCACCATGCCGTCGTACGACGCCGTCTACGACAGCGTCCAGCTCGGCGTGGAGGTGCCCAGGGACGTGCTGGACGCCCGGGTCGAGGCGCGGGTCGAGCGCATGTGGCGGGACGGGCTGGTGGCCGAGGTCAGGGAGCTCGCCGCGCGCGGGCTCGCCGAGGGGCGTACGGCCAGCCGGGCCCTGGGGTACGCGCAGGTGCTGCGCTTCCTCGGCGGGGAGTGCACCGAGGAGGAGGCCATGCAGGAGACGATCAGGGCCACGCGCAGGTTCGTCCGCCGCCAGGAGTCGTGGTTCCGCCGCGATCCCCGGGTGATCTGGCTGCCCCAGCGCGAACCCGATCTCCTGCGCCGCGCGCTCGCCGCGATCCACCGGGGCGACGGGGCCGGAAAGGCCCCGTAGGGCGGAGGCCCGACGGGTCACGGGAGGTCCGGTGACGGGGGTCGGGATGGGGCGGGGGAGGCCGGCTGGGACCGGGGAGGCCGGCGGGGCCGGGGATGCCCGATCCCGGAAGGGCGGGGGAGCCCGGTGGGGTGGAGCGTCTCCGGTGCGGGGGAGGGCTCCCGATAGAGTCGGGGCATGCGATTCGCGAAGGGGCACGGCACCGAGAACGACTTCGTCATCCTCCCGGATCCGGAAGGTGAGCTGGAGTTGTCCGCCGCGTTCGTGGCGGCGGTGTGCGACCGCCGCGCCGGGATCGGCGCGGACGGCGTGCTCCGCGTGACGCGGACGAAGCTCAGCCCGGAGGTCGCCGCCCAGGCCGACGAGGCCGAATGGTTCATGGACTACCGCAACGCCGACGGCGGGATGGCCGAGATGTGCGGCAACGGGACGCGGGTCTTCGCCCGCTACCTGGTGGACACCGGGCTGGCCGCGCCCGGGGAGTTCGCCGTCGCCACCCGGGGCGGGGTCCGGCGCGTGCGGCTGGCGGAGACCGGTGACGTGACCGTGGACATGGGCCCGCCCCGCGTGCTGGGCACCAGCCGGGCGACCGTGGCCGGCCGCGGGTACGAGGGCCTCCACGTCGACATGGGCAACCCGCACCTGGCGTGCGTCATCGGCGACCCGGTGGCGCAGCTCGACCTGAGCGGCGCTCCCGCGTTCGACCCCGAGGTGTTCCCCGCCGGGGTCAACGTCGAGCTGCTCAACCCGGTCGGGACGCGCAGGGTCGTCATGCGGGTCTTCGAACGCGGGTCGGGGGAGACGCGCTCCTGCGGCACCGGAGCCGTCGCCTCGGCCGTGGCGGCCGCGCGGCTGGCCGGTGAGACCACCGGCACCTGGGCGGTCGAGGTGCTCGGCGGCACCGTCACCGTCACCCTCGACGAGGACACCAGCTACCTGGCCGGGCCCGCCGTCCTGGTCGCGTCCGGCGAGCTCACGCTCTGAGCCTCGCGCTCCGGACCGTCCGGGCCGCCTCGGACCCTTCGCGCCGCTCGGGCCGCTCGGGCCGGTCCGGTCGCTCCGGCCGTGACCGCGGGGCGTGGCCGGATGTGGTCGCGAGGTCGCGACCCGGGGCCCACGGAGACGCGCCCGGGCCCACGCGCACGGGCCACGCGCACCGGCCGTACCGACCGCTGCGGGAGCCCGCGCCGCGCGCCCGGCGGGTCCTCGCGGCTCCCCGGGACGCCATGTCGTTTGGGGCATCCTCCCCGACCTGGCAGACTGACGTCCCATGGACGTGGACATCTGGGCCTGGGTGGGCGACACCCAGCGGCAACTGCACGAAGCAGGTAACACCGGTCTGGCCATGGCGATCGGAGATGTTCCCGCGCAGGCCCTGGAGGGCCGGTACGCGCAGCTCGACGTGCTCGCGCCCGCGATCGCGCAGCAGGCGGAGAACCTGCAACTGCCCTGGCTGGAGTTCTACGCCCGCTACTGGCACCTGATCGGCCGCGTGGGCGACCGGGCGCAGGGGGCGGTCGCGCTCGCCGACGCCGAGACGCTCGTCGAGTTCACCGCGCGTGACGACGTCCGGGAGTGCCCGGCCACCCCCGGCGCCGTCGTGGCGCTGGCCGTCGCCCAGGCGAACACCGACGGGCCGGGGTACGCCACCGAGCGGCTGACCGCGCTGTCGGCGCTGGACGTCGAGCCCGCCTCCCCGGCGTTCTCCGCCGTGGCCGAGCACCACGTGGCGGCACTGATCGACGCGGGCCGCGCCCAGGAGGCCGTCCTGCACGCCGAGACCGCCGTGGAGACGCTGGGCGGCGCGGGACGCGAGGCGAGCTGGGAGCTGGGAGCGGCCTCGGCCCGCGCGCTGCTCGCCGCCGGTCGCGCCGAGGACGCGCTGACCGCGCTCGACGCCGCGGCCGGGTTCAAGCCCGACGACCCGGTGGCCAAGGCCCACCGCGAAGGCGTGCTCCGCGCGCTCGTGCTCGCCACCCTCGGCCGGGTGCAGGAGGCCGTCGACGCGCTGCCCGACCTCGACGTGGTCGGCGACCACCCCCGCGTCTGGGTCGAGTGGTCGCACGCCATCCGCCTGCTGGCCGGGTCCGCCCAGATCACCAACACCTGGCAGCTGGGCCGGGTGCTCAAGCAGTGGATCGACTACTTCGCCATGATGGGCGGCTACCGGGCCAGGGTCGAGCTGGCGCTCATCGCCGGTCACCTGGCCGTCGCCCGCCAGGGGATCTGGCAGGCCCGCCTCCTGGCCGACCTGGCCGACTCGGCGGCCGGGGAGCTCAAGAGCCCCGGTGACACGGCCGAGCGGATCGCCGCGCTGCGCGCCGCCGCCGACGAGGCCACCCCGCGCCCGGCCCCGGGACCTGAGGCGGAGCTGGTCGGCTACTTCGACGCCGCGGACGGCTTCAACGCCGACCCCGAGCGCTGGGTGGGCTGGCTGACCCCGCTGTCCGGCCGGGACCTGGAGGCGACCCGGCGCCACACCACCACGCTGGGCTTCCTCGGCTACCCGGCCAGGGGCGCCGACATCTACTGGACCATGCTGGTCGAGTCCGGCGACATCGAGAACGCCGACCCGCAGGACTCCACGTACCTCAGCAGCCTGCTCATCGAGGCCCGCCAGGACGAGCGCCTGGAGCAGATGGCCGAGCGGCTCCCGGCCGGGCAGCGCCACATGGCCCTGGGCCGCCTGCACACCGCGCGGGAGCGCTGGGAGCAGGCCGCGGCCGAGGGCGAGGCCGCCGCGGCCGAGGGGATGGGCATCGAGGCGGCCCGCCTGTGGTCCGCGGCCGTGCAGCAGCTCGGCGACAACGCCAAGGGCGCGGCCATCCTGCGCGACCGCATCGACTCCGAGGACATCGAGCAGCAGGACGTCTGGCGGATGGTCGTCATGGCCTCGGCCGGCGAGGACTGGGAGACCGTGCGCCTGGGCGCCGCCAAGATCGGCATGCCGATCCAGTCCACCGAGGGGCCGATCGAGGAGGAGATGGGCCTGGTGCGCATCATCCTTCCCGCCCCCGACGGCAGCCAGCGCCAGGTGCTGAGCGTGCGCACCGGTCCCGCGACCGCGCGCCTGGCCATCCCGCAGCCTCCCGGCATGGAGTACAACGCCGGTGACCTGGTCGTGTTCGAGCCGCAGCTGCTGGAGCCGATCCCGGAGACGCCCGAGGAGCAGGAGAACTTCGTCCCGCCCTTCGCCGCGGTCAGCATGCTCCGTCCCGGTGGCTACACCAGCTGGTTCTTCGACGGCGCCGCCCCCAGCCAGGCCGACTGGACGGAGTTCAACGAGGTCCTGGCCGAGCGCGGCTGGCCGATGTGGGTCTACAGCGACGACGACTACACCGTCACCCACCCGACCTCGGGCGAGCCGCTGCCCGGCGTGTTCGGCTGGATCGCGGTGCCGCCGGACGTCAGCCCGGTCGAGGTCGACGCGCTGCTGGACGATGCGACCGAGCGCTGGGTGCACCCGCTGGCCTGGCTCGACCTGGCCAGGACCGTCGACGTCGAGGTGGAGCGGCACGAGCGGATCACCAAGGAGTACGGGCTGTAGGACGCGACGCGTCCCGGCTCCGAGCCGCGACGCGCGCCCGTGTGTCCGGCCGGTGTCCGAACCGCCCGTGAGGGATCCCCTCACGGGCGGTTCGCCGTAGACCTCTAGAATCTCGTTCTGCACATCGGGTGGACGAGGGAGGAACGGAATGCTGGAACGGTTCCGGCTGGACGGCAAGGTCGCGATCGTCACCGGCGCCTCCTCGGGCCTGGGGGTGGCGTTCGCGAGGGGGCTGGCCGAGGCGGGCGCGGACATCGCGATCGGCGCGCGCCGCAAGGACCGGCTGGAGGAGACCCGCGCCCTGGTGGAGGAGACCGGCAGGCGGTGCGTGGCCGTCGTCACCGACGTGACCAGCCCGCAGGACTGCGAGGCCCTGGTCTCCGCGGCGGTCTCCGAGCTGGGCGCGGTGGACATCCTGATCAACAACGCCGGTGTGGGCACCGCGGTCCCGGCGCTCAGGGAGACCCCCGAGCAGTTCCGCCAGGTCGTGGAGGTCAACCTGCACGGCACCTACTGGATGGCTCAGGCCTGCGCCCGGGTCATGAGGCCGGGCTCCTCGATCGTCAACGTCGGCAGCGTCCTGGGGGAGACGACCGCGGGCCTGCCGCAGGCCGCCTACAGCGCCTCCAAGGCGGGGGTGGTCGGCCTCACCCGCGACCTCGCCCAGCAGTGGACGGGCCGCCGGGGCATCCGGGTCAACTGCGTCGAGCCCGGGTTCTTCGCCTCGGAGATGACCGAGCAGTACGCCGAGGGGTACCTGGCCCTGCAGCTGGAGCACCGGGTGCTGATGAAGCGCGCCGGCGACCCGGCCGAGCTCGTCGCCGCCGCGATCTTCCTCGCCTCGGACGCCGCCTCGTACGTCACCGGTGCGGTGATCCCGGTCGACGGCGGGATCCTGATCACCTGACCGGACGCCCGGAAACCTCCCGCCACCACCGGGGCGGCGGGAGGGCGGACGGTGCCGGTGGCCGTTCAGGAGAGCCAGTCGACGGCGTCGGCGGTGTCGTCGGTCTCGGGCGGTTCCTCCAGCGGGTGGCCGGGTGGGAGCGCGCGGTTCGTGCTGTCGCGGTCGATCAGCGAGACGGTGTAGCCGGTGTTGTTGAACCAGGACGAGACGGCGTCGACGGCGGTCCCGCCCGGCATCCACAGGTCGATCAGCTCGACCGGGTGACCGGCCGGGACGCTGTACGCGGGTCCGCCGAAACCGTGGTCGCGGTAGAGGCAGAGGCTGTTGAACGGGCAGGCCGAGCCTTCGGGGAGCCAGGCCACCCCCGGCTGCCGGGCGTCGGCCGCCCGGCCCGAGGTCACCGCCGCGAAGGCGCCCGTACCGGTGCACAGCAGGGCGCTCGCGGCGACGGCGAGCCCGGCCGTGGCACGTGCGAGACGGGGACGACGCGCCGAGATCTCACGCATGTGAATCCTCTCCGTGTCCGATCACTCACCGACGGTGAGTGTTCTTTGTCATTAGAGCACCCTCGCTTTGGGCGGTCGATAGGGGCGCTGCGTGAAACTCCATGCGTCGGCGTCTTCGGTTCCCGGCGCACCATCGGTATAACGGCAGGTCAGGACGAAGATGCTGGAAAGAGATGAATGGGGTGGAGAATGGCTTCGGCGCTTTGGAAGAGCGCTTGAGGCTTTTACGATTAAGAGCTGGAATCTGGGATAATTTGCCACTTCAGAGATGGTGAACGCGGTGAGGGGTGGCATGGTGCGGGCTGCGCTGGCACGGGGTGTGGCCGTCGCGACGGTAGGGTTCGTGATCGCGGGCTGCGGCCCGGCACCCGGTGGGTCGGACGGTGGGGCGGGCTCCTCCGGAGACGGGAAGACCGCGTCCGCCACCCTCAAGGATCTGAAGAAGCTCCAGGTCAAGGGCCGTGCCCCGATGACCGGATACGACCGCGACAAGTTCGGGCCGGCGTGGTCGGACGTCGACGGGAACGGCTGCGACACCCGCAACGACATCCTCATCCGGGACCTGAAGGAGGAGACCTTCAGGAAGGGTGAGGACGGCTGCGTCGTGCAGTCCGGCGTCCTGGAGGACCCCTACAGCGGCAAGACCATAAAGTTCGAACGCGGGACCAGGAGCAGCATGGCGGTGCAGATCGACCACGTGATCGCGCTCGCCGACGCCTGGCAGAAGGGCGCCCAGCAGCTGAGCGCGTCCAAGCGCAGGGAACTGGCCAACGACCCGCTGAACCTGATGGCCGTGGACGGTCCGCTGAACGGCCAGAAGGGCGCGGGGGACGCGGCCACCTGGCTGCCGCCGCGCCGCGCCTACCGGTGCCCCTATGTCGAGCGCCAGATCCGGGTGAAGATCAAGTACGACCTCTGGGTGACGTCCGCGGAGAGGGACGCCATGGAGGGCGTGCTCAAGTCCTGCTGAGGCGGACGGGCCGGACCGCCCGCGACCGGGCCGGCGCGTTCAGGGGGCGGCCCGTCCCGGATCCCGCCCCGGGGCCCGGCCCGATCCCTCCGGACGCCCGGCTTCTTCGGCCCGCTCGGCCTCTTGGGGCCGTTCTGCGTCCTCGGTCCGCTCGGTGTCCTCAGCCCGTCCGGTTTCTTCGGCCCGCTCGGCCTCTCCCGTGCGCCCCGTCTCTTCGGCGCGTTCGGCACGCCGGGTGCGTCCGGTCGTGCCGGTCTGCTCGGCCATGGTCGCCCGGTGCTCGTCGGCTGCGGCCTTGTACAGGTGGTCGACGGCCCGGAGCCGGTGATCCTCCACGTCGCCGCTCCCCGACGCCGCGGCCAGCTCGTGACCCTCGGCCGCGTCCCTGTGCGCTCGCGCGGCGGACCGGTAACCGGCCACCGCGCGCTCTCCGGCCTGGTCGGCGCGAGAGCGCGCCTGTCGCAGCCGGGCGTCGGCGTGGGCCAGCCGTTCATCGGAACCGGGCGCGGGAGCGGACGCGTCGTCGAAGAGCTCGTCCCGGCGCCGGGCGGCCTGCTCGCCCCGCTCGGCGGCCTGTTCGACGCGCTCGCGGGCGCGCTCGCTCCGTTCCACCCGGTCACGCTGCCCGCCGGAGCCGCCGGCCGGCTCGTCACGGGAGAGGGGGTCGGGACTGTCACGGGGCTCGGGACCACTGGCCATGCCCTCATGCTTTCCGTTCCGGCCTCCGGTAACCCGCGCCGGGGGGCCCACTGCCGGACCGGGGTCCACTGCCGGACCGGGCCGCACGGCCCGTCATGCCCGGCGACATCGACCCCTGCGGCGACCCGCGCCGGGAGGACCCGGACACCGTGCCGGACCGCGAGGACAGGCCACGGCCCGGCGGGCGTCGATCCCCGTCACGTCACGCCATGTCCTGCCCTGTCCCGGCTCGTCCCGGCCCGCCTCCGGGCCCTTCCGGGCCTCCGGCGACGGCCGAGGCGGTGAACTCGCGACCGGACCGCCTCATTTCACGGGAGTCAGGTCGTCGCACGCCAGCCGTACCGCGGCGCGCGCTGCGATATGGGCTTCCCGCTCGGCTTTCATGGTGAGCCGGCGGTCGTGCATCTCGGCCAGCTTCAGTCCGGTCGTCCGGGTGCGGTGCTGCAGTGTCTCCAGGCGCGCCGCCGCCTCCCGCCTCAGCCGCGCCGCTCTCTCCAGGGCCGGGTGCGGCACGCGGCCGGTGTACGCGTCCTTCGGGACCTCCGCCATCCCCAGGATCTCCGCGATCCGCGAGATCTCGTCCATGGACACCGATGCGCCGGAGGGAGCGGTGCTCTCGTCGGCGACGGGAGGGGGAGGGGGGACGGGGAGGGCCGGGGTGACCGGGGCGGAGGTGCCGGACGTGGCGGGACCCTTCGGGCCGGGGCGATCCGGGCCGTGATCGTCCGAGACACGATCCTGCGAGAAAACGGTGGCCGGTGGGACGGGAGGGTCGGTTCCGACACCGGGCGTCTCCTGTGAGACGGACGCGGCCGACGGGACGGAGTTCCGCTGGAAGCGGCGCTCGGTGCCGACGCGGCGTCCGGTGCCGACGCGGCGCAGGCTCGGGACGTGCCGCGAGGGAAGTGACGGGATGTCGGAGAACTCGCCCGGGTCGAGGGCGGACACCAGGCCGGGATGGCCGGGCTCCTGCGCTCCCCACAGGATGGTGAACAGCCGGCCGGTGGCCGGGGAGGGGACGACGAACAACTCCCCTCCGAGCGTGCGGAGGCACCGGTGTGCCCGCTCCAGCGCCCGGGCGCCGCTGACGTCGCAGAAGATCAGCTCGCTGGCGTCCACCAGGATGTGACGGGCGCCCTCCGCCATCAGCGACTCCAGCACCGACTCCAGGAGCGGATAATTGAAGGCGTCCATCTCACCCAGCACGGCGATCAGGGCCGTGTCGCCGTACTGGTGAACGACATAGACCGACATGTCCATATGGTGGCCATACCCTTCACCGGGGTTTTCAGGCTCCGCCGATAATTTTGTGGTTCCCAGTATGAATGGACCCAGGCTGGATAGAGGCCGAACGTGGAAGCTTCGAACGGACGTGACCTGGTGGTCGTCGCCGCCTCGGCAGGCGGCGTGGAGGCGTTGCGCGCCCTGATGGCGGAGCTTCCCGCCGACCTCGCCGCCACCGTGCTGGTGGTGCTCCATCTGCCCGCGCGCGGTGAGAGCGCGCTGGCCGGCATCCTGGACCGGGCCGCTGCCCGTCACCGCGGCCCGGGACGGGGAGGCGCTGCTGCACGGCCGCGTCCATGTCGCGCCTCCCGACCGCCACCTTCTGGTCAAGGACGGGGCGATCAGGCTGGTGCGCGGCCCCCGTTACAACGGGCACCGGCCGGCCGCCGACCCGCTCTTCCTCAGCGCGGCGCTGGAGGGAGGTCCCCGCACGCTCGCCGTCGTGCTGAGCGGCACGCTCGACGACGGGGCCAGGGGATGTTCGGTCGTGGAGCGCCACGGCGGCGCCGTCGCCGTCCAGGACCCGGGGGAGAGCACGTTCGACGGCATGCCCCGGGCGGCTCTGGCCGCGACCGGGAACGCGGAGAGCCTCCCCGTACGGGAGATCGCCGGATGGATCGTGCGGCAGAGCCGCACCCCCGTCACCGGGGACTTCGACAGGGACGAAAGCGTCGAGCAGGAGGTCTCCCGCTACCTGCTCACCGCCGGGCACGAGGCGCACGAAGGGAATCTCACCGCGCTGAGCTGCCCCGAGTGCGGCGGCCCGGTGTACGAGGCGGCGACGGGAACCGAGACGTACTACGGGTGCCGGGTGGGCCACGCCTGGACCTCGCAGGGGCTCGCGGCGGGTCAGGCCGAGGCCGTGGAACGGGCCCTGTGGACGGCGATCCTGCGCCTGGAGGAGAGGCTGCGCCTGCTCGGCCGCATGGTCGAACGCGCCGAGTCGCGGGGGAGGAACCACTCCGTGCGGCGGCTGCGGCAGGACGCCGAGGAGACCGGACGGGCGCTGGAGACGATGCGGATGCTCCAGGGCCGCGTCGACAGCGCCGGTGACGACCTTGTTTCACACGGCGTGTGACGGGCCTAGGCTGACGCCGTGATGCCCGATGACCGACGTGAGTTCGACGATCTGCTCGCCATGCTCAAGGAAACGCGCGGCTTCGACTTCACGGGATACAAGCGCACCACCCTCATGCGCCGTATCAGCAGGCGTTTGGAGGCGTTGAAACTACACGATTATGGCGAATACAGGGATTATCTAGAGCTGGAGCCCGAGGAGTTCAACCGGCTCTTCGACAGCCTGCTGATCAACGTCACCGCCTTCTTCCGCGACCCGGCCGCCTGGCAGACGCTCCGCGAGAGCGTGATCCCGGCCCTGCTGGCGAGCAAGGGGCCGGGCGCGGGGATCCGGGTGTGGAGCGCGGGCTGCGCCACCGGCGAGGAGGCGTACAGCCTGGCGATGGTGCTGGCCGAGGCACTCGGCGTCGACGAGTTCCGCGAGCGGGTGAAGATCTACGCCACCGACCTGGACGAGAAGGCCCTGCAGACGGCGCGCGCGGCCGTCTACTCCGAGCGCCAGCTCGCCGAGCTGCCGGACGGGATGCGCGACACCTACTTCGAGCCGGTGGAGGCCGGGTTCGCGTTCCGGCGCGACCTGCGCCGTCAGCTGATCTTCGGCCGCAACGACCTCACCCGCGACGCGCCGATCTCCCGGGTGGACCTGCTGCTGGCCCGCAACACGCTGATGTACTTCAACGGCGAGACCCAGCTCAGCATCGTCCGCCGGTTCCACTTCGCGCTCGCCGACCCCGGCTACCTCTTCCTGGGCAAGGCCGAGATGCTGCTCAACCACGGTGACAGGTTCGAGCCGGTGAACCTCAGGATGAGGTTGTTCAAGAAGGTCGGCGCTCCCGTGGCCGCCGGCCGCACCACCTGGGCGGCCGGCGAGGAGGCTCCGTCGGCCCGCCCGTACGTGCGGCACACGGTGCTGCAGGCGGCGGCGCTGGCCACCGGCCCGGTCGCGCAGATCGCGCTCGACCGCTCCCGCAACCTCGCGCTGGCCAACACCCGCGCCGAGCTGCTCTTCAACCTCAACCCGCGCGACATCGGCCGTCCCTTCCAGGACCTGGAGGTGTCCTACCGGCCGGTCGAGCTCCGCTCGGTGATCGAGCAGGTGGAGCAGGACCTGCGCGTCGCCGAGCTGCAGGACGTGGTCTGGCACCGGCCGAACGCGCCCGAGACCAGCTTCTTCGACATCGCCGTCGTCCCCCTGACGGACCCGGGCGGCGAGCTGGTGGGCGTGGGCGTCAACTTCCACGACGTGACGCGCTACCGGCAGCTCCGCGACCGGCTGGAGCAGACCAACAGGGAGCTTGAGCACGCCTACGAGGAGCTGCAGTCGACCAACGAGGAACTGGAGACCACCAACGAGGAGCTCCAGTCCACCAACGAGGAACTGGAGACCACCAATGAGGAGCTCCAGTCCACCAACGAGGAACTGGAGACGATGAACGAGGAGCTGCAGTCGACCAACGACGAGCTCCAGCAGATCAACGACACCCTGAACGCGCGCAGTGACGAGCTCAGGCGGGCCACCGTCCTGGTCTCCTCGGTGGTGCGCAGCCTCGGCGACGCCGTGGCCGTGGTCGACACCGAGATGCGGGTGCTGGTCTGGAGCCCGGGGGCCGAGGAGCTGTGGGGACTGCGCACCGACGAGGCGATCGGCTGCCGGCTGGCCGGCCTGGACATCGGCCTGCCGGTCGACGAGATCCTCTCCCGGATGCAGCGCACCCTGGAGGAGACGCCGGTCCCGGGGAACGGGAACGGCCGTCCCGAGACCGTCGTCCTGGACGGCGTGAACCGCAGGGGCAGGCCCACCCGGATCGGCGTCGCGCTCTCCCCGCTGCACACCGACGACCAGGCGCCGCACGGCGTGATCATGGTGATGAACCTCCTCCCGCAGGGGCCGGGCTGACCGGCCGCTCCCCGGCGTTCAAGGCCCGCAGGAACAGCACCACCTCCGCCCCGCCCTGCGCGGAGGCGCGCAGCGAGAGCGATCCGCCCGCGGACTCGGCCGTACGGCGGGCGATGTCCAGGCCCAGCCCGGTCGAGTCGGCCCCGCTCTCGCCGCGCCTCGACGGGTCGGACGTGGCGAAGCCCGGACCGGCGTCGGAGACGGTCAGCAACGCCCCACCACCGGCCGCCTCCAGTCGTACGGAGAACGAGACCCCCTCCGGGGTGTGCGCGAAGACGTTGCCGAGCAGCGCGTCCACGCAGGCGGCCAGCTCGTCCTCGGCGATCCCGACCGGGAGCGGTCCGGGCGCCAGGTCGAGGGTGAAGTGCCGCGACTGGTCCTCGGCCAGCACCGACCAGAACGCGACCCTGGCGCCGGTCACCGCGGCCGCGTCGCACTCGGCCCGGCCCCGCGCCCGCCGCCTGGCCTCGGTGATCACCGAGGTCACGGCCCGTTCCAGGGCGTCCACCCGGGCCTCGATCCTGGCCGACTCCTCCGGATCGGCCAGCGACTCGGCCTCCAGCCTCAGCCCGGTCAGCGGGGTCCGCAGCCGGTGGGACAGGTCGGCGACGCTCTCGCGCTCCTCGGCCAGCAGGCCGGTGATCCGCTCGGCCAGGTGGTTGAGGGCGACACCGACCGCGTGCACCTCGGGCGGGCCGTCGGGCACGGTCCTGGCCGACAGGTCGCCGGAGGCGAGCCGGTGCGACACCCCCGCCAGCGCGGTGATCGGCCGGATCACCGCGCGGGCCAGCCGGTCGCCGACCAGGACGCCCAGCACGACCAGGGCCAGGCCGAGCGCGGCCAGCCCGGCCCAGACCTGGAACACCCCCCTGGTCAGCCGGTCGTCGTCCAGGAAGACGCGGACCACCGCCGTACCGCCGGGCGCGACCCCCTGGACGGCGACCAGGATCTCCCGCCCGCCGGGCGCGGCGGCGGTGACGCTGCGGCCGAGCGAGGCCAGCTCCACGGCGGCGGAGCGCGGCGCGGGCACGCCGACCACCCGGCCGTCGGGGAGGAAGACGGTGACCGGGTGCGCGGCCTGCTCGACGGTGAGCCACAGGGTCTCGGCGTCCACCGCGCCGACCGCCACCGCGACCGACTGGGCCTCGCTCTCGGCCTCGCCGACCGCCGCGCCCGCCGCCACCGTGCGGACCAGCAGCGCCAGCGGGACCAGCAGCGCGATCAGCACCAGGGAGGTGGTCGCCGCGACCAGCAGGGTCAGCCAGCGCCTCATGCCGGAGCGGCCAGCCGCACGCCGACACCCCTGACGGTGTGCAGGTAGCGGGGCTCCTGGGAGGTCTCGCCCAGCTTGCGGCGCAGCCACGACAGGTGGACGTCCACGGTCTTGTCGGCGCCCCCGTAGGGGATCTGCCAGACGTGGGTGAGCAGCTCCCGCTTGGTGACGACCTCGCCGGGCCGGGCGGCCAGGTAGTGGAGCAGGTCGAACTCCCGCGGGCTGAGGTCCAGCGCGGTTCCGTCCAGGGTCGCCTCCCGGGAGCGCGGGTCGATCCGCAGCCCCCCGACGGTGACCGAGCTGTCGGCCCGGTCCTCGCCCGCGGTCCGCCGCAGCACCGCCCGGATCCGGGCGTCGAGCTGGGCCGCGCTGAACGGCTTGACCACGTAGTCGTCGGCGCCCGCGTCCAGCAGCCTGACCATCTCCGCGTCGCCGTCGCGCGCGGTCGCCACGATCACCGGGACCCGGCTCACCGCGCGCAGCATCCGCAGCAGGTCGGCCCCGTCCAGGTCGGGCAGGCCGAGGTCGAGCACGACCAGGTCGGGACGTTCCTCGACGGCCAGCCGCAGGCCGTCGAGGGCGGCCGGGGCGGACGACACGGCGTGGCCGCGGTCGCGCAGGCCCCGGGTGAGGGAGGTGCGGATCGCGGCGTCGTCCTCGATGAGCAGCACGTTCGACATTTGCCGCCACGTTAGTCCCCTTCCGGGCGGCACCGGAAGCCGGTTATCGGCCCCTTAACCTCCTCTTATCGCGGGAGGTGGCAGGCTGGGCGCATGCGCAGGCGTCTCCTACTGGCCGTGACCGGCTGGCTGGTCACCGGCCTCCTCGCCGTCGGGGCGGGGGTGGCCGTGATCGACCGGCTCGGTGAACCGCTGACGGACACCGGCCTGCGACCGCTGTCGGCCGCCGAGGTGGACGAGGCGCTCGCCCTGGCCTCCTCCCGGCCCGACGCCCTCCCCGCCCCGGCGGGGACCTCCGGCACGCCCTCGGGGACGGTTCCCGCGACCCCGTCCGCCCGTACCGCGACCCCCGGCCCCCGGGGCGTTCCCACACCGGCCGTTCCCGCGCCGACCGTCACGGTGACCGTCACCCCCGGGCCCGCCGCCTCCACCGCGCCTCCCGCGCCCGCGGGGAAGAGCGGCGTGATCGACACGGTGGGCGGGCGGATCATCGCCCGGTGCCAGGACGGCCTGGTCACGCTCCGGTCGTGGAGCCCGGCCCAGGGGTTCCAGGCCGACGATGTCGAACGCGGCCCCGCGAGCCGGGCCCACGTCGAGTTCGAGTCGGAGGAGCGGGAGCTCAAGGTCGAGGTGTACTGCTCGGCCGACGGCTCTCCCGCCCACCACGTCCGCGGCTGACCCGCCTCGGGTCCTGTCCGGCCTCCGGACGCGCCCGCCCTCGGAGACGCCGGGTCCGTCCTCCGACGAGACCGGCCGTCATCGGCCGATCGCGAGACCCCCGGGAGACGGGCGCGGCCGGTGAGGGGCGTCAGCCGCCGCCACCGCAGCCGGCCTTCTTCTCCTCCGCCCCCACCTCCTCCACACCGGGCGCCTCGTCGGCCACGCCGACCGAGAGCTGGGCGGTCGAGGCGACCAGGCTCCCCACGGGAGATCCCGCGGCCTTGGCGTCCACCACGATCCCGCGCTCGCCGAGCAGCTCGTACGTCTCGGCGTCGAAGATCAGCTCGTGCCGGACGCCGTCCAGGCCGACCCGGCCCACGCCGACGCCCTCCCGTCCGGCCGCGTCCGGTGCCCGCCCGGTGGCCTCGACCCCGGGGATGGTGCCCACCGCCTTGAACAGCGCCGCCCGCTGCGCCGGGGGCATGTAGGTCTCCCGGAGCATGTCACCCGCTGCGGTGAACGCCGCCTCGTCCTTCGACTCCCCGCCCCGGTCCCCGGTGTAGAGGTGGGCGCGCATCCCCTCGGGGTCGGTGGGCAGCCTCCTCAGCGCGGCGTGGTCGGTACGCGCGTGGTCGGGAAGGCCCCCGCAGCTCACCAGCGGCATCGTCTTCACGCCGGTCTCCTCGTAGGCCGACGGGGGAACGGGCCAGCCCGGGTAGGCCCTGGGCTCCAGGTGTTCGACCCGCAGCACCCCGTCCCTCGTCCCGTCGGCGGAGAGCCAGATGGTCCTCCTGGTCCGGTAGAGGTAGCGGGTCTGCCCGGTGGTCCTTCCCGTCTCCACGTTCACCGCCCCTTCGCCGAACGCGCCGTACATCGTCTGCGACTCGACCTTGACGAACTGGTTGTCGCGGGGCGCGAGGTCGGTCCTGGACGCGGCCCGCGCGGCCCGGTCGAGCACCTCGCTCGCGGAGACGACGGTGAAGCGGGGCATCGCCGCCACCGTCTCGCCGCCTGTCCTCCCGCCCGTGCCCGTCACGGTCTCCCGTCCCGCGCTCGTGTCCGGTGCCGGGGCGTCGACCGGGGCCCCGGTCAGGACGATCACGGTCGCCCCCGCGGCCACCGCGAGCGCCCCGGCCAGCACCCTCGCGTACGGGCCGCGCCAGGCGGGCCGGCGTACCGGAGGGCGCCCAGCCCGCGGTCCCCGCGCGTCCCGCCGTCCCGCGGCGAGCAGCCGACCGCGTGCCTTCAGCCTGGCCTCGGTGTCGTACGGCGCCACCTCGGGCCGGAGGGCGGCCACCAGCTCGATCTCGTCCTCGTTCATGACTGCGACTCCAGAAGGCGGCGGACCTTGGTCCGGGTGCGGGAGAGACGGGACCTGACGGTCCCGATCGGGATGCCGAGCGCCTGCGCGGCCTCCTCGTAGCTCAGGTCGGCCCAGGCCACCAGGAGCAGCAGGTCCCGCTTGGCGGAACCGAGCCGGGCCAGGGCGGCGGCCAGCGCGGGCCGCAGGCGGTCGGCGGTGACGCGTTCGGCGCTGCGCTCCTCGAACTCGGCCGCGCGCTCGGGGATCTGCCGGGCGAGCGCCCGCAGCCTGCGGGTCTCGGCCCTGCGGTGGCCGGAGACCAGGTTGGAGGCGATCCCGTACAGCCAGGGCCTGGCGTCGAGGCGGCCGGGGTCGTACCGGCCGCGCTTGCGGAAGGCCACCAGGAACGTCTCGGCGGTCACGTCGTCGGCCGTGGTCACGTCGCCGAGCCGCCGTGCCACGTACCGGTGGATCTCGCCGGCGTGCCGGTCGAAGAGGCCGGCGAACCTGTCGGGGTCCGACAGCGACTGCCCGATCAGCGTCGCGTCGTCGGGGGGCGGGGACCCGGAGACCGCGAACGCGGAGGCCGGGGACTCGGAAGGCGCGAACTCGGAAGGCGCGAGCGTGGAGGGCGGGGACTCGGAGGGCGGTGGCTCGGGAGGCGCCCACGCCCGTTGCGGGAGGCTCAGTGTCACCACCCGTTCCGTACGGTCGTCATCGGGAATCCCTTCCGGAGCGCGTCCGCGCTCCCACCCCTACTCCGCCGACCGTCCCGGACGGGTTCCACCCTTCGGAGCGGTACGTCGTCCCCGCCCCGGCACCACTAGGATCCCCCTTCAGAAAACGGGCGCAAAGGGAGAGACGATGAGTGCTCAGAAGGCCGCGGGCAACCGGAGGCCGCTGCTGAAGGGGTCGATCCTCGTGGTCGTCCTGCTGGTGATCTCCGCGTTCCTCCTCAGCTCGTGCTCCCGGGTGAGCACCCAGCCCGACGAGGTCGTCCTGCACTACGCCGGCGGCACGTTCGAGGCCATCAAGTTCGAGAAGTGCATCAACCCCTCCAGCGGCGCCACGCTGCTCGGCCCCGGCGACCGGGGCTTCTCCTACCCGTTCGGCCAGCGGACCTTCGACTTCTCCGGGGCCGACGACGCCGAGTCCAAGCCGCTGTCCGTGGTCTCCAAGGACAACGTCGAGATGACGGTCTCCGGGGTGGCGACGTTCACGCTGAACACCGACTGCAGGACGCTCCAGACCTTCCACGAGAAGATCGGCCTGAAGTTCGGCGCCCACCACGAGGACGGGGAGTCCGCCGGCTGGCGGCGGATGCTCAACATCTACCTGCGGGTGCCGCTGGACCGCGCCATGGACGCCGCCTCGCAGGAGTTCGAGTGGCGGGGACTGTTCAACGACCCCAAGGTGAAGCAGTCGTGGGAGGCGCGGGTGGGCGAGCTCGCCCGGGAGTTCATCAAGGAGACCTCCGGTGGCGACTACTTCTGCAACCAGAACTACGCGGGCAGCGGGCAGTGCGGGGACATCTCCCTGACCATCCAGAAGCCCGAGCCGCCGGACGTGCTGGTCGACGCCCTGGCCTCCGAGCAGGCGGCCAAGGCCGAGAACGTCGCGCAGACCCAGCGCAACGCCAAGGTCCGCACCGAGATCGAGTCGATCAAGGACCTGGTCAAGGTCCTGGGCCCGCAGGGGGCCGTGCTCTGGCAGGCCATCCAGAAGGGCCAGGTCAGCGTGGTCCCGGTGCCGCAGGGCAGCAACCTCAACATCACCCCGCCGCAGGGACGCTAGGGACCGCACCGGGGACCGTCGGGGACCGTCGGGGACCGTCGGGGACACGGGGCACCGGCTCCGCGCGGGGAGATCGAGGACCCGGCCTCCCGCGCCTCAGCCGGTCCCGCCGTCATCGGAGGAGCCGGGGGAGCCGGGGGAGCCGGGGGAGCCGACGGGGGCGGCGGGACCGGCGGGGCCCAGCTCCGCGCCGAACTCGGCGGCCATCGCGCGCATGTCCCCGGCGAGGCCCTCCAGGTCGAGGGCGGAGATCCGTTCGGCGGGCCCGGACACCGACAGCGCGGCGACCGTCCGCGATCCGTCCCGCACGCCCACCGCCAGGCAGTGCACGCCGAGCTCCTCCTCGCCCAGGTCCATCGCGTACCCGCACGCCCGCACGCGCTTCAGCTCCGCGAGCATCCCGGGCAGGTCGGTGATCGTGTTCTCGGTCCGGCGGGGCATGCCGGTCCGCTCGACGAGCGACGCCACCTCGGCGTCGGGCCGGTCGGCCATCAGCGCCTTGCCCACCGCGGTGCTGTGCGGCAGCACCCTCCTGCCGACCTCGGCGAACATCCGCAGCCTCCTCGGCGAGGGCACCTGGGCGACGTAGACCACGAAGTCGCCCTCCATCACCGCCAGGTTGGCCGTCTCGCCCGACAGCTCGACCAGCTTCGCCAGGTACGGCTGCGCCCACACCGCGACCATGCGCTCGGCCACCCCGCCGAGCCGGACCAGCGCCCCGCCCAGGGCGTAGCGGCGGTCCGACTCCTGGCGCACGTACCCCCGGGCCAGCAGCGTGCGCAGCAACCGGTGGATCGTCCCGTACGGCAGGCCGGTCCTGGCCGCGATCTCCGAGAGCCCGGCCTCCCCGCCCCGCTCGGCCAGCGCCTCCAGCACGTCCAGGGCCCGATCGACCGACTGCACCGCGCTCACGGCACCCCCGCGAGCCCGCGCAGGGAGGCGTCGAGCACCTGGGCGGTGTGCGCCGTCGGGACGGGGGCGGCCCCCCGGCGGCGGATCGCCGAGGCGATCTGCATGGTGCAGCCGGGATTGGCCGAGACCAGCAGGTCGGCGCCGGTCTCCAGCACCCGCCCGGCCTTGCGGTCGCCCAGCTCCTCTGCGGTCTCCGGCCGGAAGATGTTGTACGTCCCGGCCGACCCGCAGCAGATCGCCGACTCGGCGATCTCCCTCAGCTCCAGGCCGGGGATGCCCGCCAGCAGGGCGCGCGGCTGGGACCGTACCCCCTGGGCGTGGGCCAGGTGGCAGGCGTCGTGGTAGGCCACGGTGAGCCGGAGCGGATGCCGCTCGGCCACCGGCCCGAGCTCGGCCAGGTACTCGGCCAGGTCCACGGTCCTGATCGCCCGCGCCCGATCGGCCCACGCGTCGCCGCCCGGCCCGGCCGCCTCCTGGAGGATCTCGGCGTAGCCCTTCATCGTCGATCCGCAACCGGCGGCGTTGACCACGATCGTGTCGACGCCGGCCCGCTCGAAGGCGGCGATCGTGCGCCTGGCCAGCCGCAGCGCCTGCCCGTCCCGCCCCGAGTGCAGCGACAGCGCCCCGCAGCACCCCTGGGAGCGGGGGATCACCACGTCGCAGCCCTCCATCGCGAGCACCCGCGCGGTGGCCGCGTTGACCTGCGGGAAGAACTCTCCCTGTACGCACCCGGTGAGCATGCCGACCGTGGCCCTGCGCCGTCCCCGCGCCGCGACCCTGGACGGCAGCCGTACCCGGGAGGCGGGCGGGGGAGCCAGCTCGGCCATGGCCGCCAGCGACGGGTTGATCCTCCGGAGCCTGGGGGCCGCGGCGCGGCGCAGCCCGGCACTGAGCCGCAGCGGCAGCCGCATCGCCCGCAGCCGCCGCGGATAGGGGAAGAGCCCGAACACCAGCGCCCGCAGTGCCCGGTCGTCCGGCTCGCGCACGTGCGTCCGCTCCACCTCGGCCCTGGTCTGCTCGATCAGCCGGTCGTAGCGGACCCCGGACGGGCAGGCCGGCACGCACGCCATGCAGCCCAGGCACGCGTCGAAGTGCCCGGCCATCTCCGGCGTCAGCGGCGTGCCCTCCACGTGCTGTCTCATCAGGTGGATCCGGCCGCGCGGGGAGTCCATCTCCTCGCCCCACAGGACGTACGTCGGGCACGAGGGCAGGCAGAACCCGCAGTGCACGCAGTCGTTGATGAGCTCCGGGTCCATCAGATCCCTCCCACGAACCGGCCGGGGGACATCCTCCGGCCGGGGTCGAACCGTTCCTTGACCCTGCGCATCAGCGGCAGCGCGCCCGAGGGACCCCACCGGTCGACCCCCCGGGCGATCTCCGGCGGCGCGGCCAGCACGGTGAGCCCGCCGCCGAGCCGCCCCAGGTCCTCGCGCACGCCCGTGACGAACCCGGCGAACTCCGCCTCGCCCGTCTCCGGGGGGAGGGCGGCCTGCAGGACCGCCGAGGCCACCGAGCCGCGCACGCTCACCGGCAGCCCGCGCGCGGCGACCGCGTGCAGCGCCGGATAGGCGGCCGCGGGCGGCACCCGCAGCTCGACGAGCACCTCCTCGCCCGGCGGCTCCGCCCACCAGGCCGGGACGTCGGAGGTGACCCAGGCGCTCCCGTACGCCTCCATCGACGCGCGCAGCGCCTCGGCGCGGGCACCGGCGGCGACCCCCTCGACCAGCGCGCAGACGACCGGCCCGCCACCGGCGTCACCACCGGCGTCCGGCCAGTCCAGCTCGATCGCGCTCGGCTCGGCCTGCGAGGCCGCGAGCTCGGCCACCAGCGCGGGCAGCGCGGCGGCGGGCGGGGCGACACCGGCCCAGCGCCGGTCCGCCGGGAGCGGATGGAGGCGGAAGACCGCCTCGGTGATGACGCCGAGCGTGCCGTAGGAGCCGGTGAAGAGCTTGCCGAGGTCGTAGCCGGCGACGTTCTTGACGACGGTGCCGCCCGAGACGGCGACCGTGCCGTCGGCGAGCACGACGGTGACGCCGATCAGCAGGTCGCGGGCGGTGCCGTGGCGGAACCTGCGAGGACCGGCGTCCGCGGTGGCGAGCGTGCCGCCCACCGTCCCGCCGACGACGCCGTCGCGCCGGACGCCGTCCAGGGCCAGTTCCTGCCCGGCGCGCGAGAGCGCGGTGGCCAGCGCGTCCAGCGACAGCCCCGCGCCGGTCCGGGCCACCAGGTCGCCGAAGGAGTGCGCGACGCCGGACCCGTCGCCGAGCAGCAGGCAGCAGGTGTCGAGCAGCAGGTCGCAGCGTTCCGGGGGAGCGCCCCGGTCGAGCCGGGTGCCCTCACCCGCCGGTACCACGGCCAGGTCGTGCGCGGCCGAGACGCGCATCAGCGCGGCGACCTCGGCGGTGCTCTCCGGCAGGGCCACCCAGCGCGGCCGTACGCCGCCCACCGCGTCGTCCGGGCCCGCCCTCCTGATCGTCACGCCCGTCGCCTCCAGCGCGTCCAGCGCGTCCGGCGCCTCCGAGGTCTCCGGGGTCTCCGGGGCGTGCGGGGCCTCCGGGGACGTCCCCGCGGGTGTCCTTCGCGGTGATCCCATCAGAACTGCTCCGCCCGTCCGGACTCCACCAGCGGGTGCACGCCCTTGCGGACCCCGGGGACCTCGCCGCAGAGCCGGGGGGTCGGGAAGATCTTGCCCGGGTTCGACAGGCCGCGCGGGTCGAAGGCGCAGCGCACCCGCTGCATGGTGTCGAGGTCGTCCTCCGAGAACATCTTCGTCATGTACCGGGCCTTGTCCACGCCGACGCCGTGCTCGCCGGTGATGGAACCGCCGTGCTCGATGCACAGGTCGAGGATCCGCCCCGAGACGGCCTCGGCCCGCTCGGCCGCGCCGGGCTCGGCGTCGTCGAAGAGCACCAGCGGGTGCAGGTTCCCGTCACCGGCGTGGAAGACGTTCGCCACCCGGATGCCGTACTCGGCCGAGAGGGCGTCGATACCGGCCAGCACGCCGGGCAGCGCGGTGCGGGGGACGACGCCGTCCTGCACGATGTAGGCGGGGCTGATCCGGCCCACCGCGGCGAACGCCGACTTGCGGCCCCGCCAGATCGCGGCCCGTTCCACCGCGTCGTCGGCCACCCGCAGCTCGAACGCGCCGCTGTCCCGGCAGATCCGCACGACCTCGGCGAACTGGTGGGCGACCTCCTCGGCGGGACCGTCCAGCTCCACGATGAGCACCGCACCGGCGCCCTCGGGGTAGGCGCACGCCACGGCCGCCTCGGCGGCCTCGACGGCGAGCGCGTCCATCATCTCGATCGCGGCCGGTACGATGCCGCCGCCGATGATCGCCGACACCGCCCGTCCGCCCCCCTCGATGTCGCTGAACGCCGCGAGCAGCGTCGTGACGGCCTCCGGGAGGCGGCTCAGCCGCACCACGACCTTGGTCGCGATGCCGAGGGTGCCCTCGGAGCCGACGAACGCGCCCAGCAGGTCGTAGCCGGGGTCGGCGTCGGAGAGCTCGACGAGGTCGCCGTCGGGGGTGACGATCTCCAGGCCGATCACGTGGTTGACGGTGAAGCCGTACTTCAGGCAGTGCGCGCCCCCGGAGTTCTCCGCCACGTTCCCGCCGATCGTGCAGACCTGCTGGCTGGAGGGGTCGGGCGCGTAGTAGCGGCCCAGGTCGCGGACCGCCTCGGTGATCGCCAGGTTGGTGACCCCCGGCTCCACCGTGGCCCGTCGGTTCGGCAGGTCGACGGAGAGGATCCGCCGCATCTTCGAGGTCACGACCAGCACCCCGTCGGCCCGGGGCAGCGCCCCGCCCGACAGGCCGGTCCCGGCGCCCCTGGCCACGAACGGCAGGCCGTACTCGTTGCAGATCCGCACCACGGCGGCCACCTGCTCGGCGCTGCCGGGGAGCACCACGACGCCCGGGGTGACCCGGTGGTGGGTCAGCCCGTCGCACTCGTAGGTGCGCAGCCGCACCGGGTCGGTGATCACCGAAGTGGTGCCGAGGAGCTCGGTGAACCTGCGGACCGGCTCGTCCAGGGCCGCCGGGGTCATGGGCCGCGCCGTCGGTGTCGTGGGCGTCGCGGGTGTCGCGGGTGTCGTCGGCATCGTCTCTCCTCCGGCATGGGGCGGGACCCGGGAGCGGGACCGTCGCGGTCGCCGCCCGGTCCCCACCGGACGACCGGGGCGCTCATCCCCGTCTCGAATTCTCGCGCGGCGCGTGCGCGCCCGCACTCCGGCCGGGCTCCCCGAGTTCCGCGAGTTCCGCGAGCTCCGCGAGCTCCGCGGGCTCCCCGGGCTCCGCGGGCTCGGAGGGGGCCCGCTGCAGGGACCGGCAGTCGGCCGACGGCGCGCTCCGCCCGGCGCCGCGGGGGGAGCGGCCCAGGCGCAGGTGCAACCGGCCCTTGATCATCGTGATGAGGACGCCCCTGGCCCAGCCCTCCTCCGCGGTCCTGCGGGCGTAGAACTCCCGCGTCGACCGGGTGTCCAGCATGTCGAGCAGGACGATGTGGTGACCCCACGGGATCGGCCGCCCGGTCCTGGGCACCGAGTCCGGCCAGGCCGCCGCGAAGGCCCTCATGTAGAGCAGGTTGGTCCGCGAGTACCCCATGGCCTCCGGGAACGCGGCGCGCAGGTCGGCCGAGAGGCGGGGCGCGATCCGCCTGCCCCACTCCTCGTCCGGCTGCCGGTCGAGGAGGTGGCGCCCGATCCGCCAGTACTGCCGGATCAGCTCCGCGTCGGTGGTGAGCAGCGCCACCCGCCCCCGGCTGCCGGCGATCTCGCGCTTGACGGCGTCGAGCAACGCTCCGTAGTCGCCGCGGTCCGTTTCCTCGCCGTTCCTGTCATCGGTCATGCACGCAAAGTATCCACTGGTCCGGGGTGCCGCACCCGTGGTCGCCGGTCGCCCGGAGTGAGGAATCCCGCCCCGGGGATGAGGATTCCTCACCGTCGGATCGGTCATGTCACGGCATACGCGCATAAGCAGGGAGGGTGAGGAACTCGGCGAACTCGTCGTCGAGCGCGACCTCCTTGAACAGGGCGGTGGCCTGGCCGTAGCGGACCTCGTCGTAGCCGGGCTCGGCCGCGATCCCGGCGAGCTCCTCGTCGATGATCCGCTCCACCAGCTCCCTGGTCACCACGGCCCCGGTGTCGGACAGCTCGATGCCGTTGTGGATCCACTGCCAGATCTGGGAGCGGGAGATCTCGGCGGTGGCGGCGTCCTCCATAAGGTTGTGGATCGCCACCGCGCCCAGCCCGCCCATCCAGGCGGCCAGGTAGCGCAGCGCCACGTCCACGTTGTTGCGCAGCCCGGCCTCGGTGATGTCGCCGGGGGTCTTGGAGACCGCGAGCAGGTCGGCGGCGGAGACGCTGACGTCCTCGCGCAGCCGGTCGAGCTGGTTGGGCCGGTCCCCCAGGACCGCGTCGAACACGTCGCGGCAGACGGGCACCAGGTCGGGGTGGGCCACCCAGGAGCCGTCGAAGCCGTCGCCGGACTCGCGGGTCTTGTCCGCGGTGACCTTCTCCAGCGCGACCCGGTTGACCTCGGGGTCGCGGCGCGAGGGGATGAAGGCGGCCATCCCGCCGATGGCGTGGGCGCCGCGCCGGTGACAGGTGCTGACCAGCAGCTCGGTGTAGGCGCGCATGAACGGGGCGGTCATCGTCACCGCGTTCCGCTCGGGCAGCAGGAACTCCCGGCCGCGGGTGCGGAACTTCTTGATCACGCTGAACAGGTAGTCCCAGCGGCCCGCGTTCAGGCCCGCGGAGTGGTCGCGCAGCTCGTAGAGGATCTCCTCCATCTCGAACGCGGCCGGGTAGGTCTCGATGAGCACCGTCGCCCGGATGGTGCCCTGGGGGATGCCCAGCAGGTCCTGCGCGCGGACGAAGACGTCGTTCCAGAGACGGGCCTCCAGGTGCGACTCGATCTTGGGCAGGTAGAAGTAGGGGCCCTTGCCCTTGGCCATCTGCCGCTGCGCCGAGTGGAAGAAGTAGAGGCCGAAGTCGACCAGGGAGGCCGACAGCGGGGCGCCGTCCAGGGTGAGGTGCTTCTCGTCCAGGTGCCACCCGCGGGGACGGACCACGATGGTGGCCAGCTCGGCGTCCGGCCTGAGGGCGTAGCTCTTCTCCCCGGCGGTGAAGTCGATGGTCCGGTCGAGCGCGTCGCGCAGGTTGAGCTGGCCGCCGATGGTGTTCTCCCAGGTGGGGGAGTTGGCGTCCTCGAAGTCGGCCAGCCAGACCTTGGCGCCGGAGTTCAGCGCGTTGATCGTCATCTTCCGGTCGACCGGACCGGTGATCTCCACGCGGCGGTCCACCAGGCCGGGCGCGGGCGGGGCGACGCGCCACTCGGACTCGCGCACGTGCCGGGTCGAGGGCAGGAAGTCGAGGGTGGCGCCCGCCGAGAGCTCGGCCTGCCTGACCCGGCGGGCCTCGAGCAGCTCCAGCCGCCGGCCGTCGAACTCGCGCTGGAGCGTGGCCAGGAAGGCCAGCGCCTCCGGTGTGAGGATCTCGTCGAAGCGGTCCCGCAGGGGAGCGCCGATCTCAACGCCGTTCATGAACCCTCTTTCCGTGTCTTCCTTATTTTCCACATCGCGGAAAAGCAATTCTGAAACGTGGAAACCAGGGTACGTGACCGCTCGTGAGCCGGTCAAAGGCGGGGGCGGCCTCAGGGCAGAGCCCGGGGATACCCCGATGTTCACGGGCGTCCGGTCCCGGCAGAGTTGGGCCGGTCGGATCGGCGCCCTCGGCGGAACGAGGGGGCGGACGGCGCGAGGGGGAGGCGAAGACCTCCCGGAAAGTCGAGGATTGAGCCCATGAAGAGGAACACGCTCGTCGCCGGAGCGCTCCTGGGGTCGGTGTTCATGCTCTCCGGATGCGAGTTCGCCCTGGACTTCCGCGAGCGCGGGCAGGACGTCGTCTCCTACGACGTGGCGGACGGGGTGAAGGCCCTGAACGTCGACTCCGGCTCCGGCGACATCGTGGTGACCGCCTCGGACCGCTCCGGGGTCCGGGTGACCGAGACCCTCCACTGGCGCGGTGACAGACCGGTCACCGAGCACCCCGTGAACGACGGCACGCTCAGCCTGCGCTACCGGTGCGACGGGCACAACTGCTCGGTCGACTACAAGGTCGAGGTCCCGCGCGCCGTGTCCGCCGACCTCGACACCGGTTCGGGCACCATCACGCTGCGCGGGCTGGCCGGGCAGGTGAAGGCGGTGACCGGCTCCGGCGACATCGAGGCGGTGGGCCTGGGCTCCAAGCGCCTCACCGTCGAGGCCGGATCCGGGGAGATCGAGACGGGGTTCACCGTCGCGCCCGACCTGGTGGAGATCGAGAGCGGCTCGGGCGACGTCGTGACCCGCGTCCCCGCCGGTGGCTACGACGTGACCACCGAGACCGGCTCGGGCGACAGGACCGTCGAGGTGACCAGGGACCCCTCCTCACCCCGGAAGATCACGATCAAGACCGGCTCGGGTGACGCCCAGGTCCTGCTCCCCTGAGAGCGGGCGCACCCGCCCCCGCCGCACCCGGGCCTCCCACCGGCCGGGACGAGCCGGCGTATAACCAGGTGATGACGGAGAGGTTCTCGTGGCACCATCCTGGGGAAGAGACCCGGGGTGTTCGGGCGTTCACTCATATGGGCGTTCCTCACAGGGAAGAACGCCCACGGAACGACCATATGAACGGAGCGACGACATAGACACTCGTGAGCCGCTGGACATCGACCGATTCGACGATCTCCTCGACACCGGAGAGCTGGACCTGGCCGACCGCCAGGCTCTGCGCCGGGTGGCGGGCCTTTCCACGGAACTGGAAGACGTCACCGAGGTCGAGTACCGCCAGCTGAGGCTTGAGCGGGTCGTCCTGGTCGGCGTCTGGACCTCCGGTACGGCGATCGACGCCGAGAACTCCCTCCTGGAGCTCAAGCTTCTGGCCGAGACCGCGGGTTCAGAGGTTCTGGAGGGCGTCATCCAGCGCCGCCAGAAGCCCGACACTGCGACCTACATCGGTTCCGGCAAGGCCCAGGAACTCGCCGACATCGTCTCCGCCACCGGCGCCGACACGGTGGTGTGCGACGGGGAGCTGAGCCCCGGCCAGCTCCGTCAGCTCGAGGAGATCGTCAAGGTCAAGGTCATCGACCGGACCATGCTGATCCTCGACATCTTCGCCCAGCACGCCAAGAGCCGCGAGGGCAAGGCGCAGGTCGAGCTCGCGCAGCTCAACTACCTGCTGCCGCGCCTGCGGGGCTGGGGTGGCAACCTGTCCCGTCAGGTCGGCGGCCGTGCGGCCGGCGGCGTCGGCATGGGCGGTCGTGGTCCCGGTGAGACCAAGATCGAGCTGGACCGCCGGCGGATCCGCGAGCGGATGGCCAAGCTGCGCCGCCAGATCGGCGGCATGACCACCGCCCGCGAGACCAAGCGGTCGAGGCGCACACAGCGCGAGGTCCCGGCCGTGGCCATCGCCGGGTACACCAACGCCGGGAAGTCCTCGCTGCTGAACCGGCTGACCGGCGCCGGGGTGCTGGTGGAGGACGCCCTGTTCGCCACCCTGGACCCGACGGTCCGCCGGGCGCACACGCCCGACGGCCGCCTGTTCACGCTGGCCGACACCGTCGGATTCGTCCGGCACCTGCCGCACCAGCTCGTGGAGGCGTTCCGCTCGACCCTGGAGGAGGTCGGCGACGCCGACCTGATCCTGCACGTGGTCGACGGCTCGCACCCCGACCCCGAGTCGCAGCTCGCCGCGGTACGCGAGGTGGTCGGTGACATCGAGGGCGCGGGCGACATCCCGGAGATCGTGGTCATCAACAAGGCCGACGCCGCCGACCCGGTGGTGCTGGCCCGGCTGACCGCGCGGGAGAAGCACACCGTGGTGGTCTCGGCGCGCACCGGCGCCGGGATCGAGGAGCTGCGGGCCGTGATCGAGCGCGAGCTGCCCAGGTTCGACCAGGAGGTCACGCTGCTGGTGCCGTACGACCGCGGCGACCTGATCTCCCGGGCGCACCAGGAGGGCGAGGTGCTCGACGTCCAGCACACCGGGGACGGCACCGTCCTGCACGCCAGGGTGCTGCCCGGCCTCTTCGCCGAGCTGGAGAAGATCGCCAAGCCGGTGGAGACCGTCGCCTGACCGCGCCGGGGGCCGCGTGTCCCCGGCGTGCCGGCGCAGCGGGCCGCGCCCGGTGATCGGCGGCGGGTCCGATGCCGTCGGCAGGCCGGGTGCGGCCTTACGGCCGGCCTTCGCCGTGCCTCACCGCACCACCGCGCGGACCGATGCCGGAACCTGTTCCGACATCAAACGACGCGCTGGAACATCACCAGCGCCACGTCGTCCTCCCGGGCGCCGAAGCGCTCGATCAGGCGGTCGCAGAAGACCTCCAGGTCCTCCTGGAGGTCTTCTGCCAGCCTTCGTACGATCTCCAGGCTCTCGTCGAGCAGCTTGTCGCGGTCCTCGATGAGCCCGTCGGTGAACATCAGCACCGAGCCGCCCGCGGGCACCCGGACCCGGTCGACCCGGTAGGTCTCCTGGGCCACGCCCAGCAGCAGGTTGCCCAGGCGGTGGTAGTGGGCACGGCCGCCGTCGATGAACAGGGGCGGGATGTGACCGGCGTTGGAGATCTCCATCTCCCCGGTCGCCGGGTCGAGCAGGAGCAGGCACACCGTGGCGGTCATGCCGGGGTGGTAGCGCCGCAGCACCTCGTTGAGCAGCGCCATCGACGCGCCCAGGTCCGAGGTGCCGATGACCGAGGCGCGCAGCGCGTGGCGTAGCTCCGCCATGACGGTGGCGGCCAGCAGGGAGTGCCCCTGGACGTCGCCGATGGCGATGAGCACCCGGTGGCCCATCCGCAGGACCTCGTAGAAGTCACCGCCCACCTCGACGTTGTCGACCGCGGGCTGGTAGCGCCAGCCGATGGCGAGCCCGCCGATCTCGGGGATGCGGGCCGGCAGCAGGCTCCGCTGCAGGGTGAGGGCGATGGCGTGCTCCTCGGCGTAGGCCCGCAGCGCGTCCACGGCCAGGGCGAGGGCCTGGCCGAGCTGGCGCAGCACGTTGGCCTCGTCGGAGTCCAGCGGCGGCACCCCCTCCGCGCCCAGGTAGACCGGCGGCCTGCCCAGCTTGGTCCGGCACACCACGGCCGAGACGTCGCCGCCGATCCTCGCGTCCGGCATCAGCTCCAGCCACTCGTCGGCGGGGACGGTGAAGACCTCGGTCCCCGCGGCGTTGCCCAGGGACATCGCGCTCAGCCGGGACAGCGTGTCCGGTGCCGCGACCTTCGTCACGACGCGGCCGTCCGGGGGCAGGGCGGCGAACCTGCGGGTCCGGCCGTCCGGCGGCAGGGCGAGCGTGCCCGCCTGCCGCCCCAGGATGCGGGCGGTCCCCTCGACGGCCGTGGTCAGCAGCTCGTCGAACGTCTCGGCGGAGTTCATCGAGAGCGTCACCTCGGTGAGGGCGGCCAGCCGCTCGGCCATCGTCTCGGCGCGCTTGCGGGCGCGGTAGTAGCGCAGCGTCGCCGCGACCGTGGCGGCGAACTCGTCCGGCTCGACCGGTTCGGCCAGGTAGGCGTCGGCGCCGCGTTCGAGCCCCTGGGCCCGGTCGGCGGCGGTGATCGCGGCCCCGGAGATCTGGATGACCGGTATCGACGAGGTGGACGCGTCCGCCTTGATCTGCTCGCAGACCTCGTACCCGCTGATGTCGGGGAGCCGCACGTCCAGCACGACCAGGTCCGGCTGGAGCTCCCTGACCTTGACGAGCGCCTCCATGCCGCCGGTCGCCTGCACGACCCGGTGCCCCGAACGGCGCAGCCAGCTGGACAGGATGTACAGCTTGGTCGGCGTGTCGTCCACGACCAGCACCGTCGCCCCGTCCTCAGCCACCGGCCCGCCCCAGAACGCCCTCGATCGCCTCCAGCAGGATGTCACGGCGGAGCCCCTGCTTGGAGACCACCATGCGCGTCCCCTCGGGCACCTGGTACGACGTGGCGACGGTCACGATGATGACCGGCACCCTGCTCAGCCGCTCGTCGTCGCACATCCGCGCCATCAGCGCGCTGCCGTCCAGCCGGGGCATCAGCAGGTCGACCAGCGCGAGGTCGGGCGGGTGCTCGGCCATCACCTCCAGGGCCGCCAGCCCGTCGGCGGCCTCGTCGATGTGCTCGGCGACGCCGGTGAGCATCCGCCGCACCGTGGCGCGGAACTCCTCGTCGTCGTCCACGACGAGCACCCGGCCGACCACGGGCGTGCCGCCGTGCCGGTAGGGCAGCCTGAGCGTGGCCGTGGTCCCGGAACCGGGGACGCTGGTCAGGTGCAGCGTGCCGCCGAGCGCCTCGGCCAGCCGCCGGGCGTACGGCAGGCCCAGCCCGGTGCCCTTGCTGCGCACCTGGATCGGCCCGGGGACCTGGAAGAACTCCTCGAAGATGCGCTCCAGGTGCTCCTCGGGCACGCCGATCCCGGTGTCGGTCACGGTGAAGACCACGTTGTGGGTCGCGGCGTCGAGCACGGCCTCCAGCCTGACCTCGCCCCGTTCGGTGAACTTCAGCGCGTTGGAGAGCAGGTTGCGCAGGATGCGGGTGAGCATCACCTCGTCCACCAGCATCTCCCGGGGCGCCCGCGAGACCTCCACGGTGAGCTCCACCGCGTCGTTGCCGGTGGTGGGGTGCAGGGTCATCCGCAGCCGCTCGGCCAGCGCCATCAGGTCGACCAGGGACGGCTGGGGGACGAGCCTGCCGGCCTCGGCCTTGGCCATGTCGAGCAGCTCGCTGACCAGCGCCAGCAGGGTCTGCGCGGAGGAGCCGATCAGGCCGATCTGGTGGAGCTGCTCCTCGGCCAGGGGCTCCCCGCCGGGACCCACCAGCAGGCGGACCAGGCCGATGATCGAGTTGAGCGGGGTGCGCAGCTCGTGGCTGACCGTGGCCCAGAACCTGTTCCTCGCCTCGCCCGCGGCCCGCAGCTGGGCGGACTTCTCGTCCAGCTCGGCGTACAGTGCCACGACGCCGCGGTTGGTCTCCTCCAGCTCCTCCGAGAGCTGGTTGTACAGCGCCAGCACGCCCTGGTTGGTCTCCTGCAGCTCGGTGTTGAGCTGCAGGACCTCCTGCAGGGTCTCGGCGAGCTCGTGGTTCTGCCGGCGCAGCTCCTCCAGGGCCGTGGTGGGCGTCCCGGTGGCGAGGCCGGCGCGTATCTCCTCCGCCGACCGCTTCGGCTTCCGGCCCTGGGGAAGCCGCTTGACCATGCTTATCCTTCCCTGGGCCGGGTCGAGCTCGATGAGGTCGACCAGGCGCCCCGCGAGCGTGACGCCGTCGGCGGGACGGAACCCGGCGGTGGCGGAGAACTCGATCGTGACGGTCAGGGCGTCCTGTCCCAGCCGGAAGGCGAAGGAGGCTCCGGTACCGGCCTCCAGCAGCTCCCTGCCGATCTCGCTCAGCGCGGTGGCCACCCGGATCTGGTCCTGGGCCTCCAGGCCGACGCTCTCGGCCACCTCGCGGCCGAGCTTGCGCATGGCGAAGACGTCCTGATCGTCCTTGACAAGGATGCGTATCAACTCGTCCCCGTTCATACGCCGGGCCTGACGGCGACCACGCAGGCGTCGTCCCTGCGGGTCCCGGCCTCGCGCAGCAGCGTCCCCGCCACGACGGAGGGCAACCGCGTGACCAGCCCGGGAAGGGAGGTGATGTCCCAGCGCTCGGACAGGCCGTCGGAGTGCAGCACGACCACCCCGCGGCCGGGCACGGCGTACTCGTACTGGCGCAGCGTCCTGGCCTTGTGACCGGCGATGCCCGGCACCGAGATCATGCCCTGCCGGCCGTCGCCGTGGACGATCCACGCGGAGACGTTGCCCAGGCCTGCGAAGCTCACCGTGCCCGCGGCCCCGTCGACGCGGGCCACGGCGACCGCGCCGCCCCTGGTGTGGCCGAGGCCGAGGTGGATGCGTTCCAGGACGGTGACCGGGGGCAGGCCGGAGTGCAGCAGGAAGAGCCGTACCGCCTCGGCGGAGGCCTGGGCGGCCGCGGGGCCGTGACCGAGGCCGTCGCAGAGCATCACGGTCGTCACCGGCCCCTCCTCGGTGATCACGAAGGCGTCGCCGCAGACGGTCTCCTCGCCGATCGGGCGGGTCAGGCCGCTCACCCGGGACGGGGGCTGCCCGGCGCCCTGGGCGGTGAAGTACATGCCGAGCACGGTGCCGCGGCCGAGCATGGAGTGCACCTCGTACCCGCTGGCCATCCGGGCGATGCCGCCCAGCCCGATGCCCAGGGTGCCCGTCGTGGAGTAGCCGTCGCGCAGGGCCCGCGAGACGTCGCGCATACCGGGCCCGCGGTCGATCGCCAGGACCTCGACAGCCGAGTCCAGCTCCAGGTGCGGGCGCACCAGCATGACCCCCTCGACGGCGTGCTTGACCAGGTTGGAGGCGGCCTCGCTGACCGCGACCGCCACCCGCCCGGTGTCCTCCTCGCCGAACCCCCTGCTCTCGGCGAGCGCCACCGCGCTGCGGCGGAGCGCGCCGATCGCGCTGGCGTCCTCGGCCCGGACCCAGACGTCGTGCCGCGAACGGATCAGCGTGCCCATTTCGTCACCGTGATCAACGTGCCCTCGCCGGGAGCCGATTCCAGCTCGAACTCGTCCACCAGGCGGCGCGACCCGCTCAGGCCCAGGCCCAGGCCGCCACCGGTGGTCCAGCCGTCGGTCAGCGCCTGCTCGATGTCCGGGATGCCGGGCCCGTTGTCACTGAAGGTCATCCGCAGCCCCTGGCGCATCCCCTTGTGGACGACCTCGACCCGTACCTGGCCGCCCCCGGCGTAGACGAGGGCGTTGCGGGCCAGCTCGCTGGCCGCGGTCACCACCTTGGTCTGGTCGACCAGCGAGAGCCCCACCTTCACGGCGACGGTCCTGACGTGCTGGCGGACCAGCACGACGTCGCCGTTGACGTTGATGGGGAGGTTCTCCGCGCTCGTCACAGGGAGGCCGCCGAGGTCTGGGAGCCCTCGATCTGGTTCAGCAGGGCGACACCCTTCTCCAGGTTCAGCGCGGTACGCACCCCGCCGAGGGAGAGGCCGAGCTCGACGAGGGTGATCGCCACCGCCGGCCGCATGCCCACGACGATCGTCTCGGCGTCGAGCATCCGGGAGATCGCCGCGATCGTGGCCAGCATCCTGCCGATGAAGGAGTCGACGATCTCCACGGCGGTGATGTCGATGATCACTCCGCGCGCGCCGGTCTCGACGACCTTCTCCGACAGGTCCTCCTGGAGCGCGAGCACGCTCATGTCCTGCAGGTCGATCTGGATGGAGACGATCAGGATGTCGCCGAGCTTGAGAACGGGAACGCGGTCCATCAGTCCTCCACCGTCCGTACGGCGATGCGGGCCGTGCCGCCCTTCTTGGCGAACGTGACGCCGCTCGCGCGCAGCGTGTGGGCCAGCGCGTCGGCGAGGGTGGCCTTGGTCACGATGTCGCCGAACTCGATCCCCAGCGTGACGATGGTGTGGGCGATCTGGGGGCGGATGCCGGAGATGACGCACTCGGCGCCCATCAGCCGGGCCGCGACCACGGTCTTGAGCAGGTGCTGGGCGACCTCGGTGTCCACGGCGGGCACGCCGGTGATGTCGATCACCGCGTGCTCGGAACCGGTGTCGACGAGCGTCTGCAGCAGCTTCTCCATGACGACCTGGGTCCTGGCCGAGTCGAGCGTGCCGACCAGCGGCACCGCGACGATGCCCTCCCACAGTTTGACCACCGGGGTGGAGAGCTCCAGCAGCTGCTCCGCCTGGTCGATGATGATCTTCTCCCTGGCCGACGCGTAGCTCTCCATGGTGAAGAGCCCGAGGTCGTCGATTACCCGGGAGAACCAGATGAAACCTCGCATGCTCTCGGGGGAGCCGTCCTCCTCGACGCTCTCGTAGAGCGCCTCCTTGAGGCCGAACACCATGACCGCGGTCTCGGTCGGGGTGAACCCCTGACGGGCGCGCGTACGGGAGAGTTCGGCCAGCAGGCCGCGCAGGTCGCTGAGGTCGCCCGAGTCCGCGAACGAACGACGCACCGCCTCGTAGAGCTCGCGGAGCTGGTCGGTCAGTTCACCGCGATCCGCCTGGCTCCCCATCGACGAACCGGCGATCTCGAGCCAGCGCGTGAAGACGCGCTCCTGGTGCTCCTGGAAAAGTTCTTCGATGCGACGCCGTCCGGCGTCCGCGGGGACGGACACGACAACTCCCTGCCTGGGTGACCTGTAGACAACTCGTTCGAAGGCTACAGGGAGCGTTCCGTGGATGGTCGCCTCCGGAGGGGCCGGGAGGGGGCTCGGACCTTCGCCGGGCCCGTATCACATCCGCGGCGCATCGGTGCCGCCCGGCGTCCTCGTCCCGTACTGGTCCGGCCGCCTCCGGGGCGGTGCGGAGGGGCCGGCCGGACCCTCGCGGCGACACCCAGCCTAGGGAGATCGGCGCGGGCGTTTCAACGGCCGAACTTGCGCCGGAGGGGGGATCTGGGCTGCACTGTGGAGCCGTAAAACGTACAAACTTCGCAAAGGCGACAGTGGTCGGCTCAGGTCTGGATTGCTACCATAAGGCAAATCCCGCGAGATGTTATGACGCAAGTTGCTCCGGTGACTACTGTTACGCAGGATCAGGAAGTAGTCTGAGCTGTGGAAAGGTGCTCGACGCCGGGTCCGGTCGCCATGCTCGCGGGTGAGGCGCGGTCGCGGCGAGGTGGCGTTCTTCCCAATTAGCCTGTACAGCGGGCTGACTTGTGAAATAACGTAACTGAACTGAAATCGCCCGATCATGATCCTGGCGATACTGTCGCCGCACCACAAGGTATGCGGATGAGAGCAGGAGACCCCCGATGCCGTCCGGATTCACAGCGGGCTCGAAGGGTACGGTGCCCGGCAGCGTCCGGGGTGGTCAGCCCCGCCCGGGTGCGGCCCAGCACCGGGTGTCCTCCCCCGAAGACAAGGCGGTGATGCGATGACCGTCCGCCTTCTGACCAACATCGGCCGGCTCTGGACCGGGAACGATGTGTTCAGCAACGCGGCGATCCTGGTGCACAACGACCGGATCGCCTGGATCGGCCGCGCCGCGGAGCTTCCGCAGAGCGTGCCCGGTGTCGTCGACGACATCGTCGACGTCGACCACGTCGAGAACCTGGGCGGCGCCCTGGTCACCCCGGGCCTGATCGACGCGCACACCCACCCGGTCTACGCGGGCAACCGCTACGCCGAGATGGCGATGCGCTCCGGTGGTTCCACCCCCTCCGCGATCACCGCGGCGGGCGGCGGCATCGGTTCCACCGTCACGGTCACCCGGGGGACCGACCCCTGGACGCTCTGCAACGGCGTCCGCGAGCGGCTCCGCGAATGGCTGCTCAACGGCACCACCACCGTCGAGGCCAAGACCGGCTACCACCTCACCCGCGACGGAGAGCTGGCCGACGTCCGGCTCCTGCGCGAGCTGGAGAAGGAGCCGATGATGCCGCGGGTGCACGTGACCTTCATGGCCGCGCACGTCGTCCCGCCCGAGTACTTCGGACGCCAGCGCGACTACGTCGAGGCCGTGGGCGCCTGGTGCGCCGACGCCGCCGCGGCCGGTGCCAACGGCGTCGACGTCTACTGCGACGAGGGCCACTTCACCGCCGAGGAGGCCCGCTGGGTCCTGGCCTCCGGGCGCAACGTCGGACTGCTGCCCCGCGTGCACGCCGGTGCCTACTCCCGCCGGGGTGCCGTGCAGCTCGCGGCGGAGCTCGGCTGCGCCTCCGCCGACCTGCTCCACCACACCACCGACGAGGACATCGCCATGCTGGCCCGCTACGGTGTCCCCGCCGTGGTGTGCCCGGGAACGGCCCTGCAGCGTGGCAGCCTGCCCCCGGTCCGCCGAATGCTCGCCCAGGGGGTCACCGTGGCCCTGGGCAGCGACCACAACCCGGGCCACTGCGGCATCACCTCGATGTCGCTGGTCATCAGCCTCGCCGTGGCGGCCTTCGGCATGAGCGTCGGCGACGCCCTGCGCGCCGCGACGCTCGGAGGCGCCACCGTCCTCGGCGCCCCGGACCGCGGTGTCCTCGCCCCCGGCCGCCTGGCCGACATCGTCCAGTGGGACGCCGACCACGAGGGCGCCTTCGCCTGGGCCTTCGGCCTCAAGCCCCGCAAGGTCTGGCGCGGCGGCATCCCCGTCCAGTAGTCCTCCCTTCCCCGTCCCGGGGGCCGCACCCGGCCCCCGTTCTCCCCGGCGTGACCGCTTCCCGGTAACGTCGGGACATGTCACCATCTGTCGCCATCGTCACGGATTCCACCGCCTACCTCCCGAGCCAGGAGACCTCCCGCCTGGGGATCACGGTGGTGCCCCTGCAGGTGGTGGTGGGCGGCAGGCCGTTCGACGACATGGCGCAGATCGACGGCGTGAGCGTGGCCGAGGCGCTCGGCCAGTGGGTGCCGGTGACGACCTCCAGGCCCGCGCCGCACCGCTTCGCGGAGGCCTACGGCGAGGCGGCGGCCCGGGGGGCGACCGCCGTCGTCTCCGTCCACCTCTCGGCGGAGATGTCGGGTACGGCCGAGGCCGCCCGCGCCGCGGCCGAGGACTCCCCGATCCCGGTCGACGTCGTCGACAGCCGCTCCATCGCCATGGGCCTGGGGTTCCCCGTACTGGCCGCGGCCGGTGCCGCCGCCGCGGGCGCGACACGCCAGGAGGTCGTGGACGTCGCCCGCCGCACCGCGGAGTCGGCCCGCAGCTTCTTCTACGTCGACACCCTGGAACACCTGCGCAGGGGAGGCCGGATCGGGGCGGCGGCCACGCTCCTGGGGTCGGCGCTGATGATCAAGCCGATCCTGCACATCTCCGACGGCACGATCGTCCCCCTGGAGAAGGTCCGTACCTCGGCCCGCGCCATCGGCCGCCTCGAGGACCTGGCGGCCGCGGCGGCCGGTGACGCCCCGGTGGCGATCGCCGTCCAGCACCTCGGCGCCGCGTCCCGGGCCGAGACGCTGGCCGCGCGCCTGTCCCGCCGCCTGCCCGCCCTGACCGGCCTCACCGTCGTCGAGGTCGGGCCGGTCATCGGCGCCCACGTGGGCCCCGGGATGCTCGGCATCACCGTCTCACCGTCTTAGTCCCGGTCCTGGCTCCCGTCCTGGTCCCTGCCCTGCTCCGCGCCTTGGTCTCTGCCCCGGCCCCTGCCCTGGCCCACGACCCGGTCCGGTCCCGGGCCCCGTCCAGGTCCCTGCCGCAGACCTCGCCGTCCTGCTCCCCGTACCGGTCCCCGTCGGCGGCATCGGGCCGTCGGCTCTGCCGGCCTGCCCCGTCGTCCCGAGGCCGTTCGCCGGTTATCCACAGAATTCAGTTCGGTACGGCGGCCTCCCGCACCGTCGCCGTAGCGTCCTGCGGGTGCGGACCACAGGCCAGAACATCGAGCGGTCCCGGGCCGAGTCGCGGCTGCGGACACTGACGGGACGGGGATCACCCGGCCCCGCTCTCCCACGCCACATCCCCGACCCCTCGTCCACTCCGCCCCGGCCGGTCGATCGGCTTCAACCGGCTCCGCGCGCCGAGCCGTCCCCGCCCTTCCGGCCGGTCGAGCCGTTCTCCCGGCCGGCCGTTCCGCCCGGCCCCGGTCCCTCACGCCGGATGCCGTACGAGGACGTCCCTGACAGGCAGCCCCTCGCGAGCGGGACGGCACTCAGGGCGGACGCGTCCCGGCCCGCTCCCGAGATCCCGCCCGCGGCCCGGACGAGCTGGGCACCCGTCCCGCCCTCCTTCGAAGCGCTCAGGAAGGCCGTCGCCACCCAGGCGCCGGCACTCGGTCCCGGCCGGGCGGGGTTGCGATTGCTGCTCCTCGTCGCGGCGGTGGCCGCCCTCGCGGGCGGTGTCCATGCCTGGTGGTCCCGGCCGGCGCCCGAACCCCTGGCGCCACCGGTGCCGGTCTCGGGCGCCCCGCTGCGGCCCCCCACCGCGCCGCGGGCACCGTCCGCCCCGGTCGCGGAGCTGACCGTCCACGTGACCGGCAAGGTCCGCCGTCCCGGTGTGATCACACTGCCCGCAGGCTCCCGGGTCGCCGACGCGGTCCGGGAGGCCGGAGGCGTCCGCGGGTCGGCGACCACGGGCTCGCTCAACCTGGCGCGCAGGCTCGTGGACGGCGAGCAGATCGTCGTCGGCGCCCCCGGCCCCGCGGCCCCGGTGACCGGGCCGCCTCCCGCGACCCCGATGGACCCCTCCTCCGCCGTGATCGACCTGAACGCGGCCACGCCCGAGCAGCTCGAGCTGCTGCCGGGTGTGGGCGAGGTGCTCGCCCGGCGCATCACCGAGTACCGGGACGCCCACGGGGGCTTCCGGACCGTCGAGGAGCTCCGCGACGTGAGCGGCATCGGCGACCGCAAGTACGCGGAGATGCGGGACAGGGTCCGGGTATGAGCCGCCGATCCCGTACGGCGGCCCTGCTCCGGTCGGTACCCGCGTTGGTGCCCCGGTCGACGCCCCGTTCCGTCCTCCGGCTCGTTCCTCGGTCGGCGCCTCGGCCGGAGCCCTGGTCCGCGACCGCCATGGCCGCCGCGACGGGCGCGACCACCCCGACCGCCACCGCCGGGGGATCGGGCGAGGGGCGAACGTGCTTCCCGTACGGCGTGCACCTGGTCCTGCCCGCCGCGGCCTCCTGGGGGATCGCCCTCGTCCTGCTGGGCCTTTCGGCCTCGGCCGGAGCCGCGGTGGCGGTTCTGCTGGCCGGGGGAGCCCTGGCCGTGGCCGTCCTGACCCGAACCGGCAGGACGGCGGGCTCGCGGAACGCGCTGATCGCGGTCCTGGGATGCGCTGCCGCGGTGGCGGGATCGGTGGCCTTCCGGGTGCACGCGGCCGGTACGGGGCCGGTGGCCGAGCTCGCCGGGCGGCACGCGTCGGCCGTCGCGGAGGTGGTGACGACCGACGACCCCCGGGAGCTGCCCAGGGCCGCGGGCCCGTTCCGGCGGGAGAGCTTCGTGGTGCCGGCCCGGGTCGAGGCGGTCGGGACGGGTGAACGCAGGGTGAGGCTGAGGGCCTCGGTGCTGCTGTTCGTCTCCGGCGCCGAATGGCGGTCGCTGCTGCCCGGTCAGCGGGTCGAACTCAGGGGGCGCTTCGCCCCGGCCGATCCCGGAGAGCTGCTCGCCGCGGTGGTGCTGGTCAGGGGAGCGCCACGCACTTTGGCCGGGCCGTCGTGGGAGCAGCGCGCCGCCGGGGCGCTCAGGGCGGGGCTGCGGGAGGCGGCCGACGTGCTGCCACCGGCGCAGCGAGGGCTGCTGCCCGGTCTGGTGGTCGGTGACGTGTCCCGGATGGAGGAGCAGGTCAAGGCCGACTTCAGGACGGCCGGCCTCAGCCACCTGCTGGCCGTCTCCGGGGCGAACCTCGCCGTCGTGGCCGGTGCGGCGGTCGCGCTGGCCAGGGTCGCCGGGCTGCCCCTCGCGGCGCGGGCGGTGCTGGCGCTGACGGCCATGGTCGCCTTCGCGGTCGTCGCCCGGCCCTCGCCCAGCGTGCTCAGGGCGCTCCTGATGGGCGGGGTCGCCGCCGTCGCCCTGGGGACGGGACGTTCCCGCGACGGTGTCGCCGCCCTGTCGGCGACGGTCCTCGCCCTGGTCTTCTTCGTGCCCGATCTGGCCCGGTCCTACGGCTTCGCCCTGTCGGTCCTCGCAACGGCGGGCATCCTGGTCCTGGCACCGCGCTGGCGTGACCGGCTCTCGGCCCGAATGCCCCGATGGCTCGCCGAGGCGACCGCGGTGGCCGCGGCGGCGCAGGTGGCCGTCACCCCCGTGCTGGTCCTGATGTCGGGGCAGCTCTCGCCGGTGGCCGTGCCGGCCAACCTGCTCGCCGGTCCCGCCGTCGCCCCGGCCACCCTGATCGGCTTCGTGGTCGCCCTGGTCGCCCCCCTGCACCTGGAGACGGCCAGGCTGCTGGTACGGCCCGCCGGGCTCGCCACCGGATGGATCATCGAGGTGGCGGAGCGCGCCGCCGCCCTCCCGCTGGGCGCGATCCCGTGGCCGGGCGGGATCACCGGGCTGCTCCTGCTGGCGGTCGCCGTCCCGCTCGCCGTACCGGTCCTCCGGGGCAGGAGGTCCCGCCGGATCGCCCTCGCGGCCGTCACCGGGCTGGTCCTCACCGTGACCGTGGTCACGCCGATCGTGGCACCCTGGCCGCCTCGTGACTGGTTGCTGGTGGCCTGCGACGTCGGTCAGGGGGACGCCCTGCTGGTGGCCGCCGGGCCCGGGCGGGCCGTGGTGGTGGACGCGGGGCCCGACGCGGTGGGAATGGACCGCTGCCTTCGTTCCATGGGGGTCGGGCAGGTGCCCCTGGTGATCCTCACCCATCCGCACCTCGATCACGTGGGAGGGCTCGACGGCGTCTTCCGCGGACGCCGGGTGGGGGCGGTGGTGGTGACCCCGCACGGTACCGCGGAGGGGGAGGAGACGAGATTGAGCGACGGGCTCGCCCGTCGCCGCGTGCCGGAGTGGGCGGCCCGGCCGGGCGCGAGCTGGCGGTTCGGGCCCTCCGAGCTCACCGTCATCGGCCCGGCCGCCGAGGGGGCCTCGCCCGGCGGGGGAGAGGGATCGGCCGTCAACAACGCGAGCGTCGTGGTGTACGTCCGCTGGGCCGCGGGGGCGGCCCTGCTCAGCGGTGACATCGAGACCGAGGCCCAGGCGGAGCTGCTCCGGCGCGGCCTGCCGCCCGCCGAGATCTTCAAGGTCCCGCACCACGGGTCGGGCAGGTACGACCCCGCCTTCTTCGCCGCAGCCGGGGCCCGTGCCGCGCTGATCAGCGTGGGGGAGGGCAACGACTACGGACATCCGGCCCCCTCGACGCTGGCCGCGCTGCTCCGGCTCGGCATGCGCGTCTACCGGACGGACCTGTCGGGAGATCTGGCGGTGGTGGTCCGCGACGGGGCGCTGGCCGTCGTCGCCCGAGGCCGGGAGGCTCACCCGGCAGGGGCCCGAGCCCTGGGGGCGGCTCCGGGTCCTCCGGCTCCCTCGGCTCCCTTGGCTCCTGCGGTTCTTCCTGCTCCCGTGAGGGCTTCTGAGCCCGCCGTCCCCGCCGGTGCCGTGAGGACGCGCGTCATCGGCCGCCGATCACGCGGCGAACCGTTTGACAGCCTATCCGTACGATGTACGGTATGTCGTACGATTCATGGCGTGTCACCGGACGCCGCCTTGCGGAGCGGTAGCGGACGCAAAGGCCCGGCGGGGCGTTCTCGACGAAGGAGCAGACGATGGCGGAAACCCAGCAATCCCCGTTCGGCGGCGGTGCCTACACCCCGACCACCGAAGACCGGGAGAGCGTCGAGGCGTGGTTCGCCGTGTACGACGCGCACAGTGCCAAGGTCGACGTCGAGCGGATGGCGGACATGGCGATGTTCCCGCTCAACGTGGTGACCGACGGCCCCGACGGTGACGGCCTGGCCGCTCGGTGGACGAGGGAGCGGTTCACGAGCACGATGGCCGAGGTGATGGGAGGGGGAGAGCAGGGCGACCTCGAGATGCGGTCGGTCCGCACGCCCCACTTCCTGACCGCGAACCTGGTCGTCGTGATCACCGATGCGACGGTGACGATGAACGGTGAGACGCACGGAATGCGCTACGCGGACCTGCTGGTGAAGTCGGGCGGTCAGTGGGTCTTCCAGACCATGGTGCAGGGCGGATGGGCCGACGCCTGGAAGGAGACACCGGCGAGCGCCTGATCGGCGCCGGCCGGCGCGGTCTTCGAGGCTGAGCGGAAGGGGCCCCGGCCGTCATGACCCTCGAATCCGAGCGAAGGAGCCCTGGCCAGGGCGAGGGTTTCTGGCCGGGGCGCCTGGCCGGGGCGGCGGGGCGCCTGGCCGGGGTGGTGCGGGTCGGGCCCCGGTGCGGCCGGGCGGGGGAGTGCGGATCAGATCCGGGCCCGGCCGGGCGGGGGAGTGCGGATCAGGCCCGGGGCCCGGCCGGGCGGCGGAACTCGGTGTCCACGTCGGCGGCGTAGACCGACCTGCTGCAGCGCGCGCAGCGGTACATGATCGGGCCCTCGTCGAGGGTCGTTCCGCAGCGGGGGCAGGCGTGGCGGCGAACAGTGGAGTTTGTCATCGTTCTCACCTCCTTCGGTGTTCTCAGGTTGCCCCGGGACACCTGCATTCCGATTGCGAACGGCTTGACGCGATGACCGGTCGCCACGAATACATGGCATGCTGCTCGACATGGCGGCAACCGATCCGGCACCCGTGATCCTGATACTCGGCGACGAGGAACTGCTGGCCGACCGCGCGGTCGCCGAGGTGACCTCGGCGGCCCGCGCGGCCGATCCGACCGCCGAGGTGCACGACCTGCCCGGCGCCAAGGTGGAGCCCGGAGAGCTGACCCGGATGACGTCGCCCTCGCTGTTCGGCGACAGGTCCGTGGTGGTCATCCGCTCGGCCCAGGACCTCGTCAAGGACGTCGTCACCGAGGTCGTCTCCTATGCGGCCCGCCCGGCCGAGGAGACCGTGCTGGTCCTCGTCCACCCCGGCGGGGTCAAGGGGAAGGCGCTGGTCGACGGGGTCAAGAAGGCCGGGGCCCGGGTGGTTCCGGTCACCAAGATGACCAAGCCGGCCGAGCGGCTGGCGTTCGTCAAGGCGGAGCTGAAGCGGGCCGGGCGCACGATCGGGGCCGACGCCGCCGCCGCGCTCCTCGACGCGGTCGGCAACGACCTGCGCGAGCTCGCCGCCGCCTGTAGCCAGCTCGCCTTCGACACCCCCGGCAAGACGATCGACGAGGCCGCCGTCGCCCGCTACCACCGGGGCAGGGCCGAGGTCAGCGGGTTCACCGTGGCCGACTCGGCGGTCGAGGGACGCCTGGGCGACGCCCTGGAGCAGCTGCGCTGGGCGCTGTCGACCGGGACGGCCCCGGTGCTGCTGGTGAGCGCGCTCGCCGGAGGGCTGCGTTCGCTGGCGAAGGTGGGAGGCGCCCCCCGCAACCTCCGGGGCGCCCAGCTCGCCGGTCGCCTCGGCATGCCGCCCTGGAAGATCGAGCGGGTCCAGCGGCAGCTGAACGGCTGGGGGCCGGAAGGGCTCGCCCGCGCGATCCAGGCCGCCACCACCGCCGACGCGCAGGTGAAGGGCGGCGGCGCCGACCCCGCGTACGCGCTGGAGCACATGATCCAGACCGTGGTCGCCAACCGCACCGGACGCTAGGCGTCGTCCCTGCGCGGGAACCGAGTTCTCGCGGGAACGCAAAAACGCCACACCCCGGGCGGGGTGCGGCGTCCGCGGATCCTGGAACTACTTGGCGGCCGTCGACAGGGCGGCGGCGCGCTGGGCGATCGCCGACTTGCGGTTGGCGGCCTGGTTCTTGTGGATGACGCCCTTGCTGGCGGCCTTGTCCAGCTGGCGGGCGGCGGCGCGCTGAAGCGTGACCGCCTCGTCGATGTTGCCCTGGTCGGCGGCCTCGCGGAACTTGCGGATGGCCGTCTTCAGGGAAGACTTGACAGCCTTGTTACGCAGCCGGGCCTTCTCGTTCTGCCGGTTGCGCTTGATCTGGGACTTGATGTTCGCCACGAAGAAGCCTCGGTGAATGTCGTCGGATGGGGCGCGCGGGCAGAGAGGGCGCGCCACACGCAGTTGACTAGGCTACCAACTGCCGAGGTCGCCGCTCAAATCGACAGGCCAGGCAGAAGGATGCCTGATCAGTTTAGCGTGTGGTCATGGCGGCTCGGACCACGATCTCCATGATCCTTACGGTCTGAACCAGAACCTGTCGTACTCCGACCAGTCCTCCTTGGTGGCCGCGAAGTCCACGTAGAGCGCCAGCCCGAACCGCTCGCGCGGCTTCCCGTGCGCGGTCAGCCCCAGCCGGGCGCCCCTGGCCGCCTTCTCGACGCTCTCGGCGGCGTCGGCCCAGGGGACGCCGTGGTCGTGGTAGGCCGGGGCGCCGATCAGCAGCGTCCTGTCCGCGGGGACGAGCCCCAGTGCCAGCGAGGTCTGCCGGACGACGTAGCCGCCGTAGACGGCCGGGTAGGGGAGGTAGGAGTCGTAGGTCATGATCGCCACCTGGTCGACGAGCCTGGTCACCTGCCCGAAGTAGTCGGGGGACCAGTACTTGTCGCGGCCCGTGACGGCCCGCGCGGCCGGGCGGACGAGCGGGAACGGCTCGATCTGCGGAGTCGAGGTGGACAGCAGGCCGTCGCCCACGATCGGGCGGGTCCTGGTCAGCAGGTCGAGGAACTCGGTGTCTCCGTCGCCGATCGGCTCGAAGTTGTAGTGGACGCCGTCGAAACCGAGCGCCATGATCGCCCGCGTGCCGTCCAGCACGCGCTGCCTGGTGGCGGCGTCGTCGAGGTCCAGGACGCCGTCGACCTTCTGTCCCAGCCAGGCCGACACCCTGACCTTGGGCGACTCCTGGCGCCACCATTTGAGGAAGTCGGCCGCCTTCGGGTGCTTGGAGGCCGGGAGCGTCCCGTCACCGTCGAACGGGCCGGAGTGGACGTACACGTCCTTGATGCCGGTCCTGCGGAGCCTGCCGGCGAGCGCCCGCACGTCCTCGGCCGTCTTGCGGCCGTCGACCCAGGCGTGGCCGAGCCAGAGGGCGTCGTGACCGGTGGTCTTGGCCCAGCGGGCCGGGGTCCCGGTAAACTGCAGGGTGAGGGTGGCCACGGCCACCCCGGGAAGCGCAAGGAGCAGGGCCGCCACCGTAGCGAGGAACCGCAGGCCGCGCCGTGCTCTGGTCCGGGCAATCACCCGGACATGTCACCATGGAAGACGGCTGGCATGCCAGCCGTATGATCGTCATCAATCTGTTGAAACGGACCCCGGTGCGCATTCAGCCTGGCCAGACCGACCCCGCTGTGCTCCGCAACTTCTGCATCATCGCCCATATCGACCATGGCAAGTCGACCCTGGCCGATCGCATGCTGCAGATCACCGGGGTGGTCGACGCCCGTTCCATGCGGGCCCAGTACCTCGACCGGATGGACATCGAGCGCGAGCGCGGCATCACGATCAAGTCGCAGGCGGTCAGGCTGCCGTGGAAGGTCGGTGAGACCGACTACGTGCTCAACATGATCGACACTCCCGGGCACGTCGACTTCACCTACGAGGTCTCCCGGTCGCTGCAGGCGTGCGAGGGCGCGATCCTGCTGGTCGACGCCGCGCAGGGGATCGAGGCGCAGACCCTGGCCAACCTGTACCTGGCCATGAACAACGACATGACGATCATCCCGGTGCTCAACAAGATCGACCTTCCCGCGGCCCAGCCGGAGAAGTACGCCGCGGAGATCTGCCACCTCATCGGCTGCGAGCCCGAGGACGTGCTGCGGGTCTCCGGCAAGACCGGCGTGGGCGTCCGCGAGTTGCTGGACCACGTGGTCGACAAGGTCCCGGCGCCGGTCGGCGACGCCGACGCGCCCGCCCGCGCGCTGATCTTCGACTCGGTGTACGACACCTACCGCGGTGTGATCACCTACGTCCGGGTCATGGACGGCCACCTGGGCAAGCGCGAGCGCATCCTGATGATGTCCACCACCGCGGCCCACGAGACGCTGGAGATCGGCGTCATCTCGCCCGAGCCGAAGATCGCCGATCAGGGGCTGGGCGTCGGCGAGGTGGGTTACCTGATCACCGGGGTGAAGGACGTCCGCCAGTCCCGGGTCGGCGACACGGTGACCTCGGTGACGCGGCCGGCCCTGAAGGCGCTCAGCGGCTACGAGCACCCCAAGCCCATGGTCTTCTCCGGCCTGTACCCGATCGACGGGGACGACTACCCCGAGCTCCGCGAGGCCCTGGACAAGCTCCAGCTCAACGACGCCGCCCTGGACTACGAGCCGGAGACCTCCGCGGCGCTGGGCTTCGGCTTCCGCTGCGGCTTCCTCGGGCTGCTCCACATGGAGATCGTCCGCGAGCGGCTGGAGCGCGAGTTCAACCTCTCGCTCATCTCCACCGCGCCCAACGTGGTCTACCGGGTGATCATGGAGGACGGCAAGGAGGTCGTCGTCACCAACCCCTCGGAGTTCCCCACCGGCAAGGTGGAGAAGGTCTACGAGCCGATGGTGAAGACGACCGTGCTGGTCCCCTCGGAGTTCATCGGCGCGATCATGGAGCTCTGCCAGAACCGCCGCGGCAACCTGCAGGGGATGGACTACCTCTCCGAGGACAGGGTCGAGATCCGCTACACCATGCCGCTCGGCGAGATCATCTTCGACTTCTTCGACCAGCTCAAGTCTCGCACCCGCGGGTACGCCTCGCTGGACTACGAGCCCTCGGGCGAGCAGGAGTCCGACCTGGTCAAGGTCGACATCCTGCTCCAGGGCGAGGCCGTCGACGCCTTCAGCGCCATCGTGCACCGGGACAAGTCCTACGCGTACGGGGTCGAGATGGCCAAGAAGCTGCGCGAGCTCATCCCCAGGCAGCAGTTCGAGGTGCCCATCCAGGCGGCCATCGGTGCCCGGGTCATCGCCCGGGAGAACATCCGCGCCATCCGCAAGGACGTCCTCGCCAAGTGCTACGGCGGCGACATCTCCCGTAAGCGCAAGCTGCTGGAGAAGCAGAAGGAGGGCAAGAAGCGGATGAAGATGGTCGGCCGCGTCGAGGTCCCCCAGGAGGCGTTCGTGGCCGCGCTCTCCACCGAGTCCTCCACGCCCAAGAAGTGAGCGGCAGGACCGTCGTTGTCCGGTAAGTCCGGGAAGCCGGCGGTGGCCCCCGCGTCCGGAAGGCGGCGGGCGGACAGGCCCGTGCCCGGAACGCGGAGGGCGGGACCGCCGGGATCCGGTGACCCGGATCCGATGCGGCCCCGCCCGTGGGTGAGGGTCGCTCAGCGCAGGACGCGGTAGAGCGCGGTGGTGAGCGACGCCTTGGCGTCGTCCTGGTCGATGGACCACATCATCGATCCGCCCAGGCCCTTCAGGCGGATGTAGGCCGCCTTCTGCGTCAGCGAGGCCGGGTCGTCGTAGGACCAGAACTCGTTGCCGTCGTAGAGCCACACGGCCCCGGTCAGCAGGTCGCGGTAGCGCTTGCCCGGCTTGTTCACGAGGATCTTGTAGTCCTCGTTGCCGGCCGCGAAGGTGCCGGGGGCCGGTCCGGTGGCGGTGCCGTACAGGCCGTTCCTGCCGCCGGTGACCCCGGTCCAGCCCTGGCCGTACGCGGGCACGCCCACCACGATCTTCCTGGCCGGAGCGCCGCGGGTCAGGTAGTCGCGGACGGTCTGGTCCACGCTGTACTTCACCGGGTTCGGGTCGCGCCGGTCGTTGAACAGGTTGCCGTTGTGGCCGGTGACGGTCTCCCAGGAACCGTGCAGGTCATAGCCCTGGACGGTGGCGAAGTCGAGCTGCTTGAAGACCTCGCGCACCTCGAAGCCGGCGTCGATCTTCGCGGCCGCGGCGGGCAGGAAGGCGGTCAGCTCGCTACGCCGGTCGAACTCGTTCATCTGGCGGCGCAGCTCGGTGACGAACAGGGTGAAGTTCCGCTTGTCCTCGGGACGGATGATGTTGCCGTCGTTGCCGGAGGAGCCGGGCCACTCCCAGTCCAGGTCGATGCCGTCGAACACGCCCGCGCCGCTGCCGGGGGCGGTGCCGGGCAGGTTGCCCTTCAGCCACAGGTCGATGCAGGAGGAGGCCAGCCGGGCACGGCCCTCGGGGGTCAGCACGGCGTCGGAGAAGTACTTCGAGCCGGTCCAGCCGCCGAGGGAGATCAGCGTCTTGAGGCCGGGGTGCTTGGCCTTGAGCTTCTTGAGCTGGTTCAGGTTGCCGCTCAGCGCCTGCCCCTCGGCGTCGGCGACGCCGTCCACGCTCTGCTCGGCGGGCACCGGGCGCTGCCAGTCGGCCCACGGGTCGGCGGAGTAGCAGTCACCCTCGGGGTTGACGAAGCCGAAGGCGTAGTTGATATGGGTCAGCTTGGCGGCGGCGCCGCTGGTGTCCATGTCCTTGACGTGGTAGTTGCGGCCGTAGATGCCCCACTGGATGAAGTACGCGACCCGCTTGAAGCGGTCACCGCGATCCTGAAGGGCCTGGTCGTACGCCTGGGCCGGGGCGGGTACGGCGACCGCCGCGAGACCCGCGGCGAGAACCGCCGCGATCATGTGCCGGAGGAGTCTCTGCACGGGCTTCTCCACTGCTCGGGAAGTAACTTATAGGAAACTTTCCTTTAAGTTTTCCCGGATCGTAGACCTGGGTGATCGGGGCGTCAACGGTGGACGGCGTTTTGACAGGTGGAAGGCGAAGCTCTCGACTACCGTTGTAAGGCATGGAGCAGCAGGCGTTCTGCAACCGATGTGGCGCCCCCATGGAAGGGCGGCGGCAGTGTCCCCGATGCGGGGCGCCGACGGCCCCGCACCCGCCGGCGCAGCCCCTTGTCGACCGGCCCCTTCCCGGGCACTCCCTCCCCGGCCGGTCCGCCGCCGACCATCCCTTCCCCGACCGGTCCTTCACCGATCGGCCTTTCATCGATCGGCCCCTTGCCGAACGGCCCTCCGCCGAACGGCCTTCTCCCGGCCGGCCCGCATCCGGCGGCTCGTCGGGGGACTCGACAGGGGACCTGACAGGGGGCGGGCGGGTCCCTCCGGAGGAGTGGCGGCAGGACCCGGCCGACTGGCAGCAGCACCTCCCCCGGGAGGAGCGGCACCTGCACACGGACGGGCGGGACCGGGCGCCCGAATCCGGAGGCCGGGCACCCCGCCAGGGACGGGACGGCGACGACGGGCGGTACGGGCGCAGGCGGCCCCCGGCCGACCGCCGGGTCTGGCCCGTGGTCACGATCGCCGCGCTGGTCACGACGGCGCTGGTCGCGGCGGGCACCGCCTGGTTCGCCCCGCGCGGCGCCGGCCCGACCGCGACGGGTGGCGTGCCGATCGTGGCGACCGGCGCCCGCGCCGAGGCCGAGATGGGCACGCCCGTGGCGGGACGGCCTCCCGGTGGCCCCGAGGACGCCGAGTCGCAGGCCAGGGTCCTGGACGCGCTGCTCGCCGACAGCGGCGGCTCCCGATCCGGCCTCGGCGACGCCCTGGAGCGGCTCCGCTCCTGCGAGGACACCGCGGGCGCGCTCGCCGTGCTCCAGCGGATCACGGACGCCCGGCGCGAGCAGGTGATCCAGGCGAACGCGCTGGGCACCGGCGCGCTCGACGACGGGGACGCGGTCAAGGAACGTCTCACCCGGGCCCTGACCGCCTCCTTCGAGGCCGACGAGGCCTTCCTCGCCTGGGCCGCCCGCCGGAACACCGGCTGCGACCGCGACCTGAGCGAGGACGACGACTACCGGCGCGGCCTGGCCTTCTCCGAGGAGGCGACCACGGCCAAGCGCGGTTTCCTGCGGCTGTGGAACCCCCTCGCCCGCCGGTACGGACTGCCGGAACGCGACGACCACGAGATCTGACTCCCGGGGCGGGGTGCCGGACGTCACGAAGGCCCCCGGCAGTGGGCCGCACCGGGGAACGGCCCCACCCGGGCGGCGCGTCACCAGGGGGCCCACCGAGGCGGCACGGCGTCGGGGACCTCACCCGGGCGACGCGCTGTCGGGGCTCCCGGACGGCGCGGCCTCGGGGCACCGGCCGGGCGGCGACCGGGGTGGGTACGGCGGCCGGACCGGGAGGATGTACCGGGCATCACGACGGGGGCGGCAGACTTGGGGCGTGCCATCCACACTTCCCGACGGGGACCCGGTGCCCGCCTCGGGCGAGCTGCCGCGGAGCGCGCTCGCCGGGCTCGGCGAGCGGCCCTTCGGCTTCTACGTCCACGTGCCCTTCTGCGTGACCCGGTGCGGTTACTGCGACTTCAACACCTACACGGCGTCCGAGCTCGGCCCCGGCGCCTCGCAGAGGGACTACGCGGACACCGCCGTCGAGGAGGTACGGCGGGCACGGGCCGTCCTCGGGACCACGCCCCTGCCGGTCGAGACCGTGTTCTTCGGCGGGGGCACCCCCACCCTCCTGCCGGCCGGGGACCTGGTGCGGATCCTGGAGGCGATCGAGGAGGAGTTCGGGCTCGCCCCCGGGGCCGAGGTGAGCACCGAGGCCAACCCCGAGTCGGTGGACCCCGCCTACCTGGCCGTGCTGCGCGCCGGTGGGTTCAACCGGATGAGCTTCGGGATGCAGAGCGCCCGCGAGCACGTGCTCCAGGTGCTGGACCGCCGCCACACCCCCGGCCGTGCCGCGCACGCCGTACGGGAGGCCAGGCAGGCGGGGTTCGAGCACGTCAACCTCGACCTGATCTACGGCACCCCCGGGGAGAGCGACGACGACTGGCGCGCGTCGCTGGCCGCGGCGATCGAGGCCGGGCCCGACCACGTCTCGGCGTACTCGCTGATCGTCGAGGACGGGACCAGGCTGGCGGCCAGGATCAGGCGCGGCGAGCTCCCGATGCCCGACGACGACGTGGCCGCCGACCGCTATCTGATCGCCGACGCCATGCTGGCCGAGGCGGGGTTCGAGTGGTACGAGGTGTCCAACTGGGCGACCTCCGAGGCGGGGCGCTGCCGGCACAACCTGCTCTACTGGACCGGCGGCGACTGGTGGGGGGTCGGGCCCGGGGCGCACAGCCACGTCGGCGGCACCCGCTGGTGGAACGTCAAGCACCCCGCCGCCTACGCGCGGCGCCTGGCCTCGGGGGACTCCCCGGCGCACGCGCGCGAGGTACTGGGCCCGCAGGACCGGGCGGTGGAGCGGCTGATGCTGGAGCTGCGGCTCTCCCGCGGGTTCCCGCTCGTCGAGCTGGAACGTCCCCCCGTGGTCGCCCGGGCCCTGGCCGACGGCCTGCTGGAGACCGAGCCGTTCAAGGCGGGACGGGCGGTGCTCACGCTGCGCGGCCGCCTGCTGGCCGACGCGCTGGTCCGCGACCTCACCTGAGGCTGTTGAGGCCGTGTCCGTGACGGCTCGTGACGTACGGTGGCGGCCCGTCGCGGAACGGCCGCGTTTCGGCCCGTCCTGGCTCCTGGCGATCCGCCCGGGTCAGCTCACGAACCGGATGGTCATCGGATAGCGGTACCTCTCGCCCCGGCTCGCCGCCACCGTGGCGACGATCGCCATGATCAGCGACCCGATCCAGAGCAGGAGCATCAGCACGAACCCGACGAGCACGAACGCCAGGACGCAGCAGACCACGTAGGCGATCAGCACCGTGAGCTGGAAGTTGAGCGCCTCGGCGGCCTGGTCGCGCACATAGGGCGAGCCGTCCCGCTTGGCCAGGTAGAGCACCAGCGGGCCGATGAAGGAGGTCAGCAGCCCCAGCAGGTGGGCCAGCAGGGCCATGGTGGTGTCGTCGCTGCCCGGCCGCGGCCCGTACGTCCCGGGCGGTGCCTGGTGGCCGTAGCCGGGCGGGGTGTACCCGTCGTACGGGTGGCCCGGCCGGTACGCGTCACCGGGACCGCCCGGCATGCCCGGAGCACCGGTGCCGTACGGGGGAGGGGCGGGCCGGTACGGGGAGCCGGACGGGTGACCGTACCCCTGGCCGTATCCCTGCTCGTATCCCTGTCCTCCGCCGTATCCCAGGCCGTACTCCTGGCCGTATCCCGGTCCCCGGTCGTGCCCCTGGGGCCATCCGTACCCCGGTTCCGTCGGCTCGTGGCCGCGCCCCGGCCCGGTGCGGTCCCGGTCGTCCGGCCCGTACCCCTGGTGCGGCGCGTCCCGGCCGGGCCCACCGGTTCCACCAGGCCCGCCGGATCCACCGGGCCCACCGACCCCACCGGATCCACCGGTCCATGCCGCGGGGTCGTCCATGCGCCGCGTCCGGTCGTCGCCGGGCCGATCCTCGGCGTTCTCGTTCATGTCCCCTCCCGGGGGTCGACGGCCTGCCCATCCTCGCCGGGAACCGTCACGAAGTCGATGAGTTCCTCGACCGGCCCCAGCAGGTCGGGTTCCAGGTCGGCGTAGGTCGTGACCGATCCGAGGATACGGCGCCACGCCTCGCCGGTCTCGACGTTCCAGCCCAGCGCGGCCACGACGCCCTCCTTCCAGGGCACGCCGCGCGGCACCGAGGGCCAGGCGGGGATCCGCAGCACCTGCGGCCTGACCGCCTGCCAGACGTCCACGAAGGGATGCCCGACGACCAGCACGTGCGGTGAGGAGACCTGGGCGGCGATCCGGCTCTCCTTGGAGCCGGGGACCAGGTGGTCGACGAGCACCCCCAGCCGGCGGCCGGGCCCCGGAGCGAACTCCTCGACGATGGAGGGCAGGTGGTCGACCCCCTCCAGGTACTCCACGACCACGCCCTCGACCCGCAGGTCGTGCCCCCAGACCTTCTCCACGAGGGCGGCGTCGTGCACGCCCTCGACGTAGATCCGGCTCTCCCGGGCGACCTGGGCCCGCAGCCCCTCCACCGCGATGGACCCCGAGGCGCTCCGCCGCGGGCCGCGCGGCGCGGTGGCCGGCCGCACCAGGGTCACCACCTTGCCCTCCAGCAGGAACGCGGCCGGTTCCAGCGGGAAGACCCGCCGGCGCCCGAACCGGTCCTCCAGGGTGACGGCCTCCTTGTCGCAGGCCACCACGGCGCCGCAGAAGCCGCCGTCGGCGTCCTCGACGACCAGGTCGAGCTCGGCGGGGACCTGGGGGATCGTCCCCCGGCGGGGGCGCCGCCAGTCTTCCGCCAGAACGTCACGCTCGTACATCAACGACCGTCCACCCTCTCTCGCCGGGATCACGTGGGACGCTAGCAAAAGCCACCGTCACCTGCCGTACGGTCCCGATGCCGCCCACTGTCCCGCCGCCGCCGACGCCGCGGCGGACGCCTGGCGCTTGCGGGCGTTGCCCCGCTTCACCAGGACGACGATCGTCACGAGGATGGCCAGCAGGATGCCGACGCCGGGCACCGCGAACAGGGCGACCACCCCGCCCACCAGCGCTCCGGTGGCGAACTCCTGGCCCACGCCGAACCTGGTGCCCTCGTCCGGGTCGGCGGTGCAGGTCATCCGGTAGTCGCCCGCCCGGTCCACGCCGATCCGCAGGCCCAGCTCCCAGGAGATGCCGTTCGCCCCGGAGACGGTCGTCCGCCCGGCCGGCTTCTGCAGCCGCGGGGTGCCGGTGCCGCCCCTGAGGGAGCACTCGAACCGGGTGGGGCCCGCGGTGGAGACGTAGAGGGCGGGCCTGTCGGCGGGGTCGAGCCTGACCGTCGTCTCCTGGCCGGGGACGAACGACGTCTTGGGGGCGGACTCGGCCGCGTCGGAGAGACCACCGGCGAACCCGGCGATGCCGACGATGACGCTGAGCGCGGCGACCAGCCAGGCCCCGACGATCCACCCGATGCCGGGCTTGATCTTCCCGGTGGACGACGGTCCCTGCGGGGCGCCGTACCCGGGAGGCGCGTGACCGTAGGAGGGGTCCCCCTGGTAGGGCTGCTGCCCGCCCGGGTACGACGGGTGGCCCTGCCCGCCCTGGTAGTAGGGCTGCTGCCCGGGCTGACCCGGCTGCCCGGGCTGGCCGTAGGGCTGCTGTCCCGGCTGGCCCGGCTGGCCCGGCTGGCCGTACGGCTGCGGGCCCGGCCGGCCGGGCCCGCCCCCGTAGCCGGGCTGTCCGTACGGTTGCCCGCCGGGTGGGACATATGGCTGCTGGGAGGCACCGTGACCGGGGTCACCGGCCGCGCCCCCCGGGAAAGAACCAAAATCTTTGGACATATACGGATTGTGGTGGCTTCGCCTTGGATCGCGATAGCAGTTGACTTAACAACGGCTTGGCGGGACCATCCGCAGCTCTTGCTTATCGCGCCTTTCGCGCCGGGGCCGTACACTTGGCACTCGGGAACACAGAGTGCCAGACCTCGTGTTTCCCTCGGACGCAGGCAGGGAGGTGACCACGTTGGTCGACGACCGGAAGCTCGCGGTGCTACGCGCCATCGTCGAGGACTACGTGTCCACCAACGAGCCGGTGGGTTCCAAGGCGCTGGCGGACCGGCACAACCTGGGGGTCTCACCGGCGACGATCCGTAACGACATGGCCGTGCTGGAGGAACAGGGGTACATCGCCCAGCCCCACACCAGCGCCGGCCGGGTGCCCACCGACAAGGGGTACCGGCTCTTCGTCGACCGGCTGTCCCAGGTGAAACCGCTCTCCAGTGCCGAGCGCAAGGCCATCGAGAGCTTCCTGGCCGGGGCCGTGGACATCGACGACGTGGTCATGCGGACGGTGCGGCTGCTGGCCCAGCTGACCCGCCAGGTCGCCGTGGTGCAGTACCCGACGCTGACCAACTCGGCGGTCCGCCACGTCGAGCTGGTGCCGCTGAGCGAGCATCGGCTGATGTTCGTGCTGATCACCAACACCGGCCGGGTCGAGCAGCGGGTGGTCGAGCTGCCCGAGGTCGCCGACGAGCAGCGGGTGGCCCACCTGCGCGCGGTGCTCAACACCTCCCTGGACGGGTGCGGGCTCAGCGGCGTCCCCGACAGGGTCGCCGACCTGCCCGAGCGGCTGTCGCCCGAGGATCGGCCGCTCGCGGCCACGATCCTGTCGGTGCTGCTGGAGTCGCTGGTGGAGAAGCACGATGAGAAGATCGTTTTTGCCGGGGCCGCCAACCTGGCGGGAGCCGACTTCACGGTCGGCCTCCGCGACGTGCTGGAGGCCCTGGAGGAGCAGGTCGTGCTCATGCGGCTGCTCGGTGAGACCTCCGACCTGTCGGCGCTGACCGTGCGGATCGGCTCGGAGAACCCCTATACCGGACTCCAGGGCACGTCCATCGTCGCCGCCGGATACGGTTCTGGGGACAAGCAACTGGCCCGGCTCGGTGTGCTGGGCCCGACGCGTATGGACTACCCGGTCACGATGGGCGCGGTGCGCGCGGTGGCACGCTACGTCAGCCAGATTCTGGCTGCATCCTAAGAGGTCAACGAAAAGTGGCTAAGAGCGACTACTACGGCACCCTCGGGGTGCGCCGTGACGCCAGTGCGGAAGAGATCAAGAAGGCGTATCGCCGCCTGGCGCGAGAGCTGCATCCCGACGTCAACCCCGACCCTGAGACCCAGGAGCGGTTCAAGGAGATCACGCAGGCCTACGAGGTCCTCTCCGACTCCGGTAAGCGCCAGATGTACGACATGGGCGGCGACCCGTTCTCCTCGGGCGGCCCGGGGGCCGGAGGCTTCGGCGCGGGGTTCCCGTTCAGCGACATCATGGACGCCTTCTTCGGCGCCGCCGGTGCCGGAGGCGGCCGGGGGCCCCGTTCGCGCGCCCGCCGCGGACGTAACGCCACCATCCGGGTCGAGCTGGACCTGCAGGAGTCGGGCTTCGGCACGACCCGCGAGCTGGTCGTCGACACCGCGGTGGTCTGCAAGGTCTGCACCGGCTCCGGTGCCGCCGCCGGGACCCACCCCGACACCTGTGACATGTGTCACGGACGCGGTGAGGTCTCCCAGGTCACCCGGTCCTTCCTCGGCCAGGTCATGACGTCGCGTCCCTGCCCCCAGTGCGGCGGCTTCGGCTCGATCATCCGCAACCCCTGCCAGGAGTGCTCGGGCGACGGCCGGGTCCGCACCCGGCGGACCATCAAGGTCCGCATCCCGGCCGGCGTCGAGGACGGCACCCACATCCAGCTCGCCGGTGAGGGCGAGGTCGGTCCCGGTGGCGGCCCCCCCGGCGACCTGTTCCTGGAGATCGTCGAGCGCCCCCACGAGACCTTCGAGCGGCGTGGCGACGACCTGCACTGCACCGTGCAGATCCCGATGGCCGCGGCGGCGCTCGGCACCATCCTGACCATGGAGACGCTGGACGGCGCCGAGGAGCTGGACATCCGACCCGGCACGCAGTCGGGGCAGACGATCCCGCTCTACGGCCGCGGGGTGCAGCGCCTGAACGAGACCGGCCGCGGCGACCTGCTGATCCACGTCAACGTGGAGACCCCCACCCGCCTGGACGCGGCCCAGGAGGAGCTCCTGAAGGAGCTCGCCAGGCTCCGCGGCGAGGAGCGCCCGCCGGGCAAGTTCGCGCCCGGCCAGCAGAGCTTCTTCTCCCGCCTGCGGGACGCCTTCAACGGCCGCTGACGAGATGACCCGGACAGCGCTCCCACCGCTCCCACCGCTCCCACCGCTCCCACCGCTCCCACCGACCCGGACCCTGTCCCCTCGGTGGCCGGTCCGGCCGGCCGGACCGGCCGGGCGGGCCCGGCCCGGCGCGTCGTGAGCGTTCCGGTCTTCCTGGCCGAGCGCGCCGACCTCGCCGGGGCGGCCGGGACGGAGTTCGTGCTCGGCGGCCCCGAGGGGCGCCACGCGGCGGCCGTACGGCGGCTGCGGGCCGGGGAGCGGCTCGACCTGACCGACGGGGCGGGCCTCGTCGCCGAATGCGTGGTGGTCGAGGCCGGCAAGGACTCGCTCCGGGTCGAGGTGCTGCGCCGCCACGACCTGCCGGCGCCCTCCCCGCGGCTGGTCGTGGTCCAGGGGCTGCCCAAGGGCGACAGGGGCGAGCTGGCCGTGGAGATGATGACGGAGGCCGGGGTCGACGTGATCGTCCCCTGGGCCGCCGCCAGGTGCGTCACCCAGTGGAAGGGCGAGCGCGCGGCCAAGGCGCTGGCCCGCTGGCGCTCCACCGCCCGCGAGGCGGGCAAGCAGTCCCGCCGCTTCCACCTGCCGGAGGTGACGGAGCTCGCGACCACAGCGAAGGTCGCCGGTCTGCTCTCGGCCGCGGCGCTGGGCGTCGTCCTGCACGAGGAGGCGGCCCTTGCGCTGTCCGGCCTCGCGCTCCCCGCGGGGGGCGACATCGTCGTGGTGGTCGGCCCGGAGGGCGGGATCTCCCCGGAGGAGATCGCCGCGTTCCGGGAGGCCGAGGCGTCCCCGGTGCTGCTCGGCCCGACGGTGCTGCGCACCTCGACGGCCGGGGTCGTCGCGGCGGCGGTGCTCCAGGCCCGCACCGGCCGCTGGTGACCCGGGCCGCCGCCCCGCGACGCACGCCGGACGGCACCCGCCGCTTCACCGGCCCGCCGACGACACCGGCTCGCCGCTTCACCGGCCGGCCGGTGAAGCGGTCGGAAGGGACGGCCAGGACCGGCCCGGTGACGACGGCTAGGTGCCGGACGGGGTCGGGACGGGGGTGGCCGGCTCGGTCGGCGTCGGGGGCGACACCTCGTTGCCCGGCGAGCAGTCCTCCGTCGAGCAAGGGCTCTGCGTGGGCGTCGGCGTGGCCGTCGCCGAGGCCTCCTCGCACCACTCGGGGGGCTCTCCGCCCTCTCCGCCCTCGACGGGCTCGCCGTCCAGCGGGGTGGGGCAGGGGGGCGTCGGCGTGGGCCGGGGCTTCGCCGTCGTCGAGGTCGGCCTGGCGGACGGTTTCGGGCTCGCGGTGGCGCTCCTGGAGGACGTGGGCTCCGGCGCGGGCGGGGTCGCCGACCGGGAGACGATCGGGAGCGGGGCCGGGTTCGAGGCGGCCGGTGTCGAGGGGGCCGGGGGACGCGAGGTGGCCGACCCGTCGGGAGGGGTCGACTCGGTGAAGTTGACCTGCCCGGCGTCCACCGAGGGGATCACCCGCTCGCGGAGCTCGGGCACCACCATGACGACGGTGGACGCGACGAGGACGGCGCCCGCGACGGACACCCCGGCGCGCCACCACATCAGCCCGCGGATCCCGCGCCGTTCGATACGGGCGCGGATGATCTCCAGCCCGTCCGGGGAGGGAACGACCGAGTTCGCCTCCGCGTTGAGCGCACGGCGAAGGAGCTCGCCGTACTCATCCGGGGAGTCGGTCATGACAGTTGCTCCAGTGAGGTTCGTAGGGCGGCCATGCCGCGAGCCGTGTGGCTCTTGACCGCGCCCTTGCTGATGCCCATCGCGTGGGCGATCTGAGCCTCGGACAGATCTCCGTAGTAACGCAGGACCAGGGCCTCCCGCTGGCGTGCGGGCAGCCCGCGCAGCGCCTCGATGACGGCGGATCGTTCGAACTCGCCGATCGCGCCGTTCTCCGCGCTCGGCGCGTCGGGCATGCCCTTGGGCGCGTACTTCTCGACGACCGCCCGGTGCCGAAGCACCGAACGTGATCGGTTCACGACCGACTGTCGCAGGTAGGCCAGTGCCTTGTCGGTGTCGCGCAGTCGGCGCCAGGCGCCATGGATGGCGACGAACGCGTCCTGCACGACCTCCTCCGCGGTTGCCATGTCGCGGACGAGCAGGACGGCGAGCCGGACAAGAGACCGGTAGTGCGCGCTGTAGAGCGCGGTAACGGCCATGTCGGCATCCCATCCGACGGGCACCGCCCCGAGCGACCTGTCGGCCACGAGGGTCTCGGTGGTCACATCAGTGGGACGCTTGGCCTTCCCAGAGGGTTTACGCTCTTCCGGTTCATTAGGGGGCATGACCCAGTCGTGTCCTCGCCAGGCGGCCATATGGTGCTGCGCGCAAAGGGCTGTCGTGGTTGAAGTTTTGCACATCCACCATATCCGGGTGGATCTTTGTTTGCCGACCGGAACCATCACCGATTCGCAACGTCCTCGGCGGTAAGGTGCCTGCATGGTGAGCGAAGCCGACTGCCTGTTCTGCCGGATCGTGGCCGGGGAGATCCCCGCGAAGATCGTCCACGAGACCGACCGCACCGTGGCCTTCCGTGACGTCGATCCCCAGGCGCCGACCCACGTGCTGGTGATCCCCAGGGACCACCATCCGACCGTCGCGGCCCTGGCCGCCGCCGGTGGCGGCCTGGCCGAGGAGGTCCTCGCCGCCGCGCACGAGGTCGCCCGGCTGGAGGGCGTCGCCGAGACGGGCTACCGGCTGGTGTTCAACACCGGTCCCGAGGCCGGTCAGACCGTCTTCCACGTGCACGGACACGTGATCGGCGGGCGCGGGCTGAACTGGCCGCCCGGCTGAAAACCGATAGGCGCGATCGCCGCGATGGCGGATACCATGGCGGTGAAGTTCCGCGCCTATATCTGGAGGCGAACAGGCCGTAAGGCCCGCTCATGTCCGAGACAAACGATTCCAGCAGAACGCCGTCCAAGTCCAGGGGCTCCGGCCGCACCCAGGCGAAGGTGGTGATTCCGGACGATCAGTCGATGGTCAGCCTGCTGGGCTCGCGCGACGAGCTGTTGCGCGTCATCGAGGGCGCCTTCCGCGCCGACGTCCACGTCCGGGGCAACGAGATCACGATCACCGGAAGCCCCGAGGAGAGCAGCACCGTGGTGCGGCTCTTCGAGGAGATGTCCGAGCTCGTCCGGGGAGGCGCGCAGCTGACGGCGGACGCGGTCGAGCGCAGCATCGCCATGCTGCGGATGACCTCCGACCGTCCCGCCGAGGTGCTCTCGCTGGACATCATCTCCTCGCGGGGCCGGACCATCCGCCCGAAGACCGTGAACCAGAAGCGCTACGTCGACGCGATCGACAAGTACACCATCGTCTTCGGGATCGGCCCGGCGGGCACCGGCAAGACCTACCTCGCCATGGCGAAGGCCGTGAGGGCCCTCCAGGAGAAGAAGGTCAACCGGATCATCCTCACCCGTCCCGCGGTGGAGGCGGGCGAGCGGCTGGGCTTCCTGCCCGGCACGCTCTACGAGAAGATCGACCCCTACCTCCGGCCGCTGTACGACGCGCTGCACGACATGCTCGACCCCGACTCGATCCCCCGGCTGATGGCCGCGGGCACGATCGAGGTCGCGCCCCTGGCCTACATGCGCGGCCGTACGCTCAACGACGCCTACATCATCCTGGACGAGGCGCAGAACACCTCGCCGGAGCAGATGAAGATGTTCCTGACCCGGCTCGGCTTCAACTCGAAGATCGTCGTCACCGGCGACGTCACCCAGGTCGACCTTCCCGGGGGCACGCAGAGCGGCCTGCGGGTCGTCCAGGACATCCTCGACGGCGTCCACGACATCCACTTCTCCCGCCTGACCAGCGCCGACGTGGTGCGGCACAAGCTGGTGGGCGACATCGTGGACGCCTACGGGCGCTACGACGAGGCGCAGCGCCAGAGCGCGCCGCAGATCAAGGGAATGGCCGGCAAGCAGCGTCCCCGGGAGAGGACATGAGGGCGCTCGCGCCCGTCCCCGGGGGGCGCGGCGGCCGGGCAGCGGGAGACGGCCGATGAGCGTCGAGGTCAACAACGAGTCCGGCGTCGAGATCGACGAGGGCGGCATCGTCTCGCTGGCCGGGTACGTGCTGGAGCGGATGGGCATCAACCCGCTGGCCGAGCTGTCGATCCTGGTGGTCGACGAGGAGGCCATGTCCGTGCTGCACGAGCAGTGGATGGGCGAGCCGGGGCCCACGGACGTGCTCGCCTTCCCGATGGACGAGCTGCGCCCCGGCCCGGGCGCGGGCGCCCGGCAGGAGGGCGACGCGCCCACCGACCCGGCGCTCCTGGGCGACGTGGTGCTCTGCCCGCAGGTGGCCGCCAAGCAGGCGGCCGAGGCCGGTCACGGTACCGAGGCCGAGCTGGAGCTGCTGTGCACGCACGGCATCCTGCACCTGCTCGGTTACGACCACGCCGAGCCCGAGGAGCACAAGGAGATGTTCTCCCTGCAGGGAGAGCTTCTGGAGTCATGGCGGGAGGTGCGCACCCAGCGGTGAACCTCGCCAACGGGTGGTTGTTCTCGGCGATCCTGCTCGTCGTGGTCGGCGGGCTGATCGCCAGCGCGGAGACGGCCCTGACCCGCATCTCACGGGTCCGCGCGGAGGAGTTCGTCCGCGAGGGCCGGCGGGGCGCGGTGCGCCTGCAGGCCATCGTCGCCGACCCGCCGCGCTACCTGAACCTGCTGCTGCTGCTCCGGCTGAGCTGCGAGCTGATCGCCACGGTGATCGCCACGCTGCTCTTCATCGACTGGCTCGGCGACCAGGGCTGGGCCTACACCGCGGCCGCGGCCGTCATGATCGTCGTCAGCTACGTGATCGTCGGGGTCTCGCCCCGCACGCTGGGCCGCCAGCACGCCGAGCCGATCGCGCTCGCCAGCGCGCCCCTGGTGTACGGGCTGACCCGGATCTTCGGTCCCCTGCCCAAGCTGCTGATCCTGCTCGGCAACGCGGTGACGCCCGGCAAGGGCTTCCGCGAGGGGCCCTTCACCTCCGAGGCCGAGCTGCGCGACCTGGTCGACCTGGCCGAGGAGCGCAGGGTCATCGAGCCCGACGAGCGGGAGATGATCCACTCGGTCTTCGAGCTCGGGGACACCCTGGTCCGCGAGGTCATGGTGCCCCGTACCGACATGGTGTTCATCGAGCGCGGCAAGACGCTGAACCAGGCGCTCTCGCTCGCCCTGCGCAGCGGCTTCTCCCGGATCCCGGTGGTCGGCGAGAACGAGGACGACGTCATCGGCATCGCCTACCTCAAGGACATCGCGCGCCGGGTGCAGGACACCGGCGACGAGGGCCGCGCCGAACCGGTGGAGTCGCTGATGCGCCCGGCCACCTACGTGCCGGAGAGCAAGCCGATCGACCAGCTGCTGCGCGAGATGCAGGCGCGGCAGATCCACCAGGCCATCGTCATCGACGAGTACGGCGGCACGGCCGGTCTGGTCACCATCGAGGACATCCTGGAGGAGATCGTCGGGGAGATCGCCGACGAGTACGACCAGGAGGCCCCCCGGGTCGAGCCGCTGGAGGACGGGGCGGTGCGGGTGACCGCCAGGCTCCCGGTCGGCGACCTGGAGGACCTGTTCGGCATCGAGCTGGAGGTCGACGACGTCGAGACCGTCGGCGGCCTGCTGGCCCACGCCCTGGGCAGGGTGCCGATCGCCGGTTCCCAGGCCGTGGTCGGGGGGCTCAGCCTGACGGCCGAGAGCCTGGCCGGACGGCGCAACCGGATCGGCACGGTCCTGGTGACCAGGTTCGTGCCCGCGGAGGACGAGGCGGTCCCGGCACCCGCCGACCAGTGACGGTCCGCGCGCCGGCCGCACTCTCAAGTCACCGACAACCGTTCTGCAAGTCGCGCGCGGGATGCTTCTCACACGGCACCCGGTCGCGCGGGAGTCGGCGGGGGGACGTCCCGGTGCCCGGAGGGGTTCGCGGCGTCGAGGACGGCCCCGGGGGAGAAGAGTCGCGCAGTGCTCCGAGGCTGCTCTGCGCGGCTCGCTTGAGGGTGTTCTCGACCGTGAAATACGGTTGAGGACACCCTTAGGTGTTTCCTAAGGATTGCCGCTTTTGCCGACGGGGAAGGAAGCCAGTCGGCGGGGACGGAGACACTCCGCACATGACATTCGGGGGAACGGTCATGACGCGGGGGATGCGCATCGCGGTTTTCGCGGTCCTGTACGGGCTCGTCGGCGGGGTGACGGCCGGCTGCGCCGGATCACAGGAGGGCGCCGCGGACGGCGCCGTGGAGCTGAGGCGGCTGCGGGCGCTGCTCGACGAGGCCAGGGACCTGCCGGAGGGGTTCTCGACCCGCCCGCGTGACGGCTGGCAGGCCCCGTTCCGGCCGCTCGACGAGGACTGCCGCCTCGTCCTCGACGCCGCCGCGGGAAGGCCGCCGGAGCGGGCGCTCGGGGCGCGTGCGGCCGTGGCCTACCAGGGGGACGGGCTCGGGGAGCTGGCCGGGTTCGCGCTGGCCTCCTACGGGGGCGACGACGCCGCGAGCCACTTCGACGCGCTCACCGACGCGCTGGCCGGCTGCCCGGTGGCGCGCGCCCGGATGGCGGGCAGGAGCACCGCCCTGCGCGTCTCCGGCCTGGACCTGGAGGGGGTCGACGGCGAGATCCAGGCCAGGAGGCTGAGCGGCAGGCTGAACGGTTACCCGTACGAGATCCACCTGGTCTTCGCGGTCAGCGGTCGCACGCTGGTCTCCCTGGTGCACGCCGGGGTCCGGGACGTCGACGCCGCGCGCACCCGCGAGCTGGCCGGCCTGCTGGTCGACGAGGTCGCCGCCTGATCCCGGTGGTCGCGACGGGGCCGGGGCGGTCCCGTGTCGCCCGGACGCCGGGGGCTGAATACCCTTGTGCCGTGAGCGACGCGACCCTCGACCCCGAGGACAACAAGATCATCGTGCTGGCCCGTTCCGCCCGCGCCCGTAACGGCGCCGCCGAGGGCGCGGCCGTACGGGACGAGACCGGCAGGACCTACGCGGCGACCAACGTGGCGCTGCCGTCGCTGACGCTGTCGGCGCTCCAGGTCGCCGTGGCGATGGCGGTGTCCAGCGGGGCGGAGTCGCTGGAGGCCGCAGCCCTGGTCACCGCGGGCGAGGGGCCCTCCGAGGCCGACGGCCGGGTGGTCCGCGAGCTCGGCGGCCGGACCGTGCTGGTGGCCGGCCTGGACGGAACGCCGCGTCAGAGCTGAGTCCGGCATCGGGGACAATGGTTGACGTGAGTTCCTCAGCTGTTGATTTCCATGCCGGTTTCGCCTGCTTCGTCGGCCGGCCCAACGTCGGCAAGTCCACGCTGATGAACGCGTTGGTCGGCACGAAGGTGGCGATCACCTCCTCCAAGCCCCAGACGACCCGCCGGGCCATCCGCGGCATCGTGCACCGCCCCGACTCCCAGCTCATCATCGTCGACACGCCGGGCCTGCACCGGCCCCGCACGCTCCTGGGCGAGCGGCTGGACAGCCTGGTGCTGTCCACCCTCACCGAGGTCGACGTGATCGGCTTCTGCGTGCCCGCCAACGAGCCCGTCGGCAAGGGGGACCGGTTCATCGCGGAGAAGCTCGCGGGCATCAAGAAGACCCCGGTGGTCGCCGTGGTCACCAAGTGCGACCTGGCGACCCGGGAACAGATCGCCGAGCAGCTGCTCGCGGTCTCCGGGCTCGCCGACTTCGACGACATCGTCCCGGTCTCCGGGCGCTCCGGCGAGCAGCTCGACGTGCTGGCCGACGTGCTGGTCCGGCGTCTGCCGCAGAGCCCGCCCCTGTACGAGGGCGGGCAGCTCACCGACGAACCCGAGCAGGTCCTGGTGGGCGAGCTGATCCGGGAGGCGGCGCTGGAGGGCGTCCGCGACGAGCTGCCGCACTCGATCGCGGTCGTCGTCGACGAGATGCTGCCCAGGGAGGGGCGTGACGACCTGCTGGACATCTACGCCCACATGTTCGTCGAGCGGCCGTCCCAGAAGGCCATCGTGATCGGGCACAAGGGGTCACGGCTCAAGGACGTCGGCAGCCGTGCCCGGACGCAGATCGAGGCGCTTCTGGGCACCCGCGTCTACCTCGACCTGCGGATCAGCGTCGCCAAGGACTGGCAGCGCGACCCCAAGCAGCTCCGCCGCCTGGGCTTCTACGACTGACGGACCGGGCATCGTCCCCGGGCGCCGTCCCGGCGGGCACCGGCCGCCGTCTCACGGCGCGGGCCGCGGTCTCCGGGCGCCGGGCCGTCGTGCCGTACGCCGGGTGCCGTCCCCGAACGTCGTTTCGAGGCGCGGGCCGCCACGCTCAGCCGTGGCCGTTGACCTTCCCCTCTCCCTCCTCCAGCCGCCGTCGCAGCTCGACCGCGTCCCGGCCCAGGGCGGAGACCAGGGTGCCGGGACCGGCCAGCGGGAGGACGGCCCAGCCGTCCCCGGTCACGGCCTCCGGTGCCCTGCCGGTGATCAGGGTGCTCCCCACGCACCGGGCGTCGCCGTAGACGGCGGAACTGCCGTCGATCTCCGGGTCGCCCACCACGAACTCCTGCCGGAGCAGCGGAACCCCGCCGAGGACGGCGTCGAAGCGCGAGTGACAGCGGCCGGGCCGCTCGCCGTACCGGCCGAAGACGATCTCCTCGCGCCAGTGCACCCGGGCGTCCTCGGCCAGCTCCAGCCGGACGACCAGGCGGTGCCGGCAGCCCGCGGCGAGAACCGTCGGCTCGGGCGCGAACAGCAGGCGGGCACCGGCGCCGACCCGGGCGGTGACCGTCGTCACGGACTCGGCGTCCGTGGAGCCGGGCAGCACCAGCGTGCTCGCCACCGACCGCACCTCCAGCGCGGTGCCCGGCGCGACCTCGATGTCGAGGGCCAGGTCGTCCCCGCCCAGCGGGCCCGCCGCGGTGGAGACCAGGTGGACCCGGCCCGGCGCGGTGCTCCGTACCGTGATCGGCGGGCTGGACCGCATGGTCGCAAGGACGGTCCGGCCGCCGGTGTCCCGGGCGGTGACGATCGCCGCGCGCGCCCTCATCGACCGCCGTCCCGGCCGCCCGGCCACCGGAGGGTGAGGGCCCTGCGCGGCAGGACCCGGCGAAGGGGGACCCTGCGAAAGAAGACCCTGCGAAAGAGGACCTTGCGCGGGAGGGGTTTGCGCGGCGGGGCTCTGCGGGGCGGGGGCGCGGCCGGGGCCGGGGTCGGGGACCCGGCCGGGGGTGCGGCCGGGCGTGGGGAGCGTCGCGGAGGACGGGACGCGGAAGGTGAGGGAGCCGGGGTCGAGGGCGGACACGGGATCAGGCGTGCGAGTGCTCGTGGGCCCAGGACTCGACGAGGCCGCTGACCCACTCGGAGACCGCGTACGCGTTCGGATCCTCCCGGATCGAGGTGAACAGTACGGGCCTGCCCTCCCGTACGGCCGCCGCGTCGCGTGACATGACCGTGAGGTCGGCGCCGACCATGGGGGCCAGATCGGTCTTGTTGACCACCAGCAGGTCGGCCGTGGTCACGCCGGGACCGCCCTTGCGGGGGACCTTGTCGCCACCGGACACGTCCAGCACGAAGATCTGCCGGTCGGCCAGGCCCCGGCTGAAGGTGGCCGTGAGGTTGTCGCCGCCGCTCTCCACGATCACCAGGTCCAGCGGGCCGAAGCGCTCCTCCAGGGTCTCCACCGCGTCGAGGTTGGCCGCGATGTCGTCGCGGATCGCGGTGTGCGGGCAGCAGCCCGTCTGCACGGCGGCGATCCGTTCCGGGTCGAGCACCCCGGCCCTGCGCAGGAAGTCGGCGTCCTCGGTGGTGTAGATGTCGTTGGTCACCACGCCCAGGCGCATGGCCGGGCCGAGGGTGCGGCACAGCGCCGCGGTCAGCGCGGTCTTGCCGCTGCCGACCGGGCCCCCGATCCCCAGGCGCAGGGCGCGGCCGTGCGGGTCGGCCGCGTGGTGATGGTCGTCATGGTTGGCGCCCACGGGGGTCACCGTCCTTCCAGATGGTCGTCAGGAGACGAAAAGCCGTAGATCCGCGCGGACATGGCGTTCGGCGAGCAGGTCGAGGACCGGGGCGGCGTGCGCGGGCAACGCCTCCCAGCCCTCCGGGCCGTGGCGGGCACGGGGGTCGCGGGGGTCACAGGGGTCACAGGGGTTGCGGGGACCCGGGGTGACGGTGGCCGCGACCCGTTCCAGGGCGGGGGCGAGGTCGGCGAGCAGCCGGTGGACGGCCACCGGGTCGAGGCCCAGCAGCCGGACCGCCGCGGTGGCGGGCGCGGTGACCGAGGTGTACGCCGCCGCCAGGGCGGCCTCGGCCGGGGAGCATCCGGCCACCGCCGCCACCGCGCCGAGCGCGAGGGGGTGGTGGACGCCCCGGGGTACGGCCCCGGCCTGCGCGTCGAGCACCGGTGACGGCCAGATCCTCCGGGAGGTCCGCAGCAGCAGCCTGCCCTGGGTGCGGCTCGCCTCCCGCTGGGCGGGCGAGGAGATCCTGGCGTCGGCCTCGGCGTCCAGCCGCGTCCACCCGGCACCGTCCGCCGCGGGCGCGCCGGAAGCGGCGCCCGGGGGATCGGCGGCGAGGTGCGCGGCGTCGGGAGGGAGGTGCGCGGCATCGGGAGGAACGCCGTCCGGACGCGCGGCGTCCGCGGGGCCCGAGGCCAGGTGGGCGGCGAACTCGCAGGCCGCGGCGGCCAGGGCGGCCGTCACCAGGCCCGCGGTGGCCAGGCGGCCCCGCAGGAAGGCGGCCAGGCCGGGCAGGTCCCCGACCGCGCCGATCCTGACCGCCTCCTCCACCCCTCCCGAGTGCCCGTGACCTCCCGCGGGCAGCCGGGAGTCGGCCAGGAGCAGCAGGGCGGCGTTCATGCTCCGGGTCCTCCTTCGACGTGACGGGTGGTGCGGTCAGAACAGGAAGTAGCGCTGGGTCATCGGCAGGGTCTCCGCCGGGGCGGGTTCGACCAGGTCCCCGTCGACGCTGACCGCGAAGGTGTCGGGGTCCACCTCGATCCTGGGCATGGCGTCGTTGAGCGGCATGCTCTCCTTGCCCCGGCGGCGCACGTCGGCCACCGGCAGCAGGCGCCTGCGCACGGCCAGGCGGTCGGCGAGGCCGTCCTCGATGGCCAGCGGGGCGACGAAGTGGACCGACGTGGCCGCTGCGGTGACCGGGGCCGCGCCGAACATCGGGCGCGGCATCACCGGCTGCGGGGTCGGGATGGAGGCGTTGGCGTCGCCCATCTGCGCGTAGGCGATGACCCCGCCCTTGACCACCAGGTCCGGCTTGACGCCGAAGAACGCCGCGTCCCACAGCACCAGGTCGGCCAGCTTGCCCGGCTCCACCGAGCCGACCTCGTCGTCCAGGCCGTGGGCCACGGCCGGGCAGATCGTGTACTTGGCCACGTAGCGGCGGGCGCGGAGGTTGTCGGCGGGGCCGTCGCCGGGCAGCGCGCCCCGGCGGCGCTTCATCACGTGCGCGGTCTGCCAGGTCCGGATGATCGTCTCGCCCACCCGGCCCATCGCCTGCGAGTCCGAGCCGATCATCGAGATCGCGCCCATGTCGTGCAGGACGTCCTCGGCGGCCATCGTGGAGGGCCGGATCCGGGACTCGGCGAAGGCCAGGTCCTCGGGGATGGACGGGTTGAGGTGGTGGCAGACCATCAGCATGTCGAGGTGCTCGTCGAGCGTGTTGACGGTGTGCGGGCGGGTCGGGTTCGTCGAGGACGGCAGGATGTTGCCGTAGGAGGCGACCCGGATGATGTCCGGCGCGTGACCGCCCCCGGCGCCCTCGGTGTGGTACGCGTGGATCGTCCGGTCCCCGATGGCGGCCAGCGTCGACTCCACGAACCCGGCCTCGTTGAGGGTGTCGGTGTGGATCGTGACCTGGGTGCCGGTGGCGTCGGCGACCGACAGGCAGGCGTCGATGGCGGCCGGGGTGGTGCCCCAGTCCTCGTGCAGCTTGAAGCCCGACGCCCCGGCGCGGAGCTGTTCGAGCAGTCCCTCGCCGCTGACCGTGTTGCCCTTGCCCAGGAGCGCGACGTTGATCGGGTAGGAGTCGAGCGACTCCAGCATCCGGGCCAGGTACCAGGTGCCGGTGACGGTGGTGGCCTTGGTGCCCTCGGCGGGTCCGGTGCCGCCGCCCACGATGGTCGTGACCCCCGCGGCGAGGGCCTCGTCGAGGATCTGCGGGCAGATCAGGTGGACGTGGGAGTCGATCGCCCCGGCGGTCACGATCTTCCCGTTGCCCGCGAGGATCTCCGTCGAGGGGCCGATGACCAGGTCGGGGTGGACGCCGTCCATGGTGTCGGGGTTCCCGGCCTTGCCGAGGGCGACGATCCGCCCGTCCCTGATCCCGATGTCGGCCTTGACCACGCCCCAGTGGTCCAGGATCACCGCGCCGGTGATCACCAGGTCGGGGGAGCCCTCCGCCCTGGTGGTCCTGGCCTGTCCCATCGACTCCCGGATCACCTTGCCGCCGCCGAAGACGGCCTCGTCGCCCGCCCCGGCCGGGCCCGTCGACAGGTCCTCGGTGACCTCGACGAGCAGGTCGGTGTCGGCCAGCCTGATCCGGTCCCCGACGGTGGGGCCGTAGAGCGCGGCGTAGCGGGATCGGTCAATGAACACGGGGGCTCCCGTCGAGAGGTCCGGCCCACTCGGGGCGGAGGCCGGGGACGATCCGCGACCCGCCGATCGGCACCAGGGTCACGTCGCGCTCCACGCCGGGCTCGAAACGCACCGCGGTCCCGGCCGGTACGTCCAGCCGGGTGCCCCAGGCCGCCCGGCGGTCGAACTCCAGGCCGGGGTTGCACGCGGCGAAGTGGTAGTGCGAGCCGACCTGGACGGGCCGGTCGGCGGTGTTGACGACGCGGACGACGATCCGCTCGCGTCCCGGGTTGAGCGGGACGGGCGCGTCGCCGTACAGGATCTCGCCGGGTGTCATCGGGGCTCACCGCTCCTCGGGTCGCGGGGTCGGCCGGCGCTCGGGTGATCGCCGGCGTTCACGGCCGCGTCCACCGGGTGGCCCGCGTCCGCGGGACGGCCGGTGTTCACGGGATCGGCCGGTGGACGGTGACGAGCTTGGTGCCGTCGGGGAAGGTGGCCTCGATCTGCACCGACGGCAGCATCTCGGGCACCCCCTCCATGACGTCGTCACGGGAGAGCACCGTGCGTCCCGCCTCCATCAGCTCGGCGACGCTGCGCCCGTCCCTCGCCCCCTCCATCAGGAAGGACGCGATGATCGCCGTGGCCTCGGGATGGTTGAGCCGGAGACCACGTGACCTGCGGTCGCGGGCGACCCCGGCGGCGACGTGGATGAGCAGGCGTTCCTGCTCGTGTGGTGTGAGCCGCATTCCCGGACCATAGGAACCGGCGGTTTCCATGGTGTTGCACGTCGATGTCGTGCCGGTTTCCAGGTGCCGCGACCCTCCCGAACCGGGGGGAACCGCCTTCCGGGACCCCTCCGCGGAAGGGCTCGCCGCATCTGTCGACGTAGATATCACGAAACGGCGGAACCGGCGGAACGGGCGGGGTGAATTCCGCGCCGCCATCTCCTGTCACGCCGGTGAAATCCCGGCCATCCGCAATTAACAACCGCGAACTCACCGGGAAACCTCACTCCGTCACCTTGGCGGCAGATAGATCGGTGCGGGGGCCGTACCGGCCAAGGAGGAAAGTCAATGAGGAACACAGCATGGCGTTCCGCGGCGCTCGTCGCCGCGCTGGCCACAGCCCTGACCGCCTGCGGCGGTGAGGCCCCCGCGGACAGGAACGCCGCCTCCGTCGGAGGCGGCGACGCGGACGGCATCAAGGTCGGCATCCTGCACTCGCTGAGCGGCACCATGGCCATCAGCGAGGTGACGGTCAGGGACGCCGAGCTGCTCGCCGTCGAGGAGATCAACGCCGCCGGGGGAGTGCTCGGCAAGAAGCTGATCCCGGTGGTGGAGGACGGCGCCTCCGACTGGCCCACCTTCGCGGAGAAGGCCACCAAGCTCATCCGCCAGGACAAGGTCGCCACCACCTTCGGCGGGTGGACCTCGGCCAGCCGCAAGGCGATGCTCCCGGTCTTCGAGCGGAGCAAGGCCCTGCTGTGGTACCCGGTGCAGTACGAGGGCCTGGAGAGCTCGCCCTACATCTTCTACACCGGGGCCACCACCAACCAGCAGATCATCCCGGGCCTGGACTACCTCAAGGAGCAGGGCAAGAAGAAGATCTTCCTGGTCGGCAGCGACTACGTCTTCCCGCGCACCGCCAACAAGATCATCAAGGCGTACGCGGCCGCGAACGGCATGGAGGTCCTCGGCGAGGAGTACACCCCGCTGGGCCACACCGAGTACAGCACGCTGACCAACAAGGTCGTCCAGGCCAGGCCCGACGCCGTCTTCAACACCCTCAACGGCGACAGCAACGTCGCCTTCTTCAAGCAGCTCGCCAGCGCCGGGGTCACCGCGAAGGACATGCCCGTGCTCTCGGTGAGCGTCGCCGAGGAGGAGGTCAAGGGCATCGGCGTCGACAACATCGCCGGCCACCCGGTCGCCTGGAACTACTACCAGACCACCGAGACCCCGGCGAACGAGAAGTTCGTCGCCGCCTTCAAGGCCAAGTACGGCGCCGACAAGGTCACCTCCGACCCGATGGAGGCCGGCTACAACGCCGTCTACCTGTGGGCCGAGGCCGCGAAGAAGGCCGGGACCGTCGAGGTCGAGGCCGTCAGGAAGGCCGCCGGGGGCATCGCCCTGGAGCGCCCCGAGGGCCTGGTCACCATCGACGGCGAGAACCAGCACATGTACAAGACCGCCCGCATCGGGGTGATCCAGCCCGACGGCCTCATCAAGGAGGTCTGGAACTCCGGTGAGCCGATCAAGCCCGACCCCTACCTCAAGGGCTACCCCTGGGCGAGCGGCCTGGCCGACGGCTGATCCCCACAGACCGGCTCCGGACCGGGCCGTGACCAGATCACGGACGGCACCGTGACGCGCCCACACCGCGGCGCGGCCCGGCCCGGAGCCAGAGACCCGCAGGAAGGGGACCTCCGGTGGAGGCGTTTCTCAACCAGCTCCCGATCGGCCTGTCCATCGGCGCCGTGCTGCTCCTCATCGCCATCGGCCTGACGTTCACGTTCGGCCAGATGGGCGTGATCAACATGGCCCACGGCGAGTTCATCATGGCCGGGGCGTACACCGCCTACCTGCTCCAGGACCTCACCGGCCGGATGGCCGTGATCGTCGCACTGCCCGTCGCCTTCCTGGTGGCCGGGCTGATGGGACTCCTCCTGGAGCGGCTCGCGATCCGGCACTTCTACGGCCGCCCGCTCGACACCCTGCTGCTCACCTGGGGCGTCAGCCTGGTGCTCCAGCAACTCGCCCGCGACCTGTTCGGGGCGCCCAACGTGCAGGTCCAGGCGCCCGCCTGGCTGCAGGGCGGCATCGCCTCCCTGCCCTACAACCGGCTGTTCATCTTCGGCCTGGCGATCGCCACCGTGGTCGGCGTCTGGGCGTACATGAGCCGCACCGGCCAGGGCCGCCGGATGCAGGCCGTGATGCAGAACCGGCAGCTCGCCGCGGTCAGCGGCATCGACACCGCCCACGTGGACCAGCGCACGTTCTTCATCGGCTCCGGCCTGGCCGGGGTCGCCGGGGTGGCCCTCACGCTCATCGGCCCGGTCGGGCCCGCCCTGGGCACCTACTACATCGTCGACGCCTTCCTGGTGGTCGTCGCCGGAGGGCTCGGCCGGCTCCGCGGCGCCGTGATCGCCGCCGCCGGGCTCGGGCTGCTCAACTCCTACGCCGAGTTCTGGACCGACGCCAGCCTGGCGAAGGTCATCGTGTTCGCCGCCGTCATCGCCTTCCTCCAGTTCAGGCCGCAGGGCCTGTTCGTACTCCGATCGAGGGCACTCACGTGAATCTCGCACGCCTCAGGGGGCCGGGGGTCTTCGCGGCGGTGGCCGTGGCCGCCCTGGTCGTCGCGCCGCTCCTGCTGGAACCCTTCCGCCTCGGCCTGCTGGCCAAGTACCTCTGCTTCGCGATCGTCGCCCTGGGCATCGGCCTGGCCTGGGGACAGGGCGGCATGCTCGTCCTGGGCCAGGGCGTGTTCTTCGGCCTCGGCGGCTACGCCATGGGCATGCACCTGAAGCTCGTGGACGCCCGGGGCGACCTGCCCGACTTCATGGTCTGGAGCGGCGTCGAGCAGCTCCCCGCCCTGTGGAGGCCGTTCACGAACCCGGTGTTCGCGCTGGCCATGGTCGTGCTCGGGCCCATGCTGATCGCCACCGTGCTGGGCCTGCTGGTCTTCCGCCAGCGGGTGCGCGGCGCCTACTTCGCGATCCTCACCCAGGCGCTCGCCGCCGCGTTCGTCATCCTGCTCATCGGCCGGCAGGGCCTGACCGGCGGCACCAACGGCCTGACCAACTTCTACGACCTGTTCGGCCAGGACCTGGCCGCCGACTCCACCCAGCGCGGGCTGTACATCGTGGTCGCGGTCGTCACCGGCCTGCTCTACCTGGGCGCCCGCCACCTGACCAACAGCCGCTTCGGGCGGCTGCTCGTCGCGATCAGGGACGGCGAGGACCGCGTCAGGTTCCTCGGCTACGACCCGGCCCGGGTCAAGACCGTCGTCTTCGCGCTGTCGGCGGGCATGGCCGGGCTCGCCGGGGCCCTGTTCGTGCCGGTCGTCGGGATCATCTCGCCCGCGCTGCTGGGCGTGGTGCCCTCCCTGGAGCTCGTCGTCGCCGTCGCGGTGGGCGGCAGGTACGCGCTGGCCGGGGCGGTCCTCGGCGCGGTCGTCATGGGGTACGCCAAGACGACCTTCAGCGAGCAGTTCGCCGACGGCTGGCTCTACCTGCAGGGCGCGCTGTTCATCCTGGTCATGACGCTGGCGCCGAGGGGGATCTGGGGCCTGGCGTCCTCGGCCCGCGACGCCCTGGCCCGCCGGTCGAAGCGCCCGCCGTCCCCGGAGGTCCCGCCCGTGGACGCCTCCGGTGACAGGGTCATGGAGGAGGTCCGATGAGCCCGATGTTAGAAGTACGCGGGCTGAGCGTGGTCTTCGACGGCTTCCGGGCCGTCGACGGCGTCGACCTGACCGTGCGGGAGGGCGAGCTGCGCTTCCTGATCGGTCCCAACGGGGCCGGCAAGACCACGCTCATCGACGTGATCACCGGCCTGACCCGTCCCACCACCGGCGAGGTCCTCTTCGACGGCCGCGACCTGGCCGGCCTGCGCGAGCACAGGATCGTCCGGCTCGGCGTCGGGCGGACCTTCCAGACCTCGGTGGTCTTCGAGGAGCTCACCGTGGAGGAGAACCTCGACCTGGCCGCCTCCTTCCGCCGCCCGCTGTGGTCGCTGGCCCGCCGCAGGCGCGGCACCTCCGACGCCGTCGCCGAGGCGCTGGAGACCACCGGGCTGAAGGACCTGGCCGGACGCCCGGCCGGGGTGCTATCCCACGGGCAGCGGCAGTGGCTGGAGATCGGCATGCTGCTCACCCAGCGGCCCAAGCTGCTGCTGCTGGACGAGCCGGTGGCCGGGATGTCCAAGGACGAGCGGGAGCGCACCGGCGAGCTCCTGACGTCCGTGGCGCGCGACCACACGGTGATCGTGATCGAGCACGACATGGAGTTCCTGCGCAGGTACGCCTCGCAGGTCACGGTCCTGCACGAGGGCAGGGTGCTGATCGAGGGGTCGGTGGACCAGGTCCGCGACGATCCGCGCGTGCAGGAGGTCTACCTCGGAAGGAGGCGGAGCGATGCTGTCGGTACGGGAACTTGACGCCGGGTACGGCAGGGCCCGGGTGCTGTTCGGGGTGTCCCTGGAGGTCGAACCCGGGCAGCTGATGTGCGTGATGGGCCGCAACGGGGTGGGCAAGACCACCCTGCTCAACACCGTGACGGGCGTGCTGCCCGCCACCGCGGGCACGGTCGTCCTCGACGGCCGCGACGTGACGCGCCTGCCGCCGCACGAGCGGGTGCGCCTGGGCATGGCGTACGTCCCCCAGGGCCACGAGACCTTCCCGCAGCTCAGCGTGCTCGGGAACCTCCAGGTGACGCTGGAGGCCGCCAGGGGGCCCAGGGAGGCGCTGGAGGAGGCACTGGAGACCTTCCCCCGGCTCAAGCCGCTGCTCAAGCGGCGCGCCGGGTTCCTGTCCGGCGGCCAGCAGCAGCAGCTCGCCATCGCCAGGGCCCTGGTCACCCGGCCGAAGCTGCTCATCCTGGACGAGCCCACCGAGGGCATCCAGCCGTCGATCGTCATCGAGATCGAGGAGGCGATCGAACGGCTGCACGCGACGGGGCTGTCGGTGCTGCTGGTCGAGCAGTACCTGGACCTGGCGCTGCGGCTGGCCGACCGGTTCGTCATTCTCGACGCCGGGCACGTCGTCCATTCCGGAGCGGCCGCGGATCTGCGCGAGGAGGGAATTCACCGCCTTCTCGCCGTCTGAACCCCGTCCTTTTCCCCATGACCCCCGGCCGGGGATTTCCCCGGCCCCACCGGGGATTTCCCGCCGGGCCCCCTTCCGGAAGAAAGGCGTTTGATCTCTTCTTGGTGAAGGTACGCCCGCCGCGCATGACGGCGGCATAACCTACTCGGAAAAAGGGAGTCCGGGGGTGTGATGGCGGAGAGACCTGCGGACGGGGGAGAGCGGCCGCGGGGGATGCGGCCCCCCGCGGAGCGGCACGACCGGGACGGCGCCGTTCACGCCGGTGACGACGACCGTCTCGCCGGGGGCGTCCCCGGCGGGCCCGGTGACCCCGATGATCACGCGGCCTCCGGCGGGCCCGGTGGCCCCGGCGATCCGGACGACCCCGGCGCCTCCGCGGAGGGGTACGCCGGGCCTCCGCCGGGACCTCCCCGGGTCCGGCGGTTCCGGCGTTTCCGCATGATCGCCTGGATCGCGGTGGTGCTCGCCGCCGCCGTGGTCGCCGCGTCCGTCGCCTGGGTGAACGGCCCTCCCACCGAGGCCGAGCTGCGCGAGAAGGCGGGCCTGTTCGACCGGGACAGGCTCCGGGTCGGCGTGAAGGTCGACACCCCCGGCATCGCCCTGCAGGAGCAGACCGGAAGGCGCACCTTCAAGGGCTTCGACATCGACATCGCCTACATGATCGCGGCCGACCTGGGCTACCTGCCGGCCCAGGTCGAGTTCCTGGCGATCGAGACCGAGGACAGGGCGCGCATGCAGGCCCTGGACGACGACGGCCGGTTCGTCAAGGTCGACCTGGTGGTCGCGACCTTCAGCGTGACCCCCTCCCGCAAGGCCGACCCCTCGGTCGGCTTCTCCACCCCGTACCTGTTCACCGAGCAGTCGGTGGTGACCAGGACCGAGTACCCCGGCTCGATCACCTCCCTGGGCCAGCTGGGGGGCAAGAAGGTCTGCACGCTCGGCACCTCGACCTCCGAGAGCGAGCTGGCCAGGGCGACGAGGGCCGACGTCACCGGCAAGAACCTGATCAGCGACTGCGTGAGCGGCCTGCTGGACGGCGACTTCGACGCGGTGACCACCGACGCGGCCCTGCTGGCCGGGTTCGTCGCCCGCTCCGGCGGGAAGCTGCGCCACCACGACATCGCGCTGGAGAAGACCGAGATGTGGGCGGTCAACGCCGGGTCCAACGCGGCCCTGCGCACCCTGGTCGATCTCGCGCTGTACCGCTCCTACGCCGACCCGCAGGACCACCGCTGGGAGAACGCGTACCGCGACCACATCGACCCGCTGCTGTCGGCCAGCCCCCGGGTGAACGTGGCCCAGGCCGAGCAGCCGTGCGCGCTGCCCCCGCCGGTGCGCCGCTGGCCCTGGGAGCGGTCCCTGCCCGTCCAGGACTGCCCGTCCCGTTGAAGAACGAGGCACGGGTCGGGGACGCGCCGAGGAACCAGGAGTGGTTCCTCACGCTGCTGCCGGTCTTCCCGATCGTCCTGCTGGTGATGCGGCTCTGGTACGCCAGCAGGCAGGACACCCAGACGCTGCTGCTGCTCGTGCAGACCATCAGCCCGCTGGGACTGCTGAGCGCGGTCCTGCTGACCACGCTGTGGGTGCTGCCCGTCGCCTGCGTCGGCGGCCGGTTGCTCGGCACCCTCTACTGGATCAGCACGGGCCGCTCCTCGTGGCTGGTGCACGCGGCGCGGCGGCTGCCCGGCTGGGTGGTGGTCCTGACCGTCGTGGTGGGCGTGTGCACCTGGCAGCTGCGTTTCCTGCCGACCCTGATGATGCTCTCGCTCGCCCTCGCGGGCGTGACCGTGCGCGACCGCCTCCCCGGCCACGACGGGCTGCGCACCGCGGTCTGCTACGGCCTCCCGGTGATCGCGGGCGTGCTGTCGTACGTGCTGCTCTGGCCGGCCATCGTCGCCGCGTTCGCCCAGCGGGACGTGGCGACCGCGCTGCTGCTGACGCTCCCGCCGGGGCTGGCGGCGCTGCTGACCGGCCCGGTGCCCGCGGCGCCCGCCAGGGTGCTGACCCACGGCATCGCGATCGCGACGGCGGTGTTCACGCCGCTCCTGGTCGGGGTGGTCGTGATGCGGGCGCCGATCCTCCCGCTGGTCGCCGTGCAGTTCGACGAGGGCGGCACCACCGAGGTGGTGGTGGGACATCTGGTCGCCACCGACGACCAGATGTCCACCGTGCTGGGCCGCGACGGCGCGGTCAGTTTCATCCGCAACGACCGGCTGCGCTCGAAGGTGCTCTGCCCCGACCCGGGGGAGGTGCCCAGGACGTGGGTGAACCTGTACGGCTGGTACGTCGAGCAGAGCATGATCTCCTGGCTGGCCCCGGCCTCCGTCCGGACCCCGGACGACCCGCGCTGCCAGGGCCGCCCGGCCCCGGACGGCGAGAGGATCAGGCCGGGCGGCGCTCGATGATCTCCCGGACGATCGAGGCCAGCAGGTCCACGTCGGCCTCGGTGGTCCGCCAGTTGAAGATGGCCGGTCGCAGCGCCTTGACCCCCCGGTAGGTGGTGGTCCCGGCGTAGACGCGGCCGTCGGCGAGCAGTTCCGCGCCGATCCACGCGTTCAGCGCGTCCAGCTCCTCCTCGCCGACGCCCGGCGGCCGGTAGCGGAAGCAGACCACGCTCAGCCGTACCGGAGCCAGCAGTTCGAGATCGTCGGCCTTCTCCACGACGTCACCGAGGCGCAGGGCCAGGTCGTGATGGCGCTCGACCATCTGCCGGTACCCCTGCCTGCCGTACGCCCGCAGGGTCGCCCAGATGGGCAGCGCCCTCGCCCGCCGGGAGGACTCCGGGCCCAGCACGTTGTAGTTGACGTGCGGATCGTCACCGGGGGGCAGGTAGGCGGCGCCCCACGCGCCGAACGACCTGGCCATCAGCTCCGGCTCGCGGACGAAGGCGAAGCCGCTCTCGTAGGGCACGTTCAGCCACTTGTGCCCGTCCGAGGTGACCGAGTGGGCCCGCTCCACCCCCCTGACCAGGTGCGACAGGCGCGGGGAGGCCGCGGCGAACAGCCCGAAGGCCCCGTCCACGTGCAGCCAGGCGCCGTGCCGCTCGGCCAGGTCGGCCATGTCGTCGATGGGGTCGAAGTCCCCGGCGTTCACCTCGCCCGCGTTCGCGATGATCACCGCGGGGCCGTCGATCTCGCCGAGCGCCCGGTCCATGGCCGCCAGGTCGACCCGTCCCGTCTCGTCCGCGGCCAGGATCCGCGCGGCGTCGCGCCCGCAGCCGAGGATCTGCAGCGCCTTGCGGCTGCTGGGGTGCAGGTACCCCCCGGCCAGCACGGGCATCCTCGGCAGCCCCGCCAGCCCGTCGGCCCCCACGTCGGCGCCGTGCCGCTCCCCCCACCACTGCCGGGCGCAGGCCAGGCCGGTGAGGTTGGCGAACGTGGCGCTGGGGGTCAGCACCCCGCCGTACGAGGCGGGCAGCCCGAACAGGTCCTTCAGCCATCCCAGGACGACGGTCTCCGCGCGGGTGGCGAACGGCGAGGTCAGCCAGAGCCCCCCGGCCTGGTCCAGCAGCGAGGTCGTCCAGTCGCCCGCCTGGGCCGCCGGGGTCGAGCCTCCGACGATGAAGTGGAAGAACCGCGGGCCCGAGGAATGCGTGGCCGCGCCGGTGCCGACGTGCAGCAGCCGCCGGACGGTGTCCATGGTGCCCTCGCCGTGCTCGGGGAGGGGATGGTCGAGCAGCTCTATGAGATCGTCGGCCCCGTGGTCGTGGACGGGACGGTCGTCCAGGGAGTCGAGATAGGGTCCGGCGGCCAGGGCCACCGCCTCCAGCGCGGCCGCCGCCTGGTCACGCTCGTGCAAAGGGTCGCTCATCCCCAAGGATGAGCACGTCCGTCCCCGGCCCGCCAGTTCTCGTTCCACACCGCGGAACCGTACAGGGCCGCTCCGGCCCGGCCGGGGCCGGGCCGGCCACCGCGTGCCGGGCGTCCGTCGGTCGTGATCGGCTCGCGGGCCGGTGGTCCGCAGTCCGTGATCAGGCCGTCCGCGGGCCGCGGTCGGGTCACTGACGGTAGTCCTCGACCTCGTCGATCGGGCGGGGGGCCGCGGAGTCGGGGTCCTCGCCGAACTCGCGGCGCGCCCGGCGCTGTCTGAGCAGGTCCCACGCCTGGTCGAGGGCCTCCTCCAGGTGCCTGATCCGGGTGTTCTCCTCGCCCGAGGAGATCGAGTGCGCGGAGAGCCTCTCGCGAAGCTCCTTCTCCTCGGCGATGAGCTCGTTGATGTGGGCGAGAATGTCGCCGTCCTTCATGGCCGTACCCCCGTACTGTCCCTGTCGACGTCCCTTCGGACTGTATCCGATCAGGAAAAGGCCGTATCGTCGCAGGTCCCGGCGGGTACGGCGGTGCGAGCGGAATCCGGCGTCCCGCCTGCTGAGACCAAGGCCCCCGCATTCCGGACAGTCTGCTAACGTGCTGTGCATGCTGCGCGGCCTGCTTCTTAGCTGCCGCGACGAGGGCCTGTAGGGGCCGGCTCCCTCGTCGCGGAGCGAGCCATGCGCGTCGGCCACGATTGTTTTCCCAGTCGAGGAGCCTTGCATGTACCCGCAGCAGCAGCCCAGTCCCATGCCGTTCGGTCGCTACCGGCCTTTCGAACCGATCCGGTTGACCGACCGCACCTGGCCCGACAAGGTCATCGACCGGGCCCCGCGCTGGTGCGCCGTCGACCTGCGTGACGGCAACCAGGCGCTGATCGACCCCATGGACCCCCAGCGCAAGCTCAAGATGTTCCAGCTGCTGGTGAAGATGGGCTACAAGGAGATCGAGGTCGGCTTCCCCGCCGCCTCCCAGACCGACTTCGACTTCGTACGGCAGATCATCGAAGAGGACCTGATCCCCGACGACGTGGTGATCCAGGTCCTGACCCAGGCCAGGCCCGAGCTGATCGAGCGGACCTTCGAGTCGGTACGCGGGGCCCGGCAGGCCATCGTCCACCTGTACAACTCCACCTCCACCCTGCAGCGCCGGGTCGTCTTCGGCCAGGACCGCGAGGGCATCACCGCGATCGCGGTCGAGGGCGCCAGGCTCTGCAAGAAGCTGGCCGACGACATGGAGGACACGGAGATCTACTTCCAGTACTCCCCGGAGTCCTTCACCGGCACCGAGCTGGAGTACGCCGTGGAGGTCTGCGACGCGGTCAACGACGTCTGGCAGCCCACGCCCGACCGCAAGGTGATCGTCAACCTGCCCGCGACCGTCGAGATGGCCACGCCCAACGTCTACGCCGACCAGATCGAGTGGATGCACCGCAACCTGGCCTACCGCGACTCGATCGTGCTCTCCCTGCACCCCCACAACGACCGCGGCACCGCCGTCGCCGCCGCCGAGCTGGGCTACATGGCCGGGGCCGACCGGATCGAGGGCTGCCTGTTCGGCAACGGCGAGCGCACCGGCAACGTCTGCCTGGTCACGCTGGGCATGAACCTGTTCTCCCAGGGCGTGGACCCGGAGATCGACCTCTCCGACATCGACGAGGTCCGCCGGGTCACCGAGTACTGCAACCAGCTGCCGGTCCACCCGCGCCACCCCTGGGGCGGCGAGCTGGTCTACACCGCCTTCTCCGGCTCCCACCAGGACGCCATCAAGAAGGGCTTCGAGCACCTGGAGCGCGACGCGGCCGCGGCGGGGGTGCCGGTCGAGGAGTTCGCCTGGGCCGTCCCGTACCTGCCGATCGACCCCAAGGACATCGGCCGCACCTACGAGGCGGTCATCCGGGTCAACAGCCAGTCGGGCAAGGGCGGGGTCGCCTACATCATGAAGGCCGACCACCACCTGGACCTGCCGCGCCGCCTGCAGATCGAGTTCTCCCGCGCCGTGCAGGCCCGCACCGACGCGCTCGGCGGCGAGGTGAACGCGGCGCAGATGTGGGAGGTCTTCACCGACGAGTACCTGCCCAACCCGGCCGCCTCCTGGGGTCGTCTGGGCCTGCTGGCCCACCGCACCGCCTCCCGGGGCGACGGGAAGGACGCCATCGGCGCCGACCTGCGCGTGGACGGTGAGATCCTCGAGATCGAGGGGGTCGGCAACGGCCCGATCTCCGCGTTCTGCGACGCGTTGTCCACGATCGGCATCGGCGTACGCGTCCTGGACTACGCCGAGCACGCCATGAGCTCCGGCACCGACGCCAAGGCCGCCTCCTACGTCGAGTGCGAGATCGGCGGCCAGACCCTCTGGGGCGCCGGCATCGACGTGAACACCACGGCCGCCGCGCTCAAGGCCGTCATCTCCGCGGTCAACCGCGCCGGTCGCGGGCGGGGCGAGGTCACCGGCCGATCCGTGTGATCCGGGCACGGGGCGGGGGCACCGGGCGCCGATCCGTGTGATCCGGGCGCGGGGCGGTCACACGCCCCGCGTTCACGGTCCCACCCGTGCGGCGGGTCCCTCCCGCGGTGCGAGGGCGGGGGCCTGCGAGGGTTCTCCCCGCCGAAAGGACGGCCGGCCGGAGACCGTCGGCGAGGCCTTTCCCCGGTGAATCGTCCGCGCCCCCGAGGGCCGACCGGCCGTGGCATCCCGTGGTGAGTCGCTGCGGGACATTCCCCGGTCCCGGTCATAGCATCATTGCAGTTCAGGACATAAGTCACTCCCCTCGAATAATCCGAAATCCTTATTTTCGGTTATTTACGATATTTCTATCTATCGGGGAAACTTATGCACCGTATCCTTGGCCTGGCCGCCGCGGCCGGGCTCCTTCTCTCCGGCGGTACGGCCGTCGCGGACATGCGGCCACCGGACGACGGGAGCGACGCGCCGCTCGCCCGGGCCACCGCCCTGCCGGCCGTCCGGATCCCACCGCCGCCCCTGCCGTGGCCGCCACGCCCCGCCCCCGAACCGCCGCCGTCCGAACCGTCCCGGGGCCGGCCGACCCCGCCCCCCGACCGGTCCTGGCAGCCCCCTTCCGACCCCGAGCGGCCGACGGAGCCGTCGTGGGTGCGGCCGACCCCGCCGACCTCGGGCCCGCCTCCGTGGCCGCCGTGGCCGCCCCGCCCGCCCCGTCCGGACCCCGGCCCTCCGACGTCGGAGCCGCCCTGGGTGCGGCCGGTCCCACCGACCTGGCCACCGCGTCCTGACCCCGAGCGTCCGACGGAGCCGCCGTGGGTGCGGCCGGTCCCGCCGACCTCGGGCCCGCCTCCGTGGCCGCCCCGTCCCGACCCCGGGCCACCGTGGGGCCAGCCGCCCCCGCCCCGCCCGAGGCCGCCGTGGTCGCCGTGGCCTCCGCGCGACCCGTGGCCCCCGCGCCCGGTTCCGCCCATCGTCGTCCCGCCCATCGTCGTCCCGCCGGGTGACCTGCCGATCGTGGGACCGTACCGGAGGGAGCTCGCGCTCACCGTCTCGGAGATGGGCAGGACGCGACGCGCCAGGCTCGGGTGCGCGCCGATCTACGGCACGCATCCCCGCGCGGCCGACGCGTGCGGGGTGCTGAGCCGTGCCCAGGGTGACCCGGCCCTCATCCGGCTTCCCTGGCGGGGATGCCCGCAGTACTACGACGCCGTGACGGCGACCGCGACCGGCGTCTGGAACGGCCGCCACGTCCGTTACTCCAGGACGTTCAGCAACCGGTGCGAGCTGTACGCCGCGACCGGACCGGTCTTCGCCTTCTGACACCGGCTCGCCGGTGATCGGGCCGTCGCGGTGGCGGGACTCCCCTTCTCCGCGACGGCCTTCTCCGCGACGGCCTTCTTTGCGAAGGGCCGGCCGCGTGCGGTCCCGCGGGTGCCCGGTGCGCCCGCGGGTGCCCGGCGTGATCGGTCTGGTTGCTGCAGAATCATCCGTGTACGCGAAAAGCGAGGAAACACGGGGGAAGGCGGCGGATGTCCGATCGGGAGGTTCTGACCGGCGGTGGCGTCAACGAGGTGGTGAGGATCGGCACGACCGTGCGCCGTCCGACCGGGCCGTGGTCACCCGCGGTCCACGGTCTCCTGCGGCACCTGCGGGCGCGGGGCTTCACCGCGTCGCCCGCGGTCCACGGGGTGACCGACGACGGCTTCGAGATCCTCGACTTCCTGCCGGGTGAGGTCAGCAACTACCCGGTCACCCCCGCGGCCGCGTCCACCGAGGCACTGGAGAGCGCCGCCGAGCTGCTGCGCTCCTACCACGACGCCACCGTGGATCACGCCCGCGACGTGACCGGCGGCTGGATGCTGCCCGCCCGCGCGCCCGTCGAGGTCGTCTGCCACGGCGACTACGCCCCGCACAACTGCGTCCTCGACGGCGACAGGGTGGTCGGGATCATCGACTTCGACACCGCCCACCCCGGCCCCCGGCTCTGGGACGTCGCCTACGCCGTCTACCGCTGGGCCCCCGTCACCGCGCCCGCCAACACCGACGGCTTCGGCACCGCGGTGGAACAGGCCCGCCGCGCACGCCTGTTCTGCGACCGCTACGGGCTCGACGCGGCCGGCCGGGGCGGCCTGGTCGACACCGTCATCGCCCGCCTGCACGCCCTGGTGGACTTCATGCGGGCCCGGGCCGACGCCGGTGACGCGGCCTTCGCGGACCACCTGGCCGACGGGCACCACGTCCAGTACCTCGCGGACGCCGCCTACCTCGACGAGCAGCGGGCCGTCTTCGACCGCCTGCTCGGTCCCGGATGATCCCGGACCATGTCGGTTCCGTGGACCGCGATGTCCCTCGAAACCTCGTAAACTGCAGGGAGCCGCAGGTCAGCGGCTTTTCATCGGAGCCGGGCCGGTTCCCCAGGGAATCGGATCCGCATCGGGATCGGACGGGACGGGACGGCGATGGGCGAACCTCCTTTCGAAGCCGCGCTGTCGCCCGCGGAACAGGCCGCCATGGGCGAGCTGCTGGCCGCCGAGCGGGAGAGCACGCTCTCCCAGATCGCGGCGCTGACCCGCGACTGGGACGATCTCGTCGCCGCGTCGGCGATGGTGGCCAACGACGACGAGCACGACCCCGAGGGGGCGACGATAGCCTTCGAGCGCTCCCACCTGCAGGCCCTGCTCGACCGGGCCCACGCCCACCTCGGCGAGCTCGACGAGATGACCGAGCGGCTCCGCCGCGGCACCTACGGCGTGTGCGACGGCTGCGGGCGGCCCATCGCGCCGGAGCGCCTGCGGGCCCGCCCGGTCGCGCGCACCTGCATCCGGTGCGCGGGACGCGGACGCTGACCGGCCCCTCGCAGACGCGCCCGGGGGCCCCGTGCACGTCAGGCGGGCCGCGGGGTCCCGGGGACTCCCGGACCACCTCCCGGGGCACCCCCCCGCGCTCGCGGCACCGGCCGGGGGCGCATAGCCTTGCCTGAGTCGTAGGGAGGGCACATCTTGACCGGGCGGCCGACGAACTGGGCGGGCAACATCACCTACGGGGCGGCGCGGTTCCACCGCCCGGCGACCGTCGAGCGGCTCCAGGAGCTGGTCGCCTCGAGCGACGCGATCCGGGCGCTCGGCACCCGGCACTCCTTCAACGAGATCGCCGACCGTCCCGGCGGGGACCTCGTCTCCCTGGAGGACCTGCCCGGCACCCCGGAACTCGACCCGGCACGCGGCACGGTCACGGTCGGCGCCGGCGTGCGGTACGGGGAGCTGAGCCGGTGGCTGCACGGCGAGGGGTACGCGCTGCACAACCTCGGCTCCCTGCCGCACATCTCGGTCGCCGGCGCCTGCGCCACGGCCACGCACGGCTCCGGTGACGCCAACGGCAACCTGGCCACGGCGGTGTCCGGCCTGGAACTGGTCACCGCGGACGGTGAGATCACCGTTCTGGACCGGCGGCGGGACGGCGACCGCTTCGCCGGCGCGGTCGTCGGGCTCGGCGCCCTGGGCGTCGTCACCCGGGTGGTCCTCGACGTCGTCCCCGCCTTCGAGGTGCGGCAGTACGTCTACGAGAACCTGCCCTGGGCCTCCCTGGAGGAGCACTTCGAGGAGATCACCTCGGCCGCGTACAGCGTGAGCATGTTCACCGGGTGGAACGACCGCGTGATCGACCAGGTCTGGGTGAAGCGGCGCGACGGCGGGACGGGGTCGTGGGAGCCCTCGCCGCGCTGGCTCGGCGCCGTGGCCGCCCCGGCCGACCGGCACCCCCTGCCGGACATGTCCGCGGTCAACTGCACCGCGCAGATGGGCGTGCCCGGCCCCTGGTACGACCGGCTGCCGCACTTCCGCCTGGGGTTCACGCCGAGCAGCGGGGAGGAGCTCCAGTCGGAGTACCTCCTGCCGCGCCGGTACGCGCTCGCCGCGCTGCGCGCGCTGGACGGGATCAGGGAGACGGTGGCCCCCGTCCTGCAGATCTCGGAGATCCGCACCGTCGCCGCCGACGATCTCTGGCTGAGCCCCTCGTACGGACGGGAGGTCGTCGCCGTCCACTTCACCTGGAAGCAGGACTGGCCCGCGGTGCGCCGGGTGCTCGCCGTCGTCGAGGAGGCGCTGGAGCCGTTCGAGGCCCGCCCGCACTGGGGCAAGCTCTTCCTCACGCCCCCCGGCCGTCTGGCCTCCCTGTACGAGCGGCTGCCCGACTTCCGGAAGCTGGCCGCCGACCTCGACCCCGCGGGCAAGTTCCGCAACCCGTTCCTGAACGATCACCTCTTCGCGGGGGACGTCCCCTCCTGAGGGAGGGTGCCGGGAGGCGGTGATCCCCGCGGGATCGGCCCGGCACCCCGGTCGGCAGCCGTCGACCGGCGACCGGGTTCACCGGTTCCTGACCGGTCACAGCCACAACCTTGATCTGCGCATCGGCGCATCAGCGGATCGCATGAGCAGATTCGGGTAGCTAACTCCCATCACGGTGGTAACAGCGCGATATCCACCATAGAGATCGCGAACGAACACGTGTGACGAGGGGGAAACGCATGAAACGCAATACCGTCGTGCGGGCGATGCACGACGTCGGACTGGCCGCCTGGTTCGGAGGCTCGCTGATGGGCGCGGTGGGCCTCAACGGCGCCTCCGGTGTGGTCAGCGACAGGAACGAGCGGCTGCGGGTGGCGAACTCCGGCTGGATGCGGTGGAAGCCGGTGAACGCACTGGGAATCGGCCTGCACCTGGTCGGCGCCGTCGGCCTGCTCGGGGCCAACAGCAGCCGGGTGGCGCACCAGAAGGGGGTGGGGGCGAGCACCGCGGTCAAGGGGGCACTGACCGTCGCGGCGCTGGCCGCGACCGCCTACAGCGGGGCGCTCGGCACCAAGCTGGAGAACGCGGGCGACGTACCGGCGGAGAGCGGGGTCAAGCCCGAGAAGGAGACCCCGCAGGACGTCGCCAAGGCACAGCAGCAGCTGCGCGTCATGCAGTGGGTCATCCCGGCCGTCACGGGGACGCTTCTCGTCCTGACCTCCCTGCACGGGGAGCAGCAGCGGCCCGGCGAGGTCCTCCGGGGTGTCATACGCAAGACGTTCACCAAGTAGGGCGAGGGGCCGCGGGCGGACACCCGGCCGTACCGGGCCACCCTCGATCGGAACGGCATGGCTCTCCCGGACAGGGGAGGGCCATGCCCGCCCGGGCGTCCCGGGTCACGGACGACGATCGGGGACGGGCCTGCCCGTCTCGTCCGTACGCGACGCCAGGCGCCTGCCCAGTCGTTGCGCGGGAGCCTCCACGAGACGCCAGGTCGGCGCGCTGAGCCCGAGCGGTGCCGCCACCACGGCCGCCAGGGCCGCCAGCCGCGCCCCCAGCGGCGGGCCAGAAGCGTTCGGTCGCGGGCCGGAAGGACGGCTCGTCCGGGAGCCGCCCGTCTCATGTGTCACGGCGGACGCGTACGTGCTGCCCGTCGCGACGACATCGTGACGTATCAGGCGGGCAGTCCCAGCGTGCGCGCCTGGAGGCGCATGACGTGGTCGAAGGCGGCCGACCGGTCGAGGATCGTGTTGTCGAACTGGCCGAACATCTCGAAGCTGACCCAGCCGAAGAGCCCGGTCCAGGCGATCAGGCTGCGGACGATCACGTCGTCGGGCACGCCGGGCATGAGCTCGCGCACGCGTGCCGCGTCGTCGTGGAAGGACGCGGGAACGGGCGGCTGGTCTTCGTCCGGGGGGTTCAGGGCCCCGGCCCGATGGGCGTCGGAGACGATCCGACCGTAGACGACGGTGTCGCGGATCGCGGCGGAGACGGTGTCCTGCGGCGCCTTGTAGCCGGGGACGGGGGAGCCGTACAGCAGGGCGTACTCGTGCGGACGGGCCAGCGCCCAGTCCCGTACGGCGTGACAGACCGCCGTCCACCTGCCGGCGTGGTCCTCGCGCGGCACGGCCGCGTCGGCGTTCTCCACGGCCTCGCCGAGGGCGTTGTAGCCGTCGATGATCAGGGCCGTGAGCAGGTCGTCCCGTGAGGGGAAGTAGCGGTAGATCGCCGAGGAGGCCATGCCCATCTCGCGGGCGACGGCGCGCAGCGACAGGCCGCTCGCGCCGTCGACGGCCAGGTGCCTGCGGGCGACGTCGGCGATCTCGCGGGTCAGCTCGGCCCTGACCCTCTCTCGCGCGGTGCGACTCGAACTCATGCCCCGACCATATCAGAGCACCCGAAAGAAACGAGAGCAGTGCTCTTGACGAACCATGCTCTTTTGGGAGAGCATTGCTCACAGAACGGAACACCAATCTCTGAAGAAGCCGTCCCCGGCTCGTCCGGACCCGGTGGGCCCGCACCGCCGATCATCAGTGAGGAAAGAGGCATCATGGCCAAGCACGTCATCGCCGGAGCCGGTCAGGTCGGCTCGGAGGTCGCCCGGCTGCTGGCCGGGCAGGGACACGAGGTCGTCCTTCTCAGCCGCTCGGGTTCGGGTCCCGACCTTCCGGGCGTCTGCAGGGTCGCCGCCGACGTGAGCGACCGCGAGCGGCTGACCGCCCTGACTCAGGGCGCCATGGTCCTCTACAACTGCGTCAACCCGCGTTACCACGAGTGGGCGCGCGACTGGCCGCCGCTCGCCGCGTCGCTGCTGGGAGCCGCCGAGACCACCGGTGCCGGGTACGTCATCCTCGGCAACCTCTACGTCTACGCGGCCCCCGACCGGCCGATGCGCGAGGACGACCCGCTGGAGGCACCCAGCGCCAAGGGCGTGATCCGGGCCCGGGTGTGGCGACAGGCCCTGGCCTCGCACGAGGCGGGCCGTTCCAGGGTCACCGAGGTGCGCGGCTCCGACTACTTCGGCCCCGGCTGCCTCGACCAGTCGCACCTGGGGGAGAGGTTCGTCCCCGCCCTGCTGTCCGGCAGGCCCGTCCGCTTCGCCGGGGACCCCTCCCAGCCGCACAGCTGGACCTACGTGCCCGACGTCGCGCGGACGCTGATCGCGGCGGGCGAGGGCGACCGTGCCTGGGGCCGCGCGTGGCACGTCCCGACGAACGAGCCGATGACGGCACGCGAGGTCGCCGCGCGCCTGTGCGCGCTCGCCGGGGTCCCCGACCCGGGGGTCAGGGCCATGCCCCACCTGCTCCTGCGCGCCGCCGGGGTCTTCTCGCCGATGCTCAGGGAGCTGGAGGAGCTGCGCTACCAGTTCGTCCGCCCGTTCGTCCTCGACTCCACCGCGACCCGGGAGGCGTTCGGGATCGAGCCGACCCCGATGGACGAGGCGTTGACCGCGACGCTGGCGTGGTGGCGCGCGCGCCTGGCCGCCGCGGCGTAGGACGGCGCGTGACCGGCCGCCGTGACGTGGGCCCGCGCGTGAGCGGCCGCGGTGACGCGGGAGCGCGTGACCGGCCGCCGCGGTGCCGGAAGGCGCACCCCGTACCCTCTGAGCATGAAGATCGCCGTCATCGGCCTCGGGGACATCGCGGAGAAGGCGTACCTGCCCGTCCTCGGCGCGACCCCGGGCCTCGACCTGCACCTGTGCACCCGCGACCGCGCCAGGCTCGACCGGCTCGGCGACGCCTACCGGATCGGGCGGCGGTTCTCCTCGGTGGGGGAGGTGATCGACGCGGGCGTCGAGGCGGCCTTCGTGCACGTGGCGACCGCGGCACACCCGGAGGTCGTCGAGCCACTGCTGCGCGCGGGCGTCCACGTCTACCTGGACAAGCCGATCGCCCACACCCTCGCCGAGTCCGAACGGCTGGTGGGGCTGGCCCGGGAGAACGGGCGGTCGCTGCTCGTCGGTTTCAACCGGCGCAGGGCACCGGGCTACGCCGCCCTGCGGGACCTTCCCCGCGATCTGGTGGTGATGCAGAAACACCGGGCCCGCCACCCGGCCGACCCGCGGACCGTCGTCTACGACGACTTCATCCATGTCGTGGACACGCTCAGGTTCCTGGTGCCCGGCGAGGTCGAGGAGACCGGCATCCGCGTCCGGGTCGTGGACGGGCTGCTGGAGCACGTGACGCTGGAACTCTCCGGGGACGGCTTCACCGCCTTCGGCATCATGAGCAGGATGAGCGGCTCGGCCGAGGAGACCGTGGAGGTGACCGGAGGCGGCACCAGGCGCCGGGTGGTCAACCTGGCGGAGGTGCTCGACCACTCCGGAGGCGAGACCCTGACCCGGCGGGGCGACTGGACCCCGGTCTCCCGGCAGCGGGGCATCGAGCAGGTCTGCCGGGAGTTCCTCGACGCGGTCGGTTCCGGCACCGTCGTGGACGCCGGTGACGCGCTGGTCACCCACGCGATCTGCGAGGATGTCGTCGCCGCCGCGACCTGACGGACGGGCGGGGCGAGGCGTCGCGGCCGGCCGCGACGGTCCGGGTCACGCCGTCCCGGTCTCCAGGTCCGGGACGGCGGCTTCCGTCAGTGGTCGCGGCCCGGCCGGCCGTCGCCCTCGTCGTCGAGGTCGACCTCCACGTGCTCCTTGCGGACCTTGCCGGAGACCCTCTCCTGCTCGGTCACCTGCTCCTTGCTCATGCGGATCTGCTCGACCGGCACCGCCTCGGTGGTGACGACCGGCCGCTCCGCGTGCAGGATGACCTCGTGCTCGGCCTCGGTGATGTCGGGGCCGCTCATCGCGTCGGCGCGGTTGGCGTCGGTGATGGGCTCACGCTCGATGCGCACCTCCTCGCGGGTGACGGGTACGGTGACCTGCTCCTCCTCGGTGACCACGTACTTGCGCAGCCGTGCCCGGCCCGTCTCCTGGGAGCGGGTGTCGACGTTGAGCCTCTCCTCGGAACGGGTCATCGCGTCGTCGTCGTGCCGGGTGTGTCCCTGCGAGCCGGTCATCGGACGGTCGGCCCCCGGACGGGGCCCCGGGCGCGGACCCGGGCCGGGAGCCGGCGCGCGTCCGGTGTTCCCCTGCATGCCCGCGTGGGTGCGGTCGCCCTGGCCGGGTCTGTCGTTCCCGCCCCAGCTGACGCCGTAGTACTCGTAGAGCCTGTGCTCCTCGTCCTGGGACAGGTGCCCGCCGGACTCGACGTCGACGTTGGGAGCGTCCTTGATGTGGGCCTTGTCGTACTCGACCTCCACGTGGTCGCCGACGACGGACGCCCGCTGGATGGGGACGAAGGTCTCCTTCATCCCGAACAGTCCGGTCTTCACGCACAGCCACTCGGGCTTGCCGGTGCTGTCGTCGAGGTAGACGTGCTTGATCTCGCCGACCTTCTGGCCTGCCGAGTCGTACAGCTGGTGGTCGATCACCATCGGGATCTGCTCTTGGGTAATCATTCGTTTTCTCCCCCTGTTGGCTCCCTCACTGCCATACCTCTAAAAACACGGAAGAAACGAATCAAAGGGGCAAAAGCCCTAAAATACCTTAAAGCCGACATGGATCATCGGCGGGAGGCGGAGCCGTCCGCCGAGCCGGGGACGCGGCCGGTGGGTCCCGCGGACACCCGGCGGGTGACCTTGGAGGGGTTCGTACGGGCGTGGGAGGGAGTGCGGGGAGACGAGTGCGGATGTCACGCTTCGCCAGGTCGCGGGTAGTGTTGTGGTGCACCCGGAAACCCTGGACGGCGTCCATCCGGCCGCCCCCCGGCGGGCCGGGGCCGAGCCGGCGAACGGCGAGGAGTGGTGGGCATGGCACGCGGGCCACGGTCCGGCCGGTCGGCCGCGAGAACGGGTGTGATCGGACCGGGAGCGGGCGTGATCGGCCCGGAAGCGGTTCCCCCGCCCGTGAGGAGGCTCCCCGTGACGGCCGGTGTCACATGCTCATGACCGATTCTCTGGCGCGTCGCGACCCCCCTACCGGGAGATACGTTGTTATCGACCGGCGTCTTCGGGCAATCGTGGAGGAACGCGCAGATCTGGCAGGGTCCGACGAGGGACGCCTGCCGTCCCGTAGTGACTGAGGGGATGAACGTGCCGGAACTTGTGGTCGGACCGATGCTGCGCTACGTCGACGAGGTGAGCGCGTCGGTGTGGATGGAGACGAGCGAGCCGTGCGAGGTGACGGTCGAGGTCGCCGGCGTGCGTTCGGAGGCCCGGACGTTCACCGTCCACGGTCACCACTACGCGATCGTGGACGTCCGCGACGGCGGGACCTACGAGGTACGCCTGGACGGCACGACGGTCTGGCCGCTGCCGGACCACCCGCCGAGCCGGATCCGCCTGCTCGGCCCCGACGGGCCGCAGAAGGTGATGTTCAGCTCCTGCCGCACCAGCGTGCCGCACGACACCCTGCACACGATCTCCCACGGGGTGGACGTGCTGCGCGCGTACGGCTGCACGCTGATGGAGGCCCCCGAGGAGCGCTGGCCCGACATGGTGCTGCTCCTGGGCGACCAGGTCTACGCCGACGAGCCGTCCTCGGAGATGCTGGAGTTCATCGCGAACCGCAGGGACAGCGACCCCAAGAAGGAGATCGCCGACTTCGAGGAGTACGCCGAGCTGTACCGGATCGCGTGGACCGACCCGGAGATCCGCTGGATCCTCTCCACCGTGCCCACCGCGATGATCTTCGATGACCACGACCTGCGCGACGACTTCAACACCTCCATCTCCTGGCGTACGGCGATGGAGAAGGTCCCGTGGTGGCGGCACCGGGTGATCTCCGGGCTCGGCGCCTACTGGGTCTACCAGCACCTGGGCAACATGTCGCCGCAGGACCGCGCCGTGGACGAGGTGCTGAGCAAGGTGTGCGCGGCCGAGGGGGACGGGGCCGAGATCCTGGACGCGTTCGCCGAGCACGCCTACGACGTGCCCGCCGACAGCCGGTGGAGCTACGCCCGCGACCTCGGGTCCACCCGCCTGATCATGCTCGACTCCCGGTGCTCCCGGCAGCTCGACCCGGGCGACCGGCGCATGCTCGACCCGGTGGAGTGGGAGTGGCTCACCGAGCAGCTGCGCAGGGAGGGCGCGGAACGTTTCGTGATCGGCTCGTCGGTGCCGTTCCTGCTGCCCGCGGGCATCCACCACATCCAGAACTGGAACGAGGCGCTGGCCCAGGGGGCCTGGGGCAAGGGCGTGGCGCGCGTGTCGGAGATGCTGCGCCAGGCCGTCGACCTGGAGCACTGGGCGGCCTTCCGCCGCTCCTTCGAGGACCTTTCCAGGCTGCTGGCCGGGCTGGGCAAGCCGGTGATCGTGCTCTCCGGCGACGTGCACTACTCCTACGTCGCCAAGGCCCGTGAGCTGCCCATCCACCAGCTGGTCTGCTCCCCGATCCGCAACCCGCTGAGCCGTACCCTCCGGCTGGCCAACATCTTCGCCCAGTTCGGCATCGCCAGCCTGGTCGGCCGCCTGCTCTCCCGGACGGTGAAGATCCCCAGGCCGCCCTTCAAGTGGCGCATCACCAACGGCCCGTGGTTCTCCAACGCGGTGGCCGTCCTGTGCCTGGACACCTCCCCGGTCTCGGTCCGGTGGGACACCGCCACCGGCACCGAGATCACCGAGATCACCACGGTGGAGCTGGAGGACGACACCCCGGCCCACCGGGCGCGGCCCCGTGAGGCCGGGCGCGTCGCGAGCTAGAGCTCCCCGGCACCCGCCGGGGAGCACCGTCCCCGGCGGACGGCGGCCGCCCGCCGCCCGGCGGGCGCTCGCTCTCCGGCACCCGGCCCCGGGCCGGCGCGCCCGGTCCCGGATCGGCCGGGCGCCTGCGGGATCACCGCGCGAGCTCCTCCAGGACGGCGCCGAGCCTGCCGATCGCCCACCGCAGGTCGTCCTCGGAGACGACCAGCGGCGGGGCGAGACGGACGGTCGAGCCGTGGGTGTCCTTGGCCAGCACGCCGTGGGCCATCAGCGCCTCGGAGATCTCCCGCCCGCTCGCCAGGGACGGGTCGATGTCGACACCGGCCCACAGGCCGCGCCCGCGCACGGCCACCACGCCGTGGCCGATCAGGGCCCGCAGCTCCTCGTGCATGACCGCGCCGAGCTCCCTGGCGCGGGCCTGGTACTCGCCGGTGGCGAGCATCCCGACGACCGTGCTCGCGACCGCGCAGGCCAGCGGGTTGCCGCCGAAGGTGGAGCCGTGCTGGCCCGGACCGATCACGCCGAGCACGTCCGCGTTCGCGGTGATCGCCGAGACCGGCACCACGCCGCCGCCCAGCGCCTTGCCCAGCACGTAGACGTCGGGGACGACGCCCTCGTGGTCGCACGCGAAGGTCTCGCCGGTACGGCCGAGGCCCGACTGGATCTCGTCGGCGATCATCAGCACGTTCTCCGCGGTGCACAGCTCGCGGACCTGGGTGAGGTAGCCGTCCGGCGGGACCAGCACCCCGGCCTCCCCCTGGATGGGCTCCAGCAGCACCGCGACCGTGTCGGCGTCGATCGCCTCGCGGACCGCCTCGGCCGACCCGTACTTCACGATCCGGAAGCCGGGGGTGTACGGGCCGAAGCCGCCGCGGGCGTCGGGGTCGGTGGAGAAGCCGACGATCGTGGTGGTCCGGCCGTGGAAGTTGTCCTCCATCACGACGATGTTGGCCCGGCCGGGGGTCACGCCCTTGACGTCGTACCCCCACTTGCGGGCCACCTTGATCGCGGTCTCCACGGCCTCGGCACCGGTGTTCATCGGCAGGACCATGTCCTTGCCGGTGAGGTCGCCCAGCCTGGCGGCGAAGTCGGCGAAGCGGTCGTGGAAGAAGGCGCGGCTGGTGAGGGTGAGCCGGGAGAGCTGCTCCTGCGCGGCGGCGACGATCTGGGGGTTGCCGTGCCCGAAGTTCAGCGACGAGTAGCCCGACAGGCAGTCCAGGAACCGCCGGCCCTCCACGTCGACCACCCAGGCGCCCTGCGCCTCGCTGATCACGACGGGCAGGGGGTGGTAGTTGTGCGCGCTCCGGCGCTCGCTCAGCTCGATGAACTCGTTCGTGCCGGTCATGCGTCCACCCCTTCCGGGCCCGGGACCGTCGCGCCCGCGACGCGCTCCCTGATCTCCAGCGTGCAGCACTTGGGTCCGCCGCCGGCCTTGCGCAGTTCCGACAGGTCCACCGGGACGACCTCGAAGCCGCGGCGCTTGAGCTCCAGCTGCAGGCCCCCGGCCTCGGCGCTGATCACCACGTTGACGCCGTCGCTGACCGAGTTGAGGCCGAACGTGACCGCGTCCTCCTCGCTCGCCAGGACGGCGTCGGGGAAGAGGTTCCGCAGGACCTCCCGGCTCCCCGGGGAGAACGCCTCCGGGAAGTATGCCACGTTATGTCCGTTCAGCGGGAAGAGTGCCGTGTCCAGGTGGTAGAACCGCGGGTCCACCAGCTGCAGCGTCACCACCGGCCGGCCCAGGAACTCCTGCGCCTCCTTGTGGGCGGTGATGTTGGTACGGAAACCGGTCCCGGCCAGCACCAGGTGGTCCAGGGTGAGGAAGTCGCCCTCGCCCTCGTTGACGAAGGCCGCCTCGTGCACCCGCTCGTAGCCGTTTTCGGTGAACCACCTCAGGTACGCGGGTCCCTCGGCCTCGCGCTGGGGATAGGCGAACCGCGCGCCGTAGACCCGCCCGTCCACGACCAGCGCGCCGTTGGCGGAGAAGACCATGTCCGGCAGGCCTTCGAGCGGCTCGATCAGGCTGACGCGGTGCCCGAGGTCGAGGTAGACGTCCCTGAGCGTCTCCCACTGCCTGATCGCCGTCGCGCGGTCGGCACCGGCCTCCGGGTGCATCCACGGATTGATCGCGTACTCGACCGCGAAGTGGTCGGGCCGGCACATCAGGTAATGCCTCGTCATCGATAACCCCGTTACGAAAGGTCGTGGTGGCGGGCGCCGCCGGATCCCCGGCGGCGGCGTCATCAGCCTAGGAACGGCGTTACCGCAGGCCAAGGGGGCGTTCTTGCGTCACACCACAGGATTGCCGCGTCTGTCAGGCGAAGAACGGCGATTCGTTGTGCGGGGCGACGAACGGCTCACCGCGGGAGGTCACCAGCGGCGCCTCGATCAGCCGGGAGAGCACGATGGAGCTCTTGGTCCGCACCACGAACGGCTCGGCCGCGATGCGCTCGATCACCCGCTCCACGTGCCGCACGTCGGTCGCCCTGATGTGCAGCAGGGCGTCGGCCTCCCCGGTGATCGTGCACGCCGACACCACCTCGGGATGACGGCCGATCGCGACCCCTATCTCCGAAGGGGACGTCTTGCCCGCGCAGAACAGCTCCACGTACGCCTCGGTGGTCCAGCCGAGCGCCGCGGGCTCCACCCGGGCGGTGAAACCGGTGATGGCCCCGGTCTCGCGCAACCGGTCCACCCGGCGTTTCACCGCCGACGCCGACAGACCCACCCGCTGCCCGATCTCCGCGTACGTGGCGCGGGCGTCCTCGACGAGTGCCCCGATGATGTCGCGATCAAGCCTGTCCAGTTCCACGCAGACCTGTATACAGCCAACGGGCTCCGGACCGTGCGGTCACCGGCCCGGGACGGCGAAGGCCGCCGGACGGATGATCCGTCCGGCGGCCTTCACGGGCTCGGGGGAGCGGGGATCAGGTCCGCTCGGCCTCGCCGGTGGCCTGCTCCTGCGCCTCCTCGGGGGAGGCCTCCAGGTCGTCGCCCGCCTGGGCGAGCGCGGTCTGCTTGTCCAGGCCGACCCAGCTCGTGATGCTCTCGACCGCGAACAGCACGCCCAGGTAGAGCGTGAGCGCGGCCAGCACCCACGTGAGCACGCCCAGCGCGGCACCCGCACCGATGATCAGGAGCCTCAGCTCCCAGCCCAGGCCCGCCCGGAACACCCAGGCGGCCGGCCAGATGCTCTGCCGCGTCCGGTACACCGTGTCGTAGGTGTGGTAGCCGATCACGTAGATCAGCACGTACAGCAGCCACTTGGGCGCCTCGGCCGCCAGGCCGATCAGGATGATCGTGAGGAACTCGGTCCCGCGGATCAGCGGCGGCACCAGCCAGTCGAGCCTGCCCAGGTGGTCGCGGGCGGCGGTGGGCAGCACCAGGACGATCATGACCAGCACCGGGGCGAGCAGGATCGGCCCGTCGTCGAGCATCCCGGTCACCGCCATGGCGACGACCGCGACCAGCGCGGCGAGCGAGGCGGGCACCGCGGGCAGGCCGGGCCCGACCCTGCCGCGCAGCAGCGTCACCAGCGGGCCGTCGTCGCGGTAGGCGAGCAGCCGCGCGGTCTGCATGCGCAGCCGCTCCTCGTACGGGTCCGGAGCGGGGACGGTCTGTGGCTGGGTGATCATGCGAAAGACCTCATCAGGCGTCCGGTGAGCGAGTAGGCGGCGCCGATGCCGCCCCAGATGATCAGGGTCAGGAAGGTGATCCTGGCGTCGAACAGGGCGCTGACGATCGCGATGGCGGCGAACCGCTCACCGATGGGGAACACGATCATCTTCCGGGCCCAGTGCACGGCCCGGTACCTGCCGGCCCTGCCCCACATCCTCAGCAGGCTGCGGACCGCGCCGACCGGGGCGCTCTTGCGCTGCTCCAGCGCCTGGCGCAGGCCGGTGTCGGCGCTGACCGACAGCGACACCGAGGGCAGCGGGGACGGGGCCTTCCGCCGGTTGGCCGCGCCGTAGGAGAAGTCCAGCAGGTGCTTGATGGACTGCAGGCCGATCGCGATCAACGCCAGCGTCCAGACGTCGCCCACCCCGGAGACCGCCGCGCCGACCGCGAGGCCGGCGAAGACCACGTACTCCTTGAAGCGGTCGAAGGTGGCGTCCAGCCACGCCCCGAGCACGCCGAACTTGCGGGCGTACCGCGCGACCTGGCCGTCCACGCAGTCGAACACGAACGCGAAGTAGATCAGCACACCGCCCGCGACCATCCAGACCCGCTCGCCGGTGGCGAAGCAGAGCGCCGCCGCCACGCCCAGCGCGATCGAGATCAGCGTGACCTGGTTGGGGGTCAGCCCCCTGCGGGCCGCCCAGCGGGCGATGAACCGGGAGTAGGTGCTGACGAAGTAGGTGGTGAAGAAGCCGTCGGCGCCCTTGACCGCGTTGTTCAGCCGGGCCCGGTCCTCGTCGAAGGTGGACATCTCGGCCACGGCCTCGGCGGCCTGCGCGGGCTCGTACACCCGGCGGAAGAACAGGTCGCGGCGGCCTCGGATGCCGACCGAGACGCCCTTGCGAACCAGGCCCAGGACCAGCAGCTGGACCAGGTCGTCCTCGGGCCCCAGCAGGTGGGCCATGTCGGCCAGCTCGCGGGCGGCCTCGGCGAGGACCGGCGCGTGCCTGTGGTGCAGGTGCAGCGGGCCGAGCAGGACCGCGTTGGGCCGGGTCACCGCGTGGAAGGCCGAGCCCACCGAGATGACCCGGGACCTGCGGGCGCGGACCCGGACGGGCAGGCCCTCCAGCCAGCGGTCGCCGATCTCCGGCTGAGCCTCCTCGATCGGGACGTCGGCCACGATGACGTCGCCGTTCTCGTCCTCCTCCCGGGGCTCCTTGGTGATCAGGGCCAGGGCGCCGCGCTTCGACTTGGTGATCTGGTAGATCAGCTCGTCGTGGATCAGCGAGTTCGTCGGCAGGAACAGCAGGTTCTCGGTGGCGCCCTCGACCGCGTCGGCGATGGCGCGCAGGTCGCCCGCCAGGTCGGCGGTCTCCACCAGGAGACCGGGGAATCCCCGGTGGGCGGGGGCGTCGCCGGCGCGGACGATCGTCACCGGCTCGGGGTCGAGTGAGGCGAGCTGGCCGTGCAGCCTGCCGATCACCGTGGGGCAGCCGGGCAGCGCGGGCAGGGTCGACGCGGCGGGCGGCGTCGCCTGACCGGGAGCGGTATCGGGGCCGGGCGAAGAGCCCAGCAGGACCACGCGGGGCATGGCACCCTTTCGTGCGGAGACGGGTGTGAGGCGGTGTACCGGGGGTGGCATTTCGCCAGAGGCCAAAGTTTAGTGAGTTTTGGGTGAACAACACGCACCGGTGATCCGACCGTGTCGTTCGACCATGCTTCCACCTCTGCCGGCCCGGCGACCCCACTACACTGTGCGGGTGAGTCTGTACCGTGATGACGGCATCGTGCTGCGCACCCACAAGCTGGGAGAGGCCGATCGCATCGTCACCGTGCTGACCCGGCGGACGGGAAAGATCCGTGGTGTCGCCAAGGGCGTCCGGCGCACCATGTCACGATTCGGTGCCCGTCTCGAACCGTTCACCCACGTCGACCTCCAGCTGCACACCGGCCGCACGCTCGACGTGATCACCCAGGCCGAGACCATCCGGTCCTACGGCGGGCCGCTGGTGACCGACTACCCGCGCTACACGGCCGGCACCGCGATGCTGGAGACCGCCGACCGCCTGATCATGGGGGAGAAGGAGCCGGCGCTGCGCCAGTTCCTGCTGCTCGTCGGCGGCCTGCGCACCCTCGGCTCGGGGGAGCACGAGGCCAGGCTCGTGCTGGACGCCTACTTCCTGCGCTCCCTGGCCGTGGCCGGCTACGCCCCCGCCCTGGAGGCGTGCGCCCGGTGCAGGGCCGTCTCGGTACGGGCCTTCGCCATCGTGGCCGGCGGCGTGGTGTGCGGGACGTGCCGTCCCGCGGGCGCGGCCGTGCCCGAGGGGGAGACCCTGGCCCTGATGGCGGCGCTGCTGCGGGGCGACTGGGCCACCGCCGACGCCTCCCGCGGCCGGCACCGCGCCGAGTGCAGCGGCCTGGTCGCCGCCTATCTCCAGTGGCACCTCGAACACGGCATACGCTCTCTTCGACACGTAGAAAGGGAGCCCGTAACGTGAACGTCCGCCCGCCCGCCCCGCACCCCTCCGGCGCCGTCCCACCCCCGATCCCGAGGGATCTCGTGCCCCGGCACGTGGCGATCGTGATGGACGGCAACGGCAGGTGGGCCAAGCAGCGCGGCCTGCCCCGCACCGAGGGCCACAAGGCGGGCGAGGCGTCGCTGTTCGACGTGATCGAGGGCGCGATCGAGCTGGGCATCCCCTACCTGTCGGCCTACGCCTTCTCCACCGAGAACTGGAAGCGCTCCCCGGACGAGGTCCGCTTCCTGATGGGCTTCAACCGCGACGTGATCCGCCGCCGCAGGGACGAGCTGCACGCGATGGGCGTACGGGTGCGCTGGGCGGGCCGCCCCGGGCGGCTGTGGCGGAGCGTCATCCAGGAGCTGCGCGACGCCGAGGAGATGACCGAGCGCAACTCCACGCTGACCCTGCAGTTCTGCGTCAACTACGGCGGCCGCGCCGAGATCGTCGACGCCGCCCTGCGCCTGGCCCAGGACATCGCCGACGGGCGGGTCAAGCCGGGACGGGTCCGCGAGGAGACCTTCGCCCGCTACCTGGACGAGCCGCAGATCCCCGACGTGGACCTGTTCGTGCGCTCCTCGGGGGAGCAGCGCATCTCCAACTTCCTGATCTGGCAGACGGCGTACGCCGAGATGGTCTTCCTCAACCGCCTCTGGCCCGACTTCGACCGCCGTGACCTGTGGGAGGCCTGCGAGACCTTCGCCAAGCGCGACCGCAGGTACGGCGGCGCCGTGCCCAACACGCTGCCCGACGACGGGCCCCGTGACCTGCCGGGCCCGGCGGCCCCGTAAGGACCCGTGGAACCCGAAGAACCCGTGGAGACCGGTGACCCGCCGGGTCCCGCCGGTCCTGCGGGCCCGTGATCCTGCGGGGCCCCGTGTCCCGGCGCCGGGGACCGCGGGGCCGGTTCTTCCCGCGGGCGGGCTCAGACCCGCCGTCGCGCCCGGTAGGCGGCGACGTGCATCCGGTTGCCGCAGGTGCGGCTGTCGCAGTAGACCCGCGAGCGGTTGCGGGACTCGTCCACGAAGACGTGCTCGCAGTCGGGGGCCGAGCAGGTGCGCAGGCGTTCCCACTCGTTCTCGACCAGCAGGTGGGCCAGGGCGACCCCGATGTCGGCCGCCAGGTGGTCGTGGAGCGAGGCGTCCGGAGCGAAGTAGTGGACGTGCAGGGGATGGCCGTCGTGCTCGGTCAGGCGCGGGGTGATGCGGGTCCGGCTGAGCAGGCTGTTCAGCCGGACGACCGCGGTGGGCTGGTCGGGGGCGGTGAAGACCTTGTGGAAGGCCTCGCGCAGGGCGCACACCTCGCCGAGGTCGGCGGCGCTCACCTCACCGACCCCGCTGATCTCCCAGCGTGCCACGAAGTCACCGAGTTCTCGCAGGTCGGTCAGGGTGTCCCGGCCCCCGGTGGAGGGGGAGGTGTTGACCAGGTCGACCGCGGTGGCGAGTGAGTGCACCATGTCATGTCCGAATGGCATGTTGCCTCCAGTAGAGGACGGGCGCGACGTGAGGACGCGTACGGCGGCTCGCCGTGTCGGAAGCGTATATCCCCGGCGGACCCGTGGCGCCCTCTCGCGCGTCACCCCCCGTCCACCTCCCGCCCACGCCCGTCCCACGCCTCGCGCGATCCCGGGCGGGAGCGGGGCCCTCAGGCGCGGCTCGGGGTCCGGGCCTGCCCGGCGGTGGCGGCCGAGCACGAGGCGCAGGTGCCGAAGATCTCCACGGTGTGGGTGACGTCGGTGAAGCCGTGCTCGGAGCCGATCGTCTCGGCCCACCGCTCCACCGCGGGCCCGGCCACCTCGACCGTACGGCCGCAGACGCGGCAGACCAGGTGGTGATGGTGGTCACCGCTGGCGCAGGCCCGGTAGACCGACTCACCGTCGTCGGTCCTCAGCGTGTCCACGCGGCCGGTGTCGGCGAGCGCCTGCAACGCCCGGTAGACGGTGGTCAGTCCGATCTTGGCGCCTTCCGCGCGCATCTCCGCGTAGACGTCCTGCGCGCTACGGAAACCCTCGCTCTGGCGGAGGACCGCGTGGACGGCATCACGTCTGTTGCTCATGGGCTGGACTCCTGAGGTCGGCTTCGCCGTACGAATCTACCGAGCCCGAGGGCGAGGACGAATCCCACCAGGGCGACGACCACAATGATCGCACCCGGCGGGACCTCGACGTAGAAGGAGGAGGTCAGGCCGCCGACGGTGGCGATCATCCCGAAGACCATGGACAGGAACATCGTGCTCATGAACCCCCGGGTGAGCTGCTGGCTCGTCGCCACGGGCACCACCATCAGCGCGCTGACCAGGAGCAACCCCACGACCCGCATGGCGATGACCACGGTCAGCGCGGCCGTGACGGCGATCAGCAGGCTGAGGAAGCGGACCGGCAGGCCGGCGGCCTTGGCCACCTCCTCGTCCTGGCAGAGCACGTACAGCTCCCGCCCGAACACGGCCACCACGCCGAGCACCGCCACCGCCAGCAGGCCGATCACCCACACGTCCTGGACGGTGACGCTGCTGATCGACCCGAACAGGTAGGACATCAGCGTGGCGTTGCTGCCGCCGGGGGCCAGCGAGATCAGCAGCACGCCCCCGGCGATGCCGCCGTAGAACAGCAGCGCGAGCGCCACGTCCCCGCTGGTCCTGCCGCGCGCGCGGACCAGCTCGATGGCCACGGCGCCGAGCACCGAGACCAGTACGGCGGTCAGCACCGGGGCGGTCCCGGTGAGGAAGCCCAGCGCCACCCCGGTGAGGGCGACGTGCCCGATGCCGTCTCCCAGCAGGGCCAGGCGCCGCTGGACCATGAACGTGCCGATGGCCGGGGCGGCCAGGCCGACCAGCAGGGCGGCGATCAGCGCCCGCTGCATGAAGTCGAAGCGCAGAAGCTCGATCACGACGTGGGCCTCCAGTCGAGCGGGCCCACGGGCGCCTGCTCGGCGTGCGGGTGTACGTGGTCGTGGCCGGGGAGCGCGTGCGTGCCGACCGCCCGCGGCGGGGGACCGTCGTGGCAGACGAACCCGTCCCGCAGGACCACCGCCCGGGTGATCAGCGGCTCCAGCGGGCCCAGCTCGTGCGCGACCAGCAGGACCGTCTTGCCCCGCGCGACCAGCACGGACAGGGTCTCGGCCAGGAGCAGCTGGCTCTCGGAGTCGACGCCCGCCGTCGGCTCGTCCATGACGTAGGTGTCGGGCTCGCCGGCCAGGGCGCGGGCGATGAGCACCCGCTGCTGCTGCCCGCCGGACAGCGACTGCACCGGGTCGGAGACGCGGTGGGCCAGGCCGACGGTCTCCAGCGCCCGCATGGTCGCCTCGCGGTCGGCCGCGCCGGTCGGGCGCAGGCGCCGCTGCCTGGAGATCCGGCCGGAGGCGACGACCTCCCGGATCGTGGTCGGCACGCCGCCGCCCACCGAGAGCCGCTGGGGGACGTAGCCGATCCGCCACCATTCGCGGAACCGGGCGGGAGGGCTGCCGTACAGCAGGGTCCGGCCGCCGGACAGGGGGACGAGGCCGAGCAGGGCGCGGACGAGGGTGGACTTCCCCGACCCGTTCGCGCCGAGAACGGCCACCGCCTCGCCGGGCTCCACGGACAGGTCGATCCCGCGAAGCACCGGACGGCGGTCCAGGTCGACCTGGCCGCCGTTCATGGTGAAAACCGCTGTAGTGGATGTCACATATGACCCTTACGAGCAGCCGAGCGCCGCTCGGAGTGTGGTGAGATTCTGCCGCATGGCGGACAGGTAGTCGCCGTTGGAGGGCCGGCTCTCGATCGGATCGAGGACCGCGGTCTTCGCGCCGACCTCCTGGGCGAGAATCTCGGCGACCTTGGGGCTGACGAGAGTCTCGGTGAAGATCGTAGTTATTTTCTGCTGCTTGGCCACTTTTGCCACCTCGGCGAGGCGGGCGGGCGAGGGCTCGGCGTCGGGGTCGAGGCCGCTGATGCCGATCTGCTGGAGCTTGTACCGGGCGGCGAGGTAGCCGAACGCGGCGTGGTTGGTGACGATCGCCCGCGAGGAGCAGGTGGCCAGGCCCTTGGTCAGCTCGCCGTCCAGCGTGGTCAGGTCGGCCGCGGTCCGGGCGGCACGGTCGCGGTAGGCCGCCGCGTGCGCGGGGTCGGTGGCGGCGAGCTTCTCGCCGAGCTGCGTGGCGACCGTCGCGAAGCGGGTCGGGTCGAGCCACAGGTGCGGGTCGTACTCGACCTCGTGGCCGTGCTCCTCCTCCTCGTGCCCTTCCTCTTCGTGCCCTTCCTCCTCGGTGGCCGGGAGGGTGGCGACCGCGGTGGCCGCGTCGAAACCGCGGTCGGCGGCGTGCTGCTCGACGGCCTCGTCCACGGCGGGCTGGACGCCCTTGATGTAGACGACGAGCCCGGTCTTCGACAACCCGGCGACCTGCGCGGGGGACAGCTCCAGGTCGTGCGGCTCGACCCCGGGCTCGGTCAGGCCGGTGACGGCGGCGTCGGTGCCCGCGACCTTCTCGGTGAGCCACTGCAGGGGGTAGATGGCCGCGGTGACGTCGGGCTTGCCGGTCGCGGACGGGCTCGAGCTCCCGGCGGAGCCTGTCGAACCGGCCTCGGCACCGCACGCGGTGGTGGCGGCGAGAAGGGCGGTGGACGCAACCAGGCTGGCGTTACGTATGAGGATACGTCGGGAGAACTCGGACATCATGCGGACAGTATGCCGGTAAATGAAAATGGTTGTCAAAATCGGCGAAGATCGGCCGGGTCACCGGGGGACTCGCGGGTGAGGACACGCGGGACGGGTCGGCGGTGGGCGGACGCCGGGCGGACGCCGGGCAGGCGTCGGGCAGGGTGTCCCTGGTCATCCCTGGCGCGGGGACGTCCGGTGCGCGGCGTGACCGGCGGCCGCGGTCACGGGGAGGCCCGGAGAGCGGTGGGTGAGGCTCCCCGTGGGGACCGGGCGGACGGTCCATCGGGGTCGCACCGGAGACCTGGGTCGTACCGGCAGAGGGGCCGTACCCGGGAGAGGGGCTGTATCGGGGAGGGCGTGCCGCCGGGCGTGTCAGAAGGCGCCGAAGCGGTCGGCGGCGAGCAGGATCAGGAAGGTGAGCAGCGCGACGCGCAGGAGCCGGCCTCCGTTGCCCAGGGAGGGCCACGACATGTAGGCGAGCCAGCCGACGAATCCGATCACCGGGAGGACGGCCACCCCGCCCCAGAAGGAGGACACGGCGAAGCCGGCCAGCATGAGCACCACCAGCACCACCGGGGCGATCCACCGGGGGAGCTGGAACAGGAAGACGAGCGGGGCCGCGCTGCGCAGCTCGACCTTGCGCCGCAGCCCGGTCGCCCCCGGGGTGAAGAACTGCTCGCCCGCGGGCAGGGGTCGTTTGCCCCGCTGGGGACGGGACTGTGCCAGGGGGTGTGCGGGGCGTTCTCCGCGCTTGTCGGCCACGGGCCGAGCCTAACGCTCCGGGGCCCGCCGGTGACACCTCCGGTGCCCGGCCCGATCTCGGGGGCAACGGACCGGGCCGTCACGCAGGGACGCGGGCAGGTGGGGCGCGGGCGGGTACAGGGGACACGGGGGACGCGGCCGGTGACGCGGGCGGGCTCTGGCATGCTGGGCGGATGCTCGCTCTCATCCGTTACTCGGTGCCGCAGGCCCGGACCGAGGAGTTCCTGGCCCGGGCCCACGAGATCGTGGACACGCTCGCCGCGCAACCGGGGTGTCTCCGTGGCCGGGTGACGAGGTCGGTGGACGAACCGGAGCTGTGGGCCCTGGTGAGCGAGTGGGAGGGCGCCGGGTTCTACCGCAGGGCGCTTGGCGCGGCGCGGATGGTGATGTACCCGCTGATGACACTGATGATCAACGAGCCGAGCGCCTTCGAGGACGCCGACCGCCCCTGAGCCCGCGCCCCGGGATCGCGCGGGGTCCGGGACCGTGCGGGGCCCGGAGTCGTACGGGGCCGGGGATCGTGGAAGGGGCCGCCCTGTTGGAAGGCCGGCCCGGGATCGCGCGGGGACCGGACGCGGGATCGGACGCGGGACCGGGGCCTTCCGGCGGGGGCGGACAAGCTTTGCCCGGGGAGGTGGGCGGGATGGGTCATGCGAATGTCCCGGCGGCCCGTCTCCCCTAAGCTGGAGGCTCCATCACTTCCTCGCCGACCTCCAGCCGGATGGAGATTTTCCCTTATGGCACGCCGCACGGACATCATGGACACCATCGTCAGCCTCGCCAAGCGACGTGGTCTTGTCTACCCCTCCAGCGAGATCTACGGCGGCCTGCGCGCGTCGTGGGACTACGGCCCGCTGGGTGTGGAGCTCAAGAACAACGTGAAGCGGCAGTGGTGGAAGACCGTGGTGCAGGGGCGTGACGACGTGGTCGGCCTCGACTCCTCGGTGATCCTGGCCCGCGAGGTGTGGCAGGCCAGCGGCCACGTGGAGACCTTCACCGACCCGCTGACCGAGTGCCAGTCCTGCCACAAGCGCTACCGTGCCGACCACCTCGAGGAGTCGTACGCCGAGAAGCACGGCAAGCAGCCGATCAACGGCCTGGCCGACATCACCTGCCCCAACTGCGGCAACAAGGGCGCCTTCACCGCCCCCAAGCAGTTCAGCGGCCTGCTCAAGACCTACCTCGGCGCGGTCGAGGACGAGTCGGGCCTGGCCTACCTGAGGCCGGAGACCGCCCAGGGCATCTTCATCAACTACCTCAACGTGCAGCAGTCGGCGCGCAAGAAGATCCCGTTCGGCATCGGCCAGATCGGCAAGTCGTTCCGCAACGAGATCACCCCGGGCAACTTCATCTTCCGTACCCGCGAGTTCGAGCAGATGGAGATGGAGTTCTTCGTCAAGCCGGGCAGTGACGAGGAGTGGCACCAGTACTGGATCGACGAGCGCTTCCGCTGGTACACCGACCTGGGCATCACCCAGGACAACCTGCGGCTGTACGAGCACCCCAAGGACAAGCTCTCGCACTACTCCAAGCGGACCGTCGACATCGAGTACCGCTTCAACTTCACCGGCACCGAGTGGGGTGAGCTGGAGGGCATCGCCAACCGCACGGACTTCGACCTGACCGCGCACGGCAAGGCCTCCGGCACCGACCTCAGCTTCTTCGAGCAGGACAGCGGCGAGCGCTACGTCCCGTACGTGATCGAGCCGGCCGCCGGTGTGGACCGCGCCACGCTCACCTTCCTGATCGACGCCTACACCGAGGACGAGGCGCCCAACGCCAAGGGCGTCATGGAGAAGCGCACGGTCATGCGCCTCGACCACCGGCTCGCGCCCGTCAAGGTCGCGGTGCTCCCGCTCTCGCGCAACGCGGACCTGTCGCCCAAGGCCAAGGACCTGGCGGCCCAGCTCCGCCGCCGGTGGAACGTCGACTTCGACGACGCGGGCGCGATCGGCCGCCGCTACCGGCGCCAGGACGAGATCGGCACGCCGTTCTGCATCACCGTCGACTTCGACACCCTCGACGACCAGGCGGTGACCATCCGCGAGCGCGACTCGATGGCCCAGAAGCGCGTGGCCCTCGACCAGGTCGAGTCCTACCTGCGCCAGCACCTCAACGACTGAGACGGCTCGGCCCCGGTGATCGGGGCCACGTCCGCCCGGTGACGGCCGGCGACCCCGCACACGGGGTCGCCGGCCGTCGCGCTCTCCCGGTCGGCCCCGCCCCGGCCCGCTCCTGTCCCCGCCCTCGTCCCCGTCCGCCCCGGCGCCCCTTCGATGATCGACCGGAGCGAAAGACAACATAAAAACCCGCCTTACAGCGGTTTTCGGGGCCTTTTGATGACATCAGGGGGATCGTTCGTTCAACGAAGGGGGAGAACGATGACCCGCGTATCACCGTGGAAGGCCGTGCCGGGGGTCCTGGCCCTCGGCGGGGCCGTCTTCCTGCTCACCGGCAGCGCCGCTCACGCCGACCCGCGCCCCGGCGCGGTCGAGCTGCGGCTGCTCGTCGACGACTGCCCCTCCTCGACCTCCGCGACCGCCCCGTGACCGGCGACGTACACCAGGTGCCGCCCGGCACGGGCGACGGGGGCGGCACGGGTGACGACACCGGCAGGGTGCCGGAGAGCGCCGTGCTCGGGCGGGCGCTGTTCGAGGTCAAGCGTGTGATCGTCGGCCAGGACCGGATGGTCGAGCGCCTGCTCGTCGCGGTCCTGGCCCGGGGGCACTGCCTGCTGGAGGGGGTGCCCGGCATCGCCAAGACGCTGGCGGCCGAGACGCTCGCGGGGGTCGTGGGCGGCACGTTCGCCCGGATCCAGTTCACCCCCGACCTGGTGCCCGCCGACATCGTCGGCACCCGCATCTACCGGCCGTCCACCGAGGGCTTCGACATCGAGCTCGGCCCGGTGATGGCCAACTTCGTGCTCGCCGACGAGATCAACAGGGCCCCGGCCAAGGTCCAGTCGGCGCTGCTGGAGGTGATGGCCGAACGCCAGGTGAGCATCGGCGGGCGTACCCACCCGGTGCCCGCGCCGTTCCTGGTCCTGGCGACCCAGAATCCGATCGAGTCCGAGGGCGTCTACCACCTGCCCGAGGCCCAGCGGGACCGCTTCCTGATGAAGATCGAGGTGGGGTACCCGAGCGAGTCGGAGGAGCTCGCCATCCTCTACCGGATGAGCACCGACCGGCCCGTCCCGCGAGGGGTGCTCGACCCGCGGCGGCTGCTCGCGCTGCAGGCCGCCGTGGACGACGTCTTCGTCCACCACGCCGTCGCCGAGTACGCGGTCCGGCTGGTGTACGCGACCCGCGAGCCCGCCCGGTTCGGGCTGGCCGACGTCGCGCCGCTGCTGACCTACGGCGCGAGCCCCCGGGCGACGCTGGGGCTGGTGGCCGCGGCCCGCGCGCTGGCGCTGGTGCGCGGGCGCGACTACGTCCTGCCCGAGGACGTCGCGGACCTGGCCCGTGACGTGATCGCGCACCGGCTGGTGCCGTCCTTCGACGCGCTGGCCGACGACGTCTCCCCGCGGGAGATCGTGGACCGGGTGGTCGCGACCATCCCGGTGCCCAGGGTCGCCCCCGGGCAGACCGAGGCGGCCTGATGCGGCCCCTGCCGTCCGAACGGGTGCTGCGCAGGCTGGAGCTGACGGTCGTCAGGCGGCTCGACGGGCTGCTCCAGGGAGACCACCTCGGGCTGACCCCTGGCCCCGGCGGCGAGCTCGCCGAGGCCAGGCAGTACGCGCCCGGCGACGACGTACGGCGGATGGACTGGAACGTCACCGCCCGCACGGCGGAGCCGCACGTGCGTGACATGATCGCCGACCGGGAGCTGGAGACCTGGGTGCTGCTCGACGCCAGCGCCAGCATGGACTTCGGCACCGCGCTGATGGAGAAGAGGGAGCTCGCGCTCGCCGCCGTCGCGGCGGTCGGTTTCCTCACCGAGCGGACGGGCAACCGCGTCGGCACGCACATCCTGCACGGCGGCGAGGTCCGGCGCTTCCCCGCCAGGAGCGGGCGCGCGCACCTGATGGCGCTGCTCGGCACGATGTTCTCGCTGCCGCGCACCGAGCCGGGGACCCCGGCGCCGCGCCTCGGCCCGGCCGCCGACGACCTGCGCCGCGTGACGCGTCGGCGCGGGCTCGTGGTCGTCGTCTCCGACTTCCTCGACCCCCCGGAGAGCTGGGAGAGGTCGCTGCGCCATCTCGCGGTCCGCCACCAGCTCCTGGCGGTGGAGGTCGTCGATCCCCGGGAGCTGACCCTGCCCGACGTGGGAGTGCTCACGCTCGTCGATCCGGAGACGGGCCGGCGCCGGGAGATCTCCACGGCCGGTCCCCGCCTGCGCGAGCGCTACGCCGAGGCCGCCGCCGGTCAGCGGGCGGCCATCGCGGACGCCCTGCGCAGGGCCGGGGCCGCCCACCTGCGCCTGGGCACCGATCGCGACTGGGTCCGCGATCTGGTCCGCCACGTCATGGTCCAGCGCCGCCTGGCGCGGACGAGAGCCGTGAGAGGTGGTGTCGCGTGACGTTCCTTTCCCCCGTCTGGCTGTGGCTGCTGGTCCCCGCCCTGATGATCGCGGTCCTGTACGTGGTCATGTACCGGCGGCGCAGCCGGTACGCCCTGCGGTTCACCAACCTGGACCTGCTGGAGAAGCTGGCGCCCAGGACGCCGGGGTGGCGCAGGCACGTGCCCGCCACGGCCTTCATGGGAATGCTGGTGCTCCTCGTCGTCGGATTCGCGCGGCCGACGGCCGAGACGCGGGTCCCGAAGGAAGAGGCGACGATCATCGTGGCCTTCGACGTCTCCGCGTCGATGCAGGCCACCGACGTGGCGCCCGACCGGTTCACGGCGGCGCGCGAGGCCGCGCGGCGGTTCGTCGGGGACCTGCCCGCCCGCTTCAACCTCGGCCTGGTCACGTTCTCCTCCTCGGCCTCGGTGAGCGTGCCGCCCACCACCGACAGGGCGGCGGTGCTGTCGGCGATCGACCGGCTCACCACGGACTCCGGTACGGCCGTCGGCGAGGCGGTGTTCTCGTCCCTGGACGCGATCGACGCCCTGCGGAGCCGGGAGCGGCCGCCCGCCCACATCGTGCTGATGTCCGACGGGTCGAGCACCATGGGCAGGCCGCCCGAGCAGGCGGCCCGGGAGGCGACCTCCCGGCGCGTGCCGGTGTCCACCATCGCGTACGGCACGCCCGGCGGCACGATCCGGATGGGCACCCGGGAGACCCCGGTGCCGGTGGACGGCCCGGCCCTGCGGGAGCTGGCGCGCAGCACCGGCGGGGGCTTCTACGAGGCGGCCTCCGGTGACGAACTGCGGGCGGTGTACGACGACATCGGCAGCTCGGTGGGCTACCGGACCGAGCGGCAGGAGGTCTGGCCGTGGTTCGTCGGGATCGCGCTGCTCGGCGCGGTGGTCGCCGCCGGGACGTCCCTGTTCTGGTTCTCGAGGATCCTGTGAGGAGTCGATCATGGTGATGTCGCACGACCGGCCCCCCGGACTCGGACGGCCCCGGGGCCCCGGTTTCGCCCCGGGCCCCCCGCCGCCCGCGCCGCCGGAGGTGCCTTCGCGGGCGGCCGGTGTGACCGCCGCCCCGGCCGTCCCCGTACGGAAGGGGAGCGGGCGTCTCCTGGCCGCCGCGGTGCTCGTCGCCGCGCTCACCGGAGGCGCGGCGGGCGTCGCGGGCGGCCGGCTGGCCGTCGGGGACGAGGCGGCTCCCGCGGCCCTGCCCCGCGCCGCCGCGGCCCCGCCCGTCCCGTCCGGCTCGCCCGGTACGGCGGGCGGCCTCAGCGGCACCGCCGCCAGGGTGCTGCCGAGCGTCGTGTCGGTCGAGTCGGGCCGGGGCGCCGGGTCGGGCTTCGTGATCGACGGCTCCGGCCACCTGCTCACCAACGCGCACGTCCTGGCCGGGAGCGCCGCGGGTGCCGGCGTCACCGTCGTGCTCGACGACGGGCGCCGCCTGCCCGCCGCCGTCGTGGGCACCGACGAGGCGTACGACCTCGCGGTGCTCAGGGTGGACGACGCCCGCGGGCTGACCGCCGCGGTGCTGGGCAGGTCCGCGGACCTCGCGGTGGGGGACCAGGTGCTGGCCGTCGGCTCCCCGCTGGGCCTGGCGGGCACGGTCACCGGCGGCATCGTCAGCGCCCTCGACCGCCAGGTGAGGCTGGGCGGGCGCGGGCAGACCGCGTTGCAGACCGACGCCTCCATCAACCCCGGCAACTCCGGCGGGCCGCTGGTCAACGCCCGGGGCGAGGTGGTCGGGATCAACACCGCGATCGCGACGCTCTCACGGCGGGGGACAGGTTCGATCGGCATCGGCTTCGCCATCCCCATCGACCGGGCGGTGCCCGTCGCCGAACGGATCATCCGGGGGTGAGCGCGGTGGACGGGGACACGGGACGGCGGCGTCTGAGGATGACGGGGGTGACGGGGGTGAGCGGGGGGAACGAGAAGACGGGACGGCGGTGGCATCCGCGTTTCCGGCCGCCCACGACCTAGGTTCGTACCATGCGACTGCTCGTTGTCGAAGATGAGGAAGACCTGGTCGACGCCCTGCGCGTGGGGCTCGTCCGGGCCGGATACGCGGTGGACGTCGCCTACGACGTGGCCCAGGCGCGCGAGAAGCTCCAGGTCAACTCCTACGACCTGGTCCTTCTCGACCTCAACCTGCCCGGCGGGGACGGCTTCGAGGTGTGCCGGGCCCTGCGCGGCACCGACCAGGGCCAGGCCGTGCGGATCATCATGGTGACCGCGCGCGACCGGCTGGACGACCGGGTCAGGGGGCTGGACGAGGGCGCCGACGACTACCTGGTCAAGCCGTTCGCCTTCCCCGAGCTCCTGGCCCGCGTCCGCGCCCTGCTCCGCAGGGAGCAGGGCGGCGGGACGGCGATCCTGCAGGTGGGCTCGCTGCGGCTGGACACCTCCCGGGTGGAGAGCCATTCGAACGGGAGGGAGCTGGGGCTGACCCCCAAGGAGTTCGGGGTCCTGCACTACCTGATGACCCGTCCCGGGCACGTCGTCTCCGCCGAGGAGCTGCTGGAGCACGTCTGGGACGAGCACACCGACCCGTTCACCAACACCGTGCGGGTGACGGTGGGCAACCTGCGGCGCAAGCTCGGCACCGACGCCGTGATCGAGACCGTGGTCAGCAAGGGCTACCGGCTCAGGGAGGACACGTGAGGCCCTCTCGCATGCGCGTGAGCCATCGGCCGGAGGAGGACACGTGAGGCCCCCCGCCGCGCACGTGATCCGCCACCGCCCGCGGGAGGACGCGTGAGGTTCTCCTTCGTGCACACGATCCGCTTCCGGCTGACCGTGCTCTACTCCAGCCTGCTGTTCCTGCTCTCCGGGCTGGTCGTCGGCCTGCTGTACGTCGCGGTGGCCAGGAGCGCAGAGGAGCGCCCCTACACCGTGCAGCAGGCCAAGCTCTACAGCGTCGACACCGAGCGCTACATCGGCAAGGCCCCGGTCGTCGAGCTCGCCGAGGTCGAGAACGCGGTCAACCTGCTGACCCTGAAGACCATGCGCGACTACTCGCTCCTGACCCTGGGCGGGCTGTTCGTGGCGAGCTTCGGCATCGGCTGGATGCTCTCGGGCCGGGTGCTGCGCCCGGTCCGCTCCATCACCAGGGCCGCCGCCGAGATCCAGGGCACGGACCTGTCGCGGCGGATCCTGCTCACCGGCCCCAAGGACGAGCTCCGCGACCTCGCCGACACCGTCGACACCATGCTCGGCCGCCTGGAGGGCGCGTTCCTGGCGCAGCGGCAGCTGATCGACGACGCCTCCCACGAGCTGCGCAGCCCGCTGGCCATCATCCGGGCCAACGTCGACGCCGTCCTGGCCTCCCCCGACAGCACCGAGGAGGAGCGGATGCGCGCGGTGGCCATCGTGGACCGGGCCACCACCCGCATGACGCGCCTGGTCGAGGACCTGCTGGCGACCGCCCGCCGTTCCGCGCCCGCGCTGGCCGACGCCGAGGTGGACGTGGGGACGCTGGCCGCCGAGGCGGCCGAGGAGTTCACCGCGCTCGCGGCCGGGCGCGGGCTGACGATCCGCAAGGCGCTGCCCTCCGGGCTGCGCGGGGTGGGGGACCACGACGCCCTGCGCCGGGCCGTGGGCAACCTGCTCTCCAACGCCGTACGGCTCGCCCCCGCCGGCAGCGAGGTCGTCGTGGCGGCGGGCCGCAGTGACGACTGGATCTGGGTGGCGGTGCGCGACGCCGGGCCGGGGGTGTCCGAGGACGACCACGCGCGGGTGTTCGACCGCTTCTGGCGCGGCAAGAGCGGCGGCGAGACGAGCGAGACCGGTGGCGGGACCGGTGGCGGTACCGGCCGCCGGGACCGGCACAGCGGCCTGGGCCTGGCGATCGTCCGCCAGATCGTGGAGTCCCACGGCGGCCACGTCCGCCTGTTCTCGCGGCCGGGCCAGGGGAGCGTGTTCGTGCTCTGGCTGCCGGCCGGGAACGGGCCCGCCGAGGGAGAGGTCCCCGACCTCAACCCCCTCGCGGACGCGGCCCCGATCACCCGCCAGGGCCGTCGTGAACGGGCGTGAATGCCGGTGGAATTGGTGTATACCAATTGGTGTAAACCAATTCTTGTGATGGTCTGAGTTGTCGTTCGTTCGATCTTAATTTGCATTGGATTAGACCGGTGAACATGTTCTGAACTGCGGCTATGTCGTTCCTGGTGATGGGTGCCGATTCATCGGCCGATTCGTCTGTAGAGTCCGGGGAGAGGCGGGACCATACGTCGTTTTTGAAGCCGTAGGAAGCCGTAGAAGGAGCGACCGTGCCCAAGTACGTTTACGACTTCACCGAGGGAAACAAAGATCTCAGAGACCTGCTCGGCGGCAAGGGGGCGAACCTCGCCGAGATGACCAATCTCGGGCTGCCGGTGCCCCCCGGCTTCACCATCACGACCGAGGCGTGCCGGAGCTTCCTGGCGAGCGGCGTCCTGCCCGAGGGGCTGGAGGAGGAGATCGCCGGGCACCTGGCCGCGCTGGAGACCGCGATGGGCCGCAGGCTCGGCCAGGCCGACGATCCGCTGCTGGTCAGCGTACGGTCCGGGGCCGCGTTCTCCATGCCCGGCATGATGGAGACGGTCCTCAACATCGGGCTGAACGACGACTCGGTCCACGGGCTGGCCAAGCAGGCCGGTGGCAACGAGCGCTTCGCCTGGGACTCCTACCGGCGCCTCATCCAGATGTTCGGCAAGACCGTCCAGGGCATCGACGGCGAGCTGTTCGACGACGCCCTGGAGCGGCTCAAGGACGGCCGCGACGACCTGGAGCTGGATGCGGCCGACCTGCGCGCCCTGGTCGCGACGTACAAGGAGATCGTCCGCGCGCACACCGGGGAGGACTTCCCCGCCGACCCGTACCTGCAGATGCGCATGGCGGTGGAGGCGGTGTTCTCCTCCTGGAACGCGCCGCGCGCCGTGCTGTACCGTCGCCAGGAGCGCATCCCGGCCGACCTTGGCACCGCGGTCAGCGTCTGCTCCATGGTGTTCGGCAACTGCGGCATGGACTCCGGCACCGGGGTCGCCTTCACCCGCGACCCCGGAACCGGCCAGCAGGGCGTGTACGGCGACTACCTGCAGAACGCGCAGGGCGAGGACGTGGTCGCGGGCATCCGCAACACCCTGCCGCTGCAGGAGCTCCGGAGCATCGACCGGCCCGTCTACGACGAGCTCATGCGGACCATGCGCACCCTGGAGGAGCACTACCGCGACCTGTGCGACATCGAGTTCACGGTCGAGCGCGGAAAGCTGTGGATGCTGCAGACCCGCGTGGGCAAGCGCACCCCGGGCGCCGCGTTCCGCATCGCCGTGCAGCTCGTCGACCAGGGCGTCATCGACCTCGACGAGGCGGTGACCCGGGTCACCGGCGACCAGCTCGCCCAGCTGATGTTCCCCCGCTTCGCCGAGGACACCGGCAGCACGGTCATCGCCAGGGGGATGAACGCCTCACCGGGCGCGGCCGTGGGCAAGGCCGTCTTCTCCACCGACCGCGCCGTCGAGCTCGCCGCGCAGGGCGAGGCCGTCATCCTGGTACGCCGCGAGACCAACCCCGACGACCTGGCCGGGATGATCGCCGCCCAGGGGGTGCTGACCAGCCGGGGCGGCAAGACCTCGCACGCCGCCGTGGTCGCCCGCGGCATGGGCAGGACGTGCGTCTGCGGCGCCGAGGCGCTGGAGGTCTCGGCCGCCGACCGCACGTTCACCGCCCCCGGCGGCGTGGTGGTCTCCGAGGGGGACGTCATCTCCATCGACGGCACCAGCGGGACCGTGTACCTCGGCGAGGTGCCCGTGGTCCCCTCCCCGGTCGTGGAGTACTTCGAGGGCTCGGGCGACCGGGACGACGAGCTGGTCCGCGCGGTGCACCGGCTCATGACCCACGCCGACGAGGTCCGCAGGATGGACGTGCGCGCCAACGCGGACACGGCCGAGGACTCGGCCAGGGCCCGCAGGTTCGGCGCCCAGGGCATCGGCCTGTGCCGCACCGAGCACATGTTCCTCGGGAAGCGCCGCAGCCTGGTCGAGGACCTGGTGCTGGCCGGCACCGACGAGGAACGGGACCGGGCGCTGGCAGCGCTGGAGCCGCTGCAGAAGGAGGACTTCACCGCCATCTTCCGGGCGATGGAGGGACTGCCGGTCACCGTCCGCCTGATCGACCCGCCGCTGCACGAGTTCCTGCCCGACTTCACCGAGCTGTCGGTGAAGATCGCCCTAGCGGGGGACGAGGCGCCGGAGAAGGACCGCAGGCTGCTGGTCGCCCTCAAGCGTCTCCACGAGGAGAACCCCATGCTGGGCCTGCGCGGGGTGCGGCTCGGTCTGATCATCCCCGGCGTGTTCGCCATGCAGGTCCGGGCGATCGCCGAGGCGGCCAAGGCCGTGCCGGGCAGCCGTCCCGAGATCATGATCCCGCTGGTGGCCGCGGTGCAGGAGCTGGAGCACGTCAGGGACGAGGCGCGGGCGATCCTCGCCGAGGCCGGCGTCGAGGCGCTGATCGGCACGATGATCGAGGTGCCGCGCGCCGCGCTGACCGCCGCCCAGATCGCCGAGGCCGCCGAGTTCTTCTCCTTCGGCACCAACGACCTGACCCAGATGACCTGGGGCTTCTCCCGGGACGACGTCGAGGCCGCGTTCTTCGCGAAGTACCTGGAGCTGGGCGTCTTCGGCGTGTCCCCGTTCGAGACGCTGGACGCCGACGGCGTCGGCAGGCTCGTCGAGATCGCGGTGGAGCAGGGCCGGAGCACCCGTCCCGACCTCAAGCTGGGCATCTGCGGCGAGCACGGCGGCGACCCCGACTCGATCCACTTCTGCCACCGGGCCGGCCTGGACTACGTGTCCTGCTCGCCGTTCCGCATCCCGGTCGCCCGGCTGGAGGCCGCCCGCGCCACCCTGGCCTGCGCCGGGTCCGACACCCGCTGACCGGGCGGGCCTCCCGAGGCTCCGCCCCCTCTCGTCCCTCACCCGGCCCGGTCGCCCCCGTCCGGCCCGGTCGCTTCCCGGGCCGGGCGAGGGGACACCCGTACCCCCGGTAACCAGGTGTTTTCTCGCCGTTCGGCATGAGGCGGGCCTTTCGCGGATAAAATCACTGCACGTATGCACCGTTATGACGAACACGATCAGGCCAGGTGGGTGCCGGAACCGCCCGGCAACCCGGGAAGAGGCCCGTTCCAGCGCGACCGGGCGCGGGTGCTGCACAGCGCCGGGCTACGGCGGCTCGCGGCCAAGACGCAGGTCGTCGGCCCGGGGGAGACCTTCGGCGGCGGCCAGCACATCCCCCGTACCCGCCTGACCCACTCGCTGGAGTGCGCACAGGTCGGCCGGGAGATGGGCGAGGCGCTCGGCCGCGACCCCGACCTGATGGAGACCGCCTGCCTGGCCCACGACCTGGGTCACCCGCCGTTCGGCCACAACGGGGAGACGGCGCTCAACGAACTGGCGAGCGGCTGCGGCGGCTTCGAGGGCAACGCGCAGAGCCTGCGCCTGCTGACCCGGCTGGAGGCCAAGGTCGTCACCGAGGACGGCCGCAGCGCCGGGCTCAACCTGACCCGGGCCTGCCTGGACGCCGCCGTGAAGTACCCGTGGACCCGCGAGCGGGGAGCCAAGTACTGCGTCTACGACGACGACATGCCGGTCTTCGAGTGGATCAGGCAGGGGGCGCCGGAGGGGCGGGTCAGCTTCGAGGCCCAGATCATGGACTGGGCCGACGACATCGCCTACTCGGTGCACGACCTGGAGGACGCCCTGCACTCCGGTGACGTGGTGCTGGAGGCGCTGCGCGACCCGGTGGAGCGCCGCGACGTCTGCGCCACCACCCGCGACTGGTACGCCCCCGACGCCGAGCCCGGGGAGCTGGAGGACGTCTTCGTCCGCCTGACCGCCCAGTCGCTCTGGCCTCGCCACTTCGACCGCTCGCTCGCCGACCTGGCCGCGATCAAGAGGCTCACCAGCTCGCTCATCGGTCACTTCTGCAGGTCGGCCGAGTTCGCCACCCGCGAGGCGTACGACCCGGCCGCCGGGCGCCACGGCGCGGACCTGATCGTGCCCAGGACCACCCGGCTGGAGTGCGCGCTGCTCAAAGGCGTCACCGCCCACTACGTGATGACCAGGGACGAGCACAACGCGAACCAGGCGCGGCAGCGCGAGCTGATCCACGACCTGGCCCACCAGATCATGCTGGGCGCCCCCGGCACCCTGGAGCCCGCTCTCAGGCCCGCGTTCGTCCGGGCGTCCGGCAACGCCGGGCGCCTGCGCGTGGTCATCGACCAGATCGCCTCGCTCACCGACACCTCGGCGGTCGCCTGGCACCGCCGCCTGTCGGGCCGCTGACCGGCCGTCCGCTCCCGGCACCCCGCGAGGACCGGACGGATCCCCCACCCGAAGGACGAACATGAACGCACGCTCCGAGGCGGGAGGCCGTCTCACCGCCCTGGGCACCCAGCTGCTCGAGGTGCACGTCTGGCTCCGCGAGATGCTGGAGGACCTCGAGGACGGCATCGACGACTACTTCGACGGCAGGGGACTCCCGCCCCGGGACCTGCGCGCGCACTGCCTGTCGTTCTGCACGGCGCTGACGCGCCACCACACCGGCGAGGACGGCGGCGCGTTCCCGGCGATCGCCGAGGAGTACCCCGAGCTGCGCAAGGTGCTCTCCGACCTGCGCAGCGACCACAACCACCTGGACTGGCTGATGGGGAACCTGCGCAAGCTCCTCGACGCCCTGCCGGAGCGACCGGACCCGGCCACGGCCTCGAAGGTGCGCGAGGAGGTGGGAGCGCTGTCGGCGGTCATGCGGACGCACTTCACCTACGAGGAGAAGAAGCTCGTCTCCGTGCTCAACGCGATGGACGTCCCCGAGTGGCGCGAGAACCGGCCCGGCTTCCTCCTGACCGACGACGAGGACGACTAGGACGATCAGCGTGACGGGGACGGGGACGGGGACGCGTTCGCCGGCGTCCCCGCGCACCGGCGGGACGACGCCCGCGCCACCCGCGCCATCGTGCCCGCGACGACCCTGTCAGCCGACGCCGCCGTCGCCGCCCAGGGTGATCTGCTCGGGCTCCTCCGGCGTCGGCGAGGGCTTGGGCTTCTTCTTGGCGGGCTGCGGCTTGGACGCGCACAGCGTGAAGCAGCGCGGGGCCGCTCCCGTCCGGTTCATCACGGCCTGCATCTCCTCCCGGGGCGAGAGCGTGGGGTTGCCCTTCAGCCACGCGTCCAGGTAGTTCCACGGGTTGACCATGCCGCGGCGGACCCACCAGAGCTGGGGGGAGGTCTTCCAGGAGATCGCGAAGTAGAGGTTGCTGGCGGTGGAGCGCGCGTTCCCGGAGTTGCCGATGCGGCCGAGCGTCTGCCCGGCGCCGACGCGCACCCCCGGCCTGATCCCGTCGGCGACCTCGTCCAGGTGGCCGCCCAGGTAGCGGACCCCGTCGTCGCCGACGACCGTGACGAACCGGCCCTCGCGGTCGGCGCCGCGGTCGGTGGAGGGCTTCCACCGGTTCTTGGTGTTGACCTCGTCGACCACCCCCGACACCGGTGAGACGAACGCGCAGCCCTTGCCCGCCCAGATCGTGGTCTTGGGCAGCACCAGCAGCCGGCTCTGGTAGTTGACCGAGCAGCCCTTGACCGGGAAGACGTAGCTGTACTTGGAGAGCTTCGGTGGCGGGACCCGCACCGGCGGGTCGGCCTTGGGGCGGTCGACCGCCGTCTGCGGGACGGGTGTCGGCGTCGAGTCCGGGATGGTCGCGGTGACCGAGCCGGGGGTCCCGGCGGCGCTCTCCGCCCCGGGCGTCGGGGGCGCCGTGCCGATGCCGGCCACCCCGCCCGGGGAAGCGCAGCCTCCGGTGACGAGCACCGCGCCGGTCACCGCGGCCAGTCGTGCCATGTGCCGCGATCGCATGATCTCCACCCGCGTACAGTATCGAGAATTCGCTCTTACCTTTGTAACCGACGTCATGGTTGGTCATGACCTCTTCGGGAAAGTCATCGTTCCTCCTGCCCCCGCCACCCCGTCCGTACCGTCCGGGCTGTCGGGGGCTGTCGGGGAGCCGGACTAGACTCGCGGCGTGGCAGGCCGGATCAGTGACGAGGACATCGCGCTCGTACGGGAGCGCTCACCGATCGCCGACATCGTGGGCGAGCACATCCAGCTCCGCAACGCGGGCGGCGGCAACCTGAAAGGGCTCTGTCCCTTCCATGACGAGAAGAGCCCGTCGTTCAACGTGACCCCCACCCGGGGGTACTGGTACTGCTTCGGCTGCGCCGAGGGCGGTGACGTCATCACCTTCGTCCGGCGCCTGGAGCACCTGTCGTTCGGCGAGGCCGTCGAGCGGCTGGCGAACAGGGCGGGCGTCCAGCTCCGCTACGAGCAGGGCGGCTACGTGCCCGGCCGCGAGCAGGGTGAGCGCAGCCGCCTGATCGAGGCACATCGGGCGGCGGCGGAGTTCTACGTCTCGAAGCTGTCGGCCCCCGACGCCGCGCCCGGACGCCGCTTCCTGTCCGAACGGGGCTTCGAGCGGGTCGACGCCGAGCGCTTCGGCGTCGGGTACGCCCCGGCCGAGTGGGAGGCGCTGGCACGGCACCTGATGGGCAGGGGCTTCACCGCCGCGGAGCTGATCAAGGGAGGGCTGGCCAAGGAGGGCCGGCGCGGCCCGATCGACCGGTTCCGGGGCCGGCTGGTCTGGCCCATCCGCGACATCACCGGCGACGTCATCGGGTTCGGCGCGCGGAAGCTGAACGACGCCGAGGACGGCCCGAAGTACCTGAACACCCCCGAGAGCCCGCTCTACCACAAGAGCGAGGTCCTGTACGGCATCGACCTGGCCAAACGCGAGATCTCCAAGCGCTCGCAGGCCGTGATCGTCGAGGGCTACACCGACGTGATGGCCTGTCACCTGTCCGGGGTGCCGACGGCGGTGGCCACCTGCGGCACCGCGTTCGGCGAGGAGCACATCAAGGTGCTCAGAAGGCTGCTGCTCGACCAGTCGGGCTCGCACGGCGAGGTGGTCTTCACCTTCGACGGCGACGCCGCGGGCCAGAAGGCGGCGCTGCGCGCCTTCGCCGACGAGCAGAAGTTCGTCACCCAGACCTTCGTCGCGGTGCAGCCCGACGGGCTCGACCCCTGCGACCTGCGCGTCCAGCACGGTGAGGCGGCCGTGCGCGACCTGATCGCGGCCAGGGAACCGCTCTTCGCGTTCGCCATCCGCAGCGTGATCTCCAAGTTCGACGTGAGCACCAACGAGGGAAGGCTCTCCGCCCTGGACGCCGCCGCCCCGATCGTGGCCGGCATCAAGGACAGGTCCCTGCGCCAGCTGTACGCCGTCGACCTCGACCGGTGGCTGGGGTTCAACAACGAGCGCTTCGTGATGGACCGGATCGCCGAGATCTCCACGGCGGCCCGGCCGCGCGCCGAACGCCCCGCGGGCCCGCGCCGGGTCGCCGACCTCACCGACCCCGGGGTGCGGACCGAGGCCGAGGTGCTGCGGCTGGCCGTCCAGCGTCCCGCGCTGCTCGGTCCCCGCTTCGAGGCGGTGGGCCCGGAGGCCTTCACGCTCCCCGAGCACGTGGCCCTCTACCGGCTGATCGCCGACTGCGGCGGCACCGCCGCGGCCGGGCAGGGCGGCCGCGAATGGGTCGACCTGCTGCTGGGCAGGGCCGAGGACTCCCTGCGCGGGATGGTCACCAGGTTCGCCGTGGAGGAGCTGCGGGCCGACCTGGCGAGCGAGGAGCGCTACGCCTCGGCCATGCTGGCCGCGCTGGAGCTGGTCTCGGTGGCGCGGGCCATCGAGCAGCTCAAGTCGAAGATGCAGCGGACGAACCCGGTCGAGGAGCAGCAGGAGTACAACCGGCTGTTCGGCGAGCTGGTCGCGCTGGAGCAGCAGCGGCGCGTCCTGAGGGAGCGCACCGCCGCGAGCTGACGGCGTAATTTGCTTTAATGTCCATCCGCCGATTCCGCCAAACCTTAATAAGGTCTCGATCCGATAAGGAACAGGGCCTTACCTCCGGTGACAAAAATAGGTCTGCCATTTAGGGGATCCAATACAGCAGACTGTCTCCCGTGGGTGCATCGGTGCTGCCAAGTGGGCCGCCATCGGTAGACCAGGTGGCCGACCTCGTCGCGAAGGGAAGAGAGCGCGGAAGCGTCACGGTCGATGACGTGGCCGCCGCTCTCGACAGATCCGAGCTGCCGTCCGACGCGCTCGAGCGCGTCGTCCGCATGCTCGCCGAACAGGGTGTGGAGGTCCTCGAGCCCCAGGGCGACGAGGAACCCGCCCGACCCGATGAGGAGGATGTCGGTAAAAGGGCGCCGACCAGCGATCTCGTCCGTATCTACCTGCGGGAGATCGGCCGGGTGCCCCTGCTCACGGCCGAGGAGGAGGTGGAGCTCGCCAAGTCGATCGAAGCGGGCCTGTTCGCCGAGGACAAGCTGACCAGCGTCGTCTCACGCCTGGGGTTCCCGGAGTTCAGGGAGCTCGTCTGGCAGGGGACGCGGGCCAAGCAGCGGCTGATCGAGGCCAATCTCCGGCTGGTGGTGTCAATCGCCAAAAGATATGTGGGACGCGGCATGCTCTTCCTGGATCTCATCCAGGAGGGCAACCTCGGGCTCATCCGGGCGGTCGAGAAATTCGACTACACCAAGGGCTACAAGTTCTCCACATACGCCACCTGGTGGATTCGCCAGGCGATCACCAGGGCGATCGCGGACCAGGCGCGCACCATTCGCATTCCGGTGCACATGGTCGAGACGATCAACAAACTGGTACGGGTCCAGCGCCAGCTCCACCAGGATCTGGGCCGCGAGCCCGCCCCGGAGGAGATCGCCCTGGAGATGGACCTGCCGATCGACCGGGTGATCGAGATCCAGCGGATCGCCCAGGAGCCGGTCTCCCTGCAGTCCCCGATCGGGGAGGAGGACTCCGACCTCGGCGACTTCATCGAGGACGCGGACGCGGTCGTGCCGATGGAGGCCGCCGCCTTCATCATGCTGCAGGACCAGCTCGACGACATCCTCGCGACCCTGTCGGACCGGGAGCAGCGCATCATCCAGCTGCGCTTCGGGCTCGCGGACGGGCATCCCCGTACGCTGGAGGAGGTCGGCAGGGAGTTCGGGGTGACCCGGGAGCGCATCCGGCAGATCGAGTCGAAGACCCTCGCCAAGCTCCGCCACCCGACCAGGGCGCAGATGCTGCGCGACTATCTCGACTGAGGCACCGTCCCCGGTGCCCCGTCAGGGCCGGCGACCCGGCGTTCCGCCCGGTCGCCGGCCCGTCGTCGCTCGTCGCCCGGGGGCCTTCCGCGAGCCGCTCTTCCAGTAGTCCGGTCTTCCCGCGATCCGGGCCGGTCTTCCCGCGATCCGGAGCGGCGCCCCCGTGGTCCGGCGCGGTCCGGGCCGGTTTCCGGCCGTTCTGGGCTGTTCTCCCGGCCGATACAGGCGCAGACTGGGCGGATGGAGTCGCGAGCGGCGGTGGACGACGCGGCGCTGGGGCGCGAGGCATGGGCCGTGCTCGACGCGAACTGGACGGGGTCCGCCACCGTCCCCGCCCCCGGCCTCTACCCGCACCAGTGGAACTGGGACTCCACCTTCGTGGCGATCGGCCTGGCCCGCCGGGACACCCGCAGGGCCGGGACCGAGCTGCTCAGCCTGCTGGCGGGGCAGTGGGGCAACGGCATGGTGCCGCACATCGTCTTCCGGCCCGTCCGGGCGGAGGTCTACTTCCCCGGGCCGTCGGTGTGGCGCTCCCGGGAGCACCGCTCGGCCCCCAACGGGGTGGGCACCTCGGGGCTGACCCAGCCGCCCCTGCAGGCGCTGGCGCTGTGGTGGATCTGGCGGCACGCGGCCGACCGCGACACGGCCGCGGCCCTGGTACGGCGGCTCTACCCCATGCTGGTCGCCCAGCACGACTACCTCGCCACGGTCAGGGACCTCGGCGGGGCCGGGCTGGCCGCGATCGTCCACCCCTGGGAGTCGGGAATGGACGACAGCCCCGTCTGGGACGCCCCGCTGGAGGCGCTGCCGATGACCGGGGCCCCGTACCGGAGGGCGGGGGGATCCTGCGGCGAGGGGCGGCCGGGCGGCCACCACGACCCCTTCGTCACGCTCGCCCTGCGCTACCGCGACTCCGGCTACGATCCGGCCTACCTGCGCGACGAGCACCCGTTCGCGGTCGAGGACCCGATGTTCAACGGCATCTGGCTCGCCTCCTGCCAGGCCCTGGCCGAGCTGGCGCCGGTGGCCGGCGCGGACGCCGGGCCGCACCGGGCGGCGGTGGAGCGGATCCGCGCCGGGCTGCTGGAACGCCTGTGGGCCGACGGCCTCTTCCGCGCCCGCGACCTGCGCGGCGGAGGGCTCAGCCCGGTCTGCACGGTCGGGTGCTTCGGGCCGCTGCTGGACCGGGAACTGCCCGCGGACCGGGTCGCGGAGCTGGTGGGGGTGCTGGAGTCGGCCCGCTTCATGGGGGCGGCCGGGTACCCGGTGCCCAGCTGCGAGATCCGCGCCCGGCAGTTCGACCGCTCCCGCTACTGGCGCGGGCCGTCCTGGGTGAACACCAACTGGCTGCTGCGCCGGGCCGCGACCGTCCACGACCTGACGGGGCTGGCCAGGATCCTCGGGGCGAGCACCCTGCGCCTGGTACGGCAGGCGGGTTTCCGCGAGTGCTTCGACCCCTTCGACGGCAGCGGCCGGGGCAGCAGGGACTTCTCGTGGTCGGCGGCGCTCACCCTGGACCTGCTCGCCGATACCGTGGAGGAATGAGGCTCTTCAACCGCATGCCCTCCGAGGTCCGCGCGGCCGTCGTCCCGGGTGACCGGGTGCTCACCTACGCCGGAGGGCCGGACGGCTACGTGATCGCCGCCGACCGGGCGCTGTACCTGGGGGACGTGCGCCTGCCCTGGTTCCAGGTGGACCGCGGCACGTGGGACGAGGAGGGGCTGACGGTCGTCACCACGGACGGGCGGTCGCACCGGGCGCTGCTGCCCGAGCCGGGCCGGATCCCCGAGGCCGTACGGGAGCGGGTGACGGCCTCGATCGTGGTCAACCAGTACGTCCCGCTGGACGCCCGCGGGGGAGTGCGGCTGGTGGCGAGGAGGGCCGAGGCCGACGAGCTGGTCTGGGAGCTCGTCTTCGACGCCGGTCTCGACCCGGCCGACCCGGGCCTGCGCGCCCTGGCCGAGCAGGCGCTGGAGGAGACGCGCCGCAGCTTCGGCGTCTGAACGGGACCCGGCGGGTCTCCGGCGTCCGGACCGGTCCTGGGACGCCCCACGGACCCGGAACGGCTCCGTACACGCGAAAAGGCCCCCGAGGGGGCCTTCGCACCTGCGGGCCGCTCCCGGCCCGAGGGTCCGGAAGCGGCGTCGGGGATCAGTACGGCGCGGAGGTCCGCTGGTTCTCCGGCCAGCCGGTGCCGGTCTCGTCCACCTCGTCGCCGTGCCAGCCGTTGGCCGACTTCAGGAACGGCAGCCGGTTCTTGGCCACGTCACTGACCTTGTCCTTCGCCACGCCGGTGGCCCTGGAGACCTTGGCGCCCACCAGACCGGCGGTCTCCTGCACGGACGGGTTGTCGGAGACCCGCTGGGCCATCCGCTTGATCTGCTCGTAACGCTCCCGTCCGGCACGGCTCCCCAGGACGTACCCGGCCGCGAATCCCACACAGAACATCATCCGATAACGCATGTCCACCTCCACAAGCTGTTCCGCCGGACCCCGTGATGCGATCACCTGCGGATCGCCACTCGTCCCGCCCCTACCCCGGAGTATCGATGCGACACACACCCATGGAGTGCGCTAATCTATTCCTGCGCCGCAAGGAACGGGGAACATCCGCTCCGACCAGCGCAAAGCGCGATCCCGTGTAGCTCAATCGGCAGAGCAGCCGGCTGTTAACCGGCAGGTTATAGGTTCGAGTCCTATCGCGGGAGCCATCACGAAGGCCCCGGAAGCCCCGCTTCCGGGGCCTTCGGCGTCTCGTATCCCGATTCAGCGGACAAAGCACGGCGAATCACAGAAAATGAGATCGCCGTGCCCGGGCCCCGTGATCGCAGCGGATGGACCGGCGCGCGGCTGCCGCGGACCACACCGATCGCAGCGGGGAAGGGCCGCCGCGTTCAGGGCACCGTGCCGCCCGGAACGGCCGTCGTGCCCGTGAGCCACATTGGGTGGTTTTGCTGTGCTCACCTGGCGAAGGTCCCGGCGTCATGCCCCGGATCCGGTCCATGTCGTCCCCGAGGCGCCCCCTGCCGTCGCGCGGACCCCGGCCGACGAGAGGGCCGCGGCCGATGTGGAGGCCGCGGCCGAGGACTATCTGAGGTTGTTCCACGCGGAGAATCCCGGGGCAGGTGACCCGCGGGAGCGCCTGCGCGAGGTCCGGCAGGAGATCGCCCGGACCGGCACGTACACGCACACTCCCAGCGAGCTGGTCTTCGGCGCCAGGGTGGCCTGGCGCAACAGCGGCAGGTGCATCGGCCGGCTGTACTGGCGCTCGCTACGGGTGCGCGACCGGCGGTACGTCACCACGGCCGAGGGCATCGCGGTCGAGTGCGTGAACCACCTGCGGGACGCGGCGCTGGCCCGCAGGATCCGCCCGACGATCACCGTGTTCCCCCAGGAGCGGCCGGGCGTCCCCGGGCCCCGGATCTGGAACGAGCAACTGATCCGGTACGCCGGTTACCGGACGGCGGACGGGTCCGTCGTCGGGGACCCGCGCTACGTCGCCTTCACCGAGATGCTGCGCGAGCTGGGCTGGCCGGGCGGTCCCGGGAGCCCGTTCGACGTCCTGCCGCTGGCGATCTCGGTGGGGGAGGGGCCGCCGCTGCTGTCCACGCTGCCCGGCGACGCCGTCCTGGAGGTCGCGCTCTCGCACCCGGTCCACGCCTGGTTCGAGGAGCTGGGACTGCGCTGGCACGCCGTACCGGTGATCTCGAACATGTGCCTGGAGATCGGCGGGGTCTGCTATCGGGCGGCGCCGTTCAACGGCTGGTACATGGGCACCGAGATCGGCGCCCGCAACCTGGCCGACACCGACCGCTACGACCTGACACCGTTGATCGCCCGGCGCCTGGGCCTGAACACCGGCACCGACCGCTCGCTGTGGCGGGACTACGCCATGGTGGAGCTGAACGCGGCGGTGCTGCACTCCTTCGAGCGGGCCGGGGTGACGATGACCGACCACCACACCGAGTCCCGGCACTTCCTGATGCACCTGGAGCGCGAGGAGAAGGCCGGGAGGGTCTGCCCGGCCGACTGGAGCTGGATCGTTCCGCCGATGTCGGCCTCGGCCACGCCGGTGTTCCACCGCTACTACGAGGACAGGCGGCTGACGCCGAACTTCGTCCACCACCCCGACTCCCTGGAGCGCGGTCTCGGCCGCCCCCGCGGACCGGGAAGCTGATCACCGGCCCGTCCTCCCTCCGGAGCCCCCGCCCCTGCTGACGCCGGGGCGGGAAAAGGTGTAGAACGATATTCTGTAACCTCGGGACGGAGGTTCTGACGCGGGTGCCCCGAGGGCTCCCCGGAGGGAGGCGGAATGCTCGACCTGGTGCTGTCGTCGGTCGAGGGGGGCGTGCTCACCCTGACGTTCAACCGGCCGGACCGGCTGAACGCCTGGACCGACGAGATGGGCAGGCGCTACTTCGACCAGCTGGCCGACGCCGAGAAGGACCCCGAGGTCCGGGTGATCGTCGTCACCGGGGCGGGACGGGGGTTCTGCGCGGGCGCGGACTTCCGGACGCTCACCGCCATCCAGGACGGCTCCTACTCCGGGGAGCCCGACCGGCGTCCCACCACCTTCCCGACCACGATCCGCAAGCCGGTCATCGCCGCCGTCAACGGTGCCTGCGCCGGGCTCGGCATGGTCCACGCCCTGGTCTGCGACCTGGTCTTCACCGCGGACGAGGCCAAGTGGACCACCGCGTTCGCCCGCCGCGGACTGGTCGCCGAGTACGGCCTGTCGTGGATCCTGCCGCGCCTGGCCGGCCAGGCCGCGGCCATGGACCTGCTGCTGTCGGGCCGTACCTTCACCGGGGCCGAGGCCCGCGAGCTGGGGCTGGCCGTCCGGTCGGTGCCCGGGGAGCGCCTGATGGAGGAGACCATGGCCTACGCCCGGGAGCTGGCGACCCACAGCTCACCGGCCTCGATGGCGGTGATCAAGCGGCAGGTCTGGGGCGACTGGCAGCAGAGCCTGGAGTCCTCGGAGTCGGCGGCCGTCCGCCTGATGGCCGAGTCCTTCACCCGCCCGGACTTCGTGGAGGGCGTGGCCAGCTTCGTCGAGCGCCGCGCCCCGGCGTTCCCGCCGCTGTAGACGGGCCCGCGCCGTGGACGGAGCCCTGCCGTGGACGGGCCCGCGCGGTCGTGCGGGTGTTCCACCAGGTCGCACGGGCCCTGGGTCGTACGGGCCCCGGCGGGTCGTGCCGGCCCTGCCGGGTCGTACGGCTCCGGCGGGCTCAGGTGACCAGGGAGAGCCAGTGCGGGGCGGCACCGAAGGGAGGGGTTCCTGCGGTGACGGCCTTCATCAGCCAGGCGGCCGAGTCACGGGCGTTCTGCACCACGTCGGGCGGGTACGCGTACCGGATCCGGTGCTCCTCGAACTCGTCCTCGTCGTCCAGGAAGATCCGCCTGGTGCGGCCCCTGAGCACGTCACGGCGGGTCCGGATCACGTCGAGGTCGAGGTCGATCATGGTGACCTCGCCGTCGCGCCACTCGGGCACCGTGGAGATGTCGCAGTAGATCTCGTGCTTGTTCGGGGCGGCGTTGAAGGCGGCCGTCCACCAGGCGTCGCGGGGGAAGAGCATCACGAAGGGCTGCGGCCAGGCGACGGCGGGGCCGTCCCCCTTGTGGCCGCTGGAGCCGGCCACGCAGCCCGTCCAGACCCCGTGCTCGTCCTCGCCGAGCAGCAGGCCGCGGTGGTGCCAGTGCAGCGATCCGTCGTACTTGCGGTAGACCACGTTCACGATCTCGTAGGACATCCTTCGACAGTAGGGCTTGACAATGATCCATGCATTTCCTACCTTTTAAATAGGTTAAACGCGTCGATGTGAGACCCCGGCCGGCTGACCGGCGCCCCTTCCGTCGCGAGGGGCGCCTCCGGGGAGAACCCGGCGGCACGGTCGGCGTGCCGCGGACGCGGCCCCCGCCGGGCCGCCGAGACGTGTACGGGAGTGCCACATGTCGCAGAGCGCCACACCGGAACCCGACCATCCCGAACCCCTCGCCCTCGACCCGGACGGCGTCCCGGCCGGGGAGCCGGTGATCGTCAAGGGGATGGGGCCGGCCCTGGCCGGCCTGCTGGTGCCGCTCACCTCGGGCAGGGGCGGCCGGTGCGCCCGCGGGTACGACGGGGAGCTGGTCTACCTGCCCGGCGAAGGCGAGCCCCTGCTGCACGTGGGGTCCTCGCGCGGCGTGCCGCACCACCGCGGGTTCGCCCACCCCTTCGGCGGCGCCGAGCCGCCGGTGCCGCGCTTCGTCACCCGCGGCACGCTGGGCACGGGGCCGTGGAACCTCCGCCGCGACCTGTGGCCCCTGGTGGCCAAGGAACTCGCCTTCGCGTACTACCACGAGCTCATCACCGCCCACCCGGAGCGGACGCGGTCGACCTGGGAGGAGTTCGAGGAGGCCTTCGCGGCCGAGGAGTGGAACAGCCCCGCGATGCGCAGGCTCGTCCGCGCCGCCGTCCCCCGGCACCCCGACCGGCTCGACCTCGACCGCCTCGACCGGCCGCTGCACGGCATCCGGTTCGGCGACCGGGCGGGGGTGCGCAGGTGGATGCGCGGCTACCTCGCCGCCGACCTGGAACGGCGCTCCGACCCGGCGCACAGCGCCGACCACGCCATGGTCCTCGCCCTGCTCTCCGTCCGCGCCGTCCTCGCCGAGGCCGGCGTCTCCGACCCCTGGTTCCGGGAGTTCTCCGACCATGTCGCCGGTGGCTCGCCCGCGTCGTACCTGGAGGAACTCCGCGCCCTCGCCGAGGCCGGGGTGGTCGTCTTCCTCGGCGCCGACCTGGTGATCGACCGGTACGAGGGACGCTGGCGGGCACAGAGCCCCACCGCCCCCGGGGCCGTGACCTCCACGGTCCTCGTCGACACCGGACGGCCCGCGTGGTCGCCGGACAGGACGGCGGTCACGGCCTCCGGCGCGGACCCGTGGGCCAGGGCACCGCGCAGGAGACCGGCGCCCAGGACCGAGACGAGGTACTCCAGGATCCTCGCGACGACGCCGGTGTGGGGACGGCACCCCACCTGATCCCGCACGGCACGCCCCGCGGCCCCGGTCTCGCCCGCCACGGTCGCGGGAGCGGTCCCGCCCGTTCTCCGTGCGGGTCCCGCCCGGTCCCGTGCGGCACGGCTACGTCGCGGGGTGACTCGGCACGGCCTCGGGAACGGCGTCCGTGCTCCGGTGGCCGAGCCTGCGGATGTCGGGCAGGAGCAGCACGCCCAGGCAGGAGGCCGCCAGCAGCGCCGCCGCCCCGTACAGGGTGGGGGCGGTCCCCACGGCGGTGGCCAGCGGCCCGGCCAGGGCCATGCCGAGGGGCATCAGCCCGAGGGAGAGCAGCCAGTCGTACGCCGACACCCGGGAGATCGCCTCGGCCGGGATGTGCTCCTGCACCAGGGTCTCCCACATCGGGGCCATCAGCGCCAGACCACCGGTCATCAGCCCGTAGGCCACCGCGACCATCGGCGCGGACATCCCCGCGGCGAGCAGGACGAGCGGCAGCGCGCCGAGCGCCAGCACCAGGTTGGCGACGACCAGGGGCCGCTTCGGCCTCACCCGCAGGGCCAGCAGCGCCCCTGCCAGGGCGCCGATCGTGCCGCCCTGCACGATCGTGCCCCAGGCGAGCTCGCCGCCCAGGGTGGTGACGGCGAGCACCGGCCCGATGGTGATCAGGACGCAGCGGCTCAGGTTCCACATGGAGTGGCCGACCAGGTTGGTCCAGTACCACCGGTGCCGTCGCATCTGCGTCCAGCCCTCGGCGAGCTGCCGCAGGAACGGCTCGTGCGGCGTGGGCGGGATCGGCGCGAGCCGGAGGCGGCCCAGCAGGACCGCGCTGGCCGCGAACGTCAGCGCGTCCAGGAGCAGTGCCCAGCCGGCGCCGACGGTCAGCGCCAGGGCGGTGGCGATCCCCGGGCCGAGCAGGATGGATCCCCGCTGGGCGATCGCCATGAGCGCGTTGGCCCGGGAGAGGTGCTCCGGGGCCACGGTGGCGGGCACCAGGCCGGTCGTGGCGGGCAGGAAGAAGGCGGACCCCGCGCCGGAGAGGGCGGCCAGGATCGCCAGGTGGGCGATGTCGACCGTGCCGGTGACCAGCTCGACGCCCATGGCCGCGTGGGCGAGACCGCGGACCAGGTCCGCGGCCACCATCACGCGGCGGCGCGGCAGCCGGTCGGCCCAGACCCCGCCGGGCAGCATGAGCGTCACCGTGGCGATCGACTGGGCGGCCAGCACGAGGCCCAGGTCGGTGGCCGAACCGGTCGTGGTGACGATCGCCAGCGCGAGCGCCACGGCGGTGATCGAGTCGCCGACGGCCGACAGGCTCTGCCCGGCCCACAGCAGCCGGAAGCGGGCGTCCCGCAGGGGGGACAGGGTGTCTCGCATGGGGGTCATGAGAGAAAAGTACTATGAAAGCAAAATATATGCATTCATAACTTTGGATCGCCGACGGGCGGCGTACCCTGTGGGCATGTCAGAGCCCGACTCCGTCGACCGTCACATCGCGCACTGGTCCCGGGAGCTGTCCGACCTCGACCCACAGATCGAGGGGATGGTCACGCGCATGCAGATGCTCGTGCGGCTGCTCAAGCGGCACAAGGAGGAGTGGCTGGCCGCCGGAGGGCTCAAGCCGTGGGAGTTCCAGATCCTGCACCACCTGGTGGCCACCGGGCCGCCCTACCGGGCGACGCCCTCGACGCTGGCCGAGTGGCTCGACACCCACCCGGCCACGCTGACGAACCGGCTCGACCGGCTGGAGAAGGCCGGGTACGTCGACCGCGCGCACGACCCGGCCGACCGCCGCCGCCTGCTCGTGGGGCTCACCCCGGCCGGCCGGGCCGCCTGGCAGGAGCGCATGGACGAGGGCGACCGGTCGGAACGGGCGTTGTTCGCACCGCTGGACGCGGACGAGCGGGAGCTTCTCGACGGCCTCCTGCGCCGCCTGGTCCGCGCGGCCGAGCAGGAGGGCCCGCCGCTGATGCCCGACTGGCCGGCCGGCCCGAAGGCGCCCGTCCCGCCGGGCCCGTCCTCCGGTCCGGCCTCGGGCGCGACGACCACGCGGTAGGGGCGGCCCTGGACACGGGCACGGCCACGGGCTCGGGCACGGCTGCGGGCTCGGACACGGGTGCGGACGCGGGCCCGGGTACGGACGCGGGCCCGGACATGGACGCGGGCCCGCGCGGAACGCGGGCCCGGGCCGGGACGAGGCGTTCGAGCCGGAGGCGTTCAGGCCAGCCGGCGGGCTCCGGCCGCGGGCACCGCGGGATAGATCTCCGGTGCGGCCCAGCCGCGCTCGGCGTAGGCGCCGGTGACCGACGCGCGTACGGCCTCCACCCGGTCGTCGGCGACCAGCGCGATCGCCGACCCGCCGAACCCGCCACCGGTCATCCGTGACCCCCGGGCCCCGCCCCGGATCGCCGACTCCACGGCCACGTCCAGCTCGGCGCAGGAGACCTCGAACTGGTCGCGCAGCGACAGGTGGGAGGCGTTCAGCAGCGCCCCGATCTCGGTCACCTTCCCGGCTCGCAGCAGCCCGATCACGGCCTCCACCCGGTGGTTCTCGGTCACCACGTGCTGGGTGCGCCTGCGCTCGTCGCCGCTGAGCCGCCCGAGGGCGTCCGCCAGGTCGGTGACGTCGCGGAGCGCGTCGACCCCGAGGTGCGCGGCGGCGTTCTCGCAGTCCCGGCGGCGGTCGGCGTACTCCCCGCCGGCGTGCGAGTGGTGCACGCCGGTGTTGACGATGAGCAGCTGCAGGCCCAGGCTCGCCAGGTCGAACGGGATGTTCCTGGTGCCGAGGCTGCGGCAGTCCAGGAACAGCGCCTGCCCCTCCTCGCCGAGGGCCGAGGCCGCCTGGTCCATGATCCCGCACGGCATCCCCACGAAGTCGTTCTCGGCCTTCTGTGAGGCGAGCGCGATCTCCATCTTGGTCATGCCGAGCCCGTACAGCTCGTTCAGCGCCGTGCCGACCGCGACCTCCAGGGCCGCGCTCGACGACAGGCCCGCCCCCTGCGGGACGTCCCCGTCGATCACCACGTCGGCGCCGCCGACCCGGTGCCCGGCCTCGCGGAGCGCCCAGAACACCCCGGCCACGTAGCGGGCCCAGCCCTGGGCCGCGTCCAGCCGCTCCAGCGTCACCGGCTCGTCCGCCGCCTGCAGCGACCGGAGCCGGACCACCCCGTCCTCGCGGGGCGAGACCGCCGCGTTCACCCCCCACGGCACCGCGAACGGCAGCACGAACCCGTCGTTGTAGTCGGTGTGCTCGCCGATCAGATTGACCCGCCCGGGAGCATGCCACACCCCCGCGGGCTCCACGCCGTACGACTCCCGGAAAGCTCCAACAACGCGCATGATCCAACACTCCTCAACAAGGTTCCCCAGTAGGGTAGCGAGTCCCCTGCCCCTCGGGTCCGCCCGCGGCCTCGCCGAAGGTCACATCTTGAACCCGGCCCGCCGGGCGGCGATGCGAACGGGCCCGACCTTTGGTTGAATGCCGCGTACGGCGTGCGCGAGGGGCGGTAGCTCAGCCGGTTAGAGCAGGGGACTCATAATCCCTGGGTCGCGGGTTCGAGTCCCGCCCGCCCTACCTCTCGTGAGCAGGAAAAGTGTTTCCGGCCTGCTCTTATGCGTCCCTGTTGATAGCTCGTGGATGTGCTCGGCCTCGATCAGCGCGGTGACGCGGCCGGCCCGGTCTTCTCGCCGAAGACCTCTTCGATGAGCCTCTGGGTCGCCTTCTGGAAGGGCTCGCCCAGGGTCATCTCGACGTCCTCGACGTAGTTCAGCGAGGCGGTCAGGGTCGTGGCGCCGTCGGGGGTGCTGTACATCAGTGCCGCGTGGCCGGCCATGCCGCCGTTGTGGGAGATGACGGTGCCGCCCGGTGTGGTCAGCACGAACACTCCCAGGCCGTAGTCCATGCCGGGGGCGCCGGTCGGATAAGGGGTGCACATCTGGGTCAGCAGCGGGGCCGGCAGGAGCTTTCCGCTCACCAGGGCGGAGATGAACGTGTGCAGGTCCCGGGTGGTCGAGATCATGTCACCGCCGCTGGAGATCCAGGAGGGGTTCTGGCGGGTGACGTCGACCGTCCTGTGCTCGCCGTCCTCGGCGTAGCGGTAGTAGCCGTGGGCGTGCGGCCGGGGGAGGTCGGTCTCGGTGGTCGGCACCACGGTGCCCGACAGTCCCAGCGGATCCAGGATCAGCCGCCGCATCTCCTGGGCGACCGAGCGGCCGGTGACCTTCTCGATCAGCAGCCTGGCCAGCACGTAGTTGGTGTTGGAATAGCTCCACCCCGTTCCCGGCTCGAAGCGTGCCGGCTTGGACAGCGCCAGCCGTACCAGCTCCTCGGGCAGGTAGGTCTTGAACCGGTTGTCGACCCATTCCTGGCCCGCGGTCGTGGCGGGGATCCCTGGGACGTAACTTCCGTCGTCGTAGTACTCGCCGGTGAAGTTGAAGATCCCGCTGGTGTGCTGCAGCAGCATCCGCACGGTGATGCGCCGGTCCAGCCCGAACTCGGGCAGGTGGTCGTCGACCGGGTCGTCCAGCTCGATGACGCCCTCGGCCACCAGCTGCAGCACCAGGGTCGCGGTGAAGGTCTTGGTGTTGCTGCCGATCCGGACGTACCCGTCGATCGGCGGCTCGTCGGTTCCGCCCAGCTCGGCCGTGCCGGCGCTGCCGGCCCAGGCGCCGTGCTCGTCGTGTACGCGCATCGTCATCCCGGTGAAACCGGACTCGACGATCTCCTCGATGACCTTTCGCAGCTGCGGGCGGTCCTGGTCGGTGAGGGGGAGGGACATGGTGGTGTGCTCCTTGTGAAGTGGTGCGGGATCGGGGTGGTCACGCCTGGGAGGTGTCCCTGGCACGGGCTGCGCTACAGGCTGCGGGCGGTGATGTCGCCGTGGGAGGTGGTGGCGTGGATGGTCAGGTCGGCGCCGTCGGCACTGCCGGTGCCGCCGGTGCCGGTGTTGGTGAGGGCGTTGTGGATGCGGCCGTAGGTGGTGCCGGCGTCGAGGGTGGCGGAGGCCCCGCGGGTGGCGCCGATGTGGATGTCGCCGGAGTCGGTGCGCAGGGTGAGGGTGCCGCGGGTGGCCTCGGTGATGTGCAGGTCGCCCTTGTGGGTGCTGATCTGGGCGGGGCCGTTCAGGCGGCCGACGGTGAGGTCGCCGGACTGCAGGGTGAGGCGGGCGGCGGTGGTCTCGTCGAGTTTGGCCGAGCCGTGGGCGCTGTCGAAGGTGACCTCGCCGAGTCGTCCGACGCCTCGCAGTTCGGCGCTGGCGGCCGTGGCCTTGATGTGGGAGCCGGCGGGCAGCTGGACGGTGACCTCGACGGCTCCGGAGGCGCCGAGGAGCTGGTTCTTGGCCTGCGGTGCGGTGATGTGCAGGACGCCGTCGTTGTAGGTGATCTCGGTCTGCTGGGCCGCCTTGACGTCGCGGTTCTTGGTGGTGTTGGCGGGCCGGACCTCGACGGCGGTGTCGGTGCGGTCGGCGGCGATGAGGTGGATGCGGCCGGCGGGGATGTCCAGGACGGCGGTCACGGGGGTGGGGGTGTCGAACTTCTGCATGGTGCCGTCCTTCGGTTCGTTGTTTCTGATGAGGGAAACACTACGTTGCATTTCTGGATAAGGCAACGTGTAAGTTGCGTATGAGGCGCAAATATGCAGGTCAAGCTCGTTTAAATGTTGCAATGGTCTTGATTGTAATGCAATGATCCCCATCGGGCTCGTTGCAATGGAATAAGAATGAACGCTATGGTGAGGACACCGCGCACCATGAGGAGGGGCCGCGGTGCCGGGAGGCGGGCTCACCCGTCGAACCGTCGGCGGATCGCGCTGGGACCGGCCGACGGTCTGGTCCGCGCGGAGGTCGCCGGAGGTCTCGACCGTCCGGCCTCGACGAACACGCGTGAGGCGATGCGCGACGGCGGCCCTGCCGCCTGAGCGCCGTAGGACGCGGATCGATCCCGTGATGACGGCGGAAACCTGAAAATGCCCCCGGCCCGGAGGCCGAGGGCATTTCTCGGAGGTGCCGCTCCCGCTGCGGGGTGGCGACGCGAACCGCGCCGGCACCGCGGGCCGGTTCCATGCGGGACGAGCAGGGCTCGTCGGTGGTGCGGAGGGTTGCCGTGCGGTCGTCCTCGGCGGCGTGGAGCGCGGCGTGCCGTATCCCTTCGACCGCACCGGCGACGCCCCGGTGGATCCGGTGGCGTACCGAAGGACCGGCGCTCGGCCGAGGTTCGTCTAGGGCTTGCGGGCCAGGCCGCCGTAGTAGGTGTGGTACAGAAGGGTGTTCTTCACGAAGAAGCTCGGCTCGGCGCGCCACTCGGGGAGCGGGACGAGGCCCGGTTCGACCAGCTCGAAGTCGCCGAAGTACCCCGTGATCTCGTCCGGGGTGCGCCAGCGGCCGGTGCCGAGGTTCTCGTTGAAGAGCTTCTCGGCCGCCGCGGCCTGCTGGGACGACGCCGGGTGCGCCTCACCGGGGTTGCAGAAGTGCGAGATGGCCACAAAGCTGCCGGACACCAGCGGGGCGCGCAGCGTGGCCGCCACTCCCGCGGGATCCTCCTGGTCGTGCAGATGGTGCAGGATGCTCAGCATCAGCAGCCCTACCGGCCTGCTGAAGTCGATGAAGTCCTTGACCTGGTCGTTCTCCAGGATCGACCGCGGGTCGCGCGCGTCCGCCTGGATGACCTTCGTGCTGCCGTCGGTGGCGAGCAGCGCCCGCCCGTGGACCAGCACCATGGGGTCGTTGTCCACGTAGACGACCCGGGTCGCCGGATCGACCTCCTGCGCCACCTGGTGCACGTTGCCCTGGGTGGGCAGGCCCGACCCGATGTCGATGAACTGCCTGACCCCCGCCTCGGCCGCCATGTGGTGCACGACCCTCCGCAGGAAGGCCCGGTTCTGCTGCCCGGCCTCCTGGGCTCCCGGGGAGACCTTCATGGCCGCCTCGGCGACCTGACGGTCGACGGCGAAATTGTCCTTCCCGCCCAGGAACCAGTCGTAGACCCGCGCGATGCTGGGTTTCGTCGTGTCGATCTCCGCGGGAAGCTGGCCCCTGTTCGGCATCGCCCCGGTCCCATCCTCGCTGCGCTCGGACACCTCGCCACCTTCGCTCCGATCGGGGTCCCGCTTGATCGCGGGGACTGGGCAGATAATAACCATGAATCCCTTTAACAGCAGATATGTAACGACAAGTTCACGCGCAAGCACCGGGGTCATGAGGTGCTGAAAGCTCTAAGAAAACCGCAAATCACTCAATCAGGTGGCTTTCCCCATGCGCGTCATCAGTCTCGGCACGATCGAGGCCATGGCGTCGCGACGGTACGGTGTGCCGGTGGGAGACATCTACGAACTCGTGCTGACCGTGGACGTCCGCGCCGACGTCACCGACGACGAGCTCGCCGAGCTGCGGTGGCACGTGGGGCAGGGGCCGCGACCTGAGCGGCTGCCGATCGGCACCGGCAGGTACGTGGAGACCTACCCGCTCGGTGACCCCGGCGACCCCGACTGCGAGTGGGAGGACGCGGAGCCGGCACCCGTGTTCGCCCAGCGCGGCGCCGCCCGCAGGGTGGGAGGCGCGCTCGTGGCCGAGCTGGTCGCGCGGGAGCACGCCGACGGCTGGGCGCTGACGGTACGCCAGGAACTCCACCCCGACGACTTCTACCGGTTGCGGGCGCTGCTGCACTGGCTCGGCCGGCGCTCGGCAGGCGCACATGCCGCCGGTGTCGAGTTCTTCGCCGGTCATCTGCGCTTCCACGAGAGCACCGAGATCGCACCACTCGTCCTCTCGGACGGACGGATTCGTGTGCCGGAGGACGTCGAATCGCATACCCCGCACTGGGAGGACCCCGAGGTGTGACCGGGCCGGCCCAAGATACGCACGAACCACCCTGAACGGGCGAATCAGGCCAAGCGGATCAAAGGCGCGAAAGACATTCAACGGGCTGGAGTCCCGTGTCAGCTCCACAACAGCTGCACGATGGCGGCGGTGCCGACCACCACGATGAGAACACGCAGCACCGTGGAACCGAGACGTCGGCCCACCCTGGCCCCGATCGGGCCGCCCAGGGCGGAACCGGCCGCGATGAGCACGACGGCCGTCCAGTCGAAGTCCGCGGAGAAGAGGAAGAAGAGCGCGGCGACGCCGTTCACGACGATGACGAGCACGTTCTTGGCGGCATTGAGGCGTTGCAGGGTCTCGTCGAGGAGCACGCCCATCAGGGCCACGTAGATGATCCCCTGGGCCGCGGAGAAGTAGCCGCCGTAGACGCTGGCGAGCGTCACCCCGGTGAGGAGCAGGGGGCCACCGTCGGGATCTGCGGAGGCGCCGGTACGTTCGCGACGTCGCCGCGTGTTCTCGCTGATCCAGGGCTGGAGGACGACCAGGACGAGGGCGAGGCCCACCAGGGCCGGCACGATCCTCTCGAACGCCGTGGCCGGCAGGGCCAGCAGGAGCGTGGCGCCCGTGAGGCCGCCGATCAGGGCGCCGACGCTCATCCTCAGAAGGCGCCGGCCCTGGCCACGGAGCTCTCTGCGGTAACCGACGACCCCGCCGATGGAGCCGGGGATCACACCGAGAGTGTTGGAGACCGCGGCGGTGACGGGCGGCATGCCGGTGGCGAGCAGAACCGGAAAGGTGATCAACGACCCGGAGCCGACGACCGCGTTGACGATACCGGCGCCGATGCCCGCCGCGAAGACGGCGACCATCTCCCACGGCGTCACGCCACCTCGTCTCCCGCGGAGCCGGTGCCCGCGCCAGATCGGATGCTACGTGGGAGCCGTGCTCCACGCCGTACCGCCCCGGGTGGCTCCGGAACCGGCGATCCGATCGCCGGTGGGACGGAGGTGACGGCTGCTGCGGCCAGGGCGGGCGATTCTCCCCGATGGCCGGTGTTCGAGGGGTTTCTCACGCGGTCGACGCTAAACCGGAAATGCTTCGGTGGTCGGCGAAGTGTCCATGGGGTGTCAGTCTGTACGGGGGATGGGGCCGAAGGCTTCGCTGCCGCTTCTCGCCACGATCGCGAAGGATCTCTCGTGAACAAGGACACCCTCGACCCCGCCTGGATCGAAGCCCGGCTTCGTGACGCCCGCTGGCAGACCAGCAGCCTCAGCAGCGGCGGCACCAACTGCGTTCAGGTCGCCTTCCTGGACGGCGGCCTCGTGGCGCTGCGCGACTCCAAGAACCCGCAGAGGCCGCCGCACCTGTTCACCGACGCCGAGTACGACGCCTTCGTCGGAGGCATCGAGCGCGGCGAACTCCGCCGGGATTGAGCGCACCCGGCCTTCTCCCCGGTGAGCGCTCGACGGTTCGGTCCAGGTCGTCGGGCGGTTCGTCGTGAACGAGGAACACGCGTCCCGTGTGGCCCGGAAGCGGTCCGGGCCACACAGGACGCGACGGGGTCAGAGCGGACGGCGGCGCGGGAGCATGTCGTCGTCGGGGAGAGGCGCGGTGCGCGCGGCCGGCGGGGGAGTGGTGACCTCGGCCCAGCGCCGCAGGGTCGCGGTCGCGGCCTCGCGGTCGGCCTCGGGCAGCGCGGCGATGTTCGCCCCGTGGTTGGCGCCCGGCGCGACGTACAGGTGGGAGTCGTTCCGGCTGGGGGTGAACCGTTCCGCGCCCCACGGGTCGTTCTCGCCGTAGACGAACATCATCCTGCTGGAACGCCCGCGGACCCAGTGGTCCACGTCCAGCATCGGCAGGGGGTTGTGCGCTGTGCGCAGCTCGGCGGGGAGCACCGAGTTGGGCTGGTACAGGCCGCGGTAGCGGGTCAGGCCGCGCAGGTGGTCGAACCTCAGCTCGGGCCAGCCGAGTTGCTCGGCCGCCTGGCGGTAGTACGGGAGGTAGTACTCCAGGCCCTGGTCGGTGTAGAACGAGAAACCGGCGACGGAGTCGATCCAGTCGTAGATCTCCTCGTCGGTGGCCGTGGCCGGTGGCACGTCCGGGCAGTCGTCGACGCCGAGGTACTGCCAGAACGCCCACACCGTGTCGAGCACCGTCATCTCGAACGAGCGGTCGGCCGTGCCCAGCGTCCGGGTGAAGGTCTGGTCGTTCTGCGCGGCCTCCGCCTCCAGGCGGGGCACCAGCCGGTCGCGGCGCTTGAGCGCCTCCTTCTGCACGTTCTCCAGCGCGCTGCGGCAGGCCGCGTCGCCGACGGTCGCGAAGAACCTGTCGTACGCCCCGTCGAGGGGGTTGATCCGGTCGTTCGGCGCGACGTAGGCCACCACGCCGTCCACGTCGTCCGGGTAGAAGCGCCGGTGGTAGACCGAGGTCATGCCGCCCTTGCTCGCGCCGGTCTGGATCCACTTACCGGAGTAGATCGTCCTGAGCGCCTGGACGATGCGGTGCTCGTCGGTGGCCTCCTGCCAGATGTCGAGCTTGCGCCAGTCCACGGGCTCCGGCCGGGACGAGCGGAAGAAGCGGTGCTCGACCGAGACCTGGTTGCCCTCGAGCAGCCGGGTCGGCTCGGTCCGGGAGGCCGTCGGGTTCACGGCCAGGCCGTACCCGCCGGTGTAGAGCACCGTCGGCGCGTCCTCGGCGCGGTGCAGCAGGGTGAGCCGCTGCTGGTACGTCCCCCGGCCGGGACGCAGGTGGTCCACCGGCTGGGTGAAGGTGAGGACGAAGAACCGGTGGCCGCTCGCCTGGGTCTCGGAGACCACGGTCAGGCCGGGGACGGCCCGGAGCCTGGCCGCCAGGTCGTCGTCCACCACGGGGGAGGCCGACGCGGCCGACACGGTGGCCGGGGACGTGAGGGACAGCGCGGCCGCCGGGGTGGGCGGCGCGAGGGAACCGGCGGTGAGCAGCGAGAGGACGAGGGCGGGAAGTGCCCGGGTTCGCACGGTCGTGTCTCCTGGGGGTGGGGGAGGAGGCCGGGGACCACGTGGCCGGCGGGGGAGGGGTGTCCTCTCCGCGCGACCGTCGGGAAACAGGCGCTATGAGATTGTCCCGCCTACATTCGCTGGATTTCTGAGGATGTTCAAGAGGATCGGATCATGTGGAGGGCCGTTCCCGTGGGCCTTCCGGGCGGGAGCGAGGCCGTGACATGTGGAGGGCCGTTCCTGCGGGCCTTCCGGGCGGGAGCGAGGCCGTGAGGGGGTCGTGTTCCCGGTGCTTCCGTTGAAAGGTCGTCTCCGGTGCTCCCGGCCGGAAGGGGCGTGAAAGGTCGTTCCCGGTGCTTCCCGGCAGGGAGCGGGACCGCGGGCGCGCGTGTCCGTGCGAAGGGCGACGGTGAGAACCCGCCGGTCCTGCGGCGAGCCCGCAGACGCGCGCGGATCCGTCCTGTAGCGTCCGGAGAGGGACGCTCGTCGCGGTGAAAGACGTCCGTGCGCCGCCCCGGTGTTCCGGGGGAGGACGTCGCAGCTGGGGATCGGGAGAGACGCATGCCGCTTCCGCAGGACGGTCACGTGCACAGCCAGTGGTCCTGGGACGCGCTCGCCGGTTCCATGGAGGGCACCTGCGAGCGGGCGGTCGAGATCGGGCTGTCCTCCCTGGCGTTCACCGAGCACGCCGACTTCACCCCCTGGACCCTGCGCGAGGACACCGAGATCCCGGACGCCTGGCGGGTACTGGTCACCGACGGGGTGCTCACGCCTCCCGAGCTCGACCTCGACGGCTACCTGGAGTGCCTGCAGCGCTGCCGCGACCGCTTCCCGGACCTGCGCATCCTGTCGGGTGTCGAGCTGAGCGAGCCGCACCGGCACGGCCACCGGTTCGACCGGGTGCTGCGGGCGGGGAGGTTCGACCGGGTCCTCGGCTCGGTGCACTCCATAACGGCCGGCGCCGGGTTCGACGAGGTCTCCGGTCTCTACCGGGACCGGCCACCCGCCACGGTCGTGCGCGACTACCTGGCCGAGGCCGTGCGGCTGGTCGAGGGGTACGACGACTTCGAGGTGCTCGCGCACATCGACTATCCGATCCGGTACTGGCCGGCCGGGGCCGAGCCCTACGACCCGGCCGCGTTCGAGGAGGAGTACCGCGCCGTCCTTCGGGTCCTCGCGGGCTCGGGCAGGGCACTGGAGGTGAACACCCAGGTGCCCCTGCACCCGCAGATCGTGCGGTGGTGGCACCGGGAGGGCGGCCAGACCGTCGCCTTCGCCAGCGACGCCCACGAGCCCGCACTGCTGGCCCGGGGTCTCGCCGAGGCGAGCGCGATGGTCGAGGCCTGCGGGTTCCGGCCGGGAGCGCACCCGGACGACTTCTGGAGACGGGCCTGACGCTCCTTCCGGCTGCTTGCAGGACCGGTCCGGCCCGCTCCTCACGCGTCATGCCGACGTGGTCGGCCACCCCTCGGCGGCCGCGAACCCGGTGAACCGGACGGCGTTGCGCACGGCCGCGCCACCGGGGTCGTTGTTGAAGTACACGTACACGTCGCACCGGTCGTCCCACGTCTCGCCCAGGCGGCGCAGCCAGGAGCGGAGCGCGTCGTCACCGTACGAGGGCCAGGGGTTGGCGCGGCCCTCGTGGAACCGCAGGTAGCCCCAGTCGGCGGTCCGCCACAGCGGCGTCTGCGGGCGGCCGAGCCGGTCCGCCCAGCACAGGGCCGCGCCGTGCGCCGCGAGCGTCTCGCGGACCGGGTCGCTCCACCAGGACTCGTGCCGCGGCTCGACCGCGATCCGCACGTGCGCGGGGAAGCAGCCCAGGCACGCGTCGAGCAGCCCGGCGTCGGCGCGCAGCGTCGGCGGGAGCTGCAGCAGGACCGGCCCCAGCCCGTCCCCGAGGCCACCGGCCGCCGCCATCAGGCGCTCGACCGGCTCCTGCGGGTCCTTCAGCCGTTTGATGTGGGTGAGGAAGCGGCTCGCCTTGACCGCCATGACGAACGTCCGCGGGGTGCGTTCCCTCCAGTTCTCGAAGGTCTCGCGCGCCGGGAGGCGGTAGAAGCTGTTGTTGTTCTCGACGGTGCCGAAGGTCTCGGCGTACCGCTCCAGCCAGAGCCGCTGGGGCACGCCGGACGGGTAGAACTCCCCGCGCCAGTCGGCGTACTGCCAGCCGGACGTTCCCACCAGCATCATCGGAGTTCGGCCCCCGCCTCCCGCTGCTCGGCTTCCGGTTCCCCGTCTTCCCGGCCCGCGGTCCCGCGCGGGCCACGATCCGCTCCCCGTACGAGCCTTCTCCTTCCCGGTGTGCCCGGTGGCATGCCGCCGGGCGTGCGGCACTCCTCCTCCGTGATCGGTTCACCGGCCCTCCCTGTCCGGTTACTCATGAAGTGTCATAAATCCTCGCTGTCCATTGACATTGGGAAAGCGCTTTCCTACGGTGTGTCTAACCGTCGTCGAGAGCGTTCGTGAGCGACGCGCACCCACCGGGGGAGATCCCGGACGCAGGTCCCGCAGGCCTGCCGGACCAGCGAGGAGTTCGGTTGTGAGAATGAGATTCGGCGCCAGGGCCGCCGTGGTGACCGCGGTGGCCGCGGTCACCGCCTCCGGATGGGCGGTCGCCGGCGCGGCCGCCGCGGCCCCGGCCGCCGGGGCGTACACCGTCGTCAACGCGGGCAGCGGTCTGTGCCTGGGCGTTCCCGGAGCGGCCGGCTCCGACGGCGTGCAGCTGGCGCAGGAGGGGTGCGACGGCGGCACCGACCAGACCTGGAACCTGACGGCGGCCGGGGCCGGGTTCCTGCTCAAGGCCGCGCACAGCGGGAAGTGCGCCGGTGTCCAGGGCGCGAGCACCTCCGCGGGCAAGGCCGTGCAGCAGGAGGGATGCTCGGGCGCGACCTCGCAGACCTGGAACCTGACCGCCTCGGGGCCGGCCTACCGGGTGGCCAACGCCAACGGCGGCAAGTGCCTCAACACCAAGGACAACTCCACCGCCTCCGGCGCGCTGATCCAGCAGAACTCCTGCGACTCGGCCGCCACCAAGCAGTGGCGTCTGGTCCCGGCGGGCGGCGGCAACCCCGACCCGACCCCCACCCCGACGGTCACCCCGACCCCCACGGTCACCCCGACGGTGACGCCCTCCCCGACGCCGACGGTGACCGCTCCCCCCGGTAACGCGAGCGGCCTGGTCGGTTTCGCGACCCTCACCAAGTACGGCCGCAGCGGTACCAACGGCGGTGCCGGCGGGCAGACGGTGACCGTCTCCACCTACGCGCAGCTGGCGGCGGCCGTCGCCGACGACACCCCCCGGATCGTCCGCGTCTCGGGCACGATCACCGGTGGCGGCGCCGACATGCTGGACGTCGGGTCGAACAAGACCGTCATCGGCGTCGGGTCGAACGCGACGATCAGCGGGTTCGGTCTCGACGTCAACGGGTGGGGCCCGGACGAGGTCGCCTGGGGCGGTGACCTGTGCGACCCCGCGGAGAGGGACAGGTTCACCCACGTCCAGAACGTGATCATCCGTAACCTGACCTTCCGGAACTCCCCGGACGACTCGATCAACGTGCAGTGCTACTCCCACCACGTGTGGATCGACCACAACACCTTCCACCCGGCCGGTGACGGGTCGGTGGACATCAAGCGCGGCTCGGACCTGGCGACGGTCTCCTACAACCGCTACGTCGGCACCGACAAGTCCATGCTTCTCGGGCACAGCGACGGCAACGGCGCGCAGGACAGCGGTTACCTGAACGCCACCTACCACCACAACTGGTTCGACGGGTCGAACACCCGTCACCCGCGGGTCCGGTTCGGGTACGCCCACCTGTTCGCCAACTACGTGGAGGTCGACGACTACTTCATCGGCCTGGGCGTGGGCGGCAGGATCTACGCCGAGAGCAACCACGTGAAGAGCGCGAAGACCATCACGCAGGACTTCGGCGACGCCAAGCTGACCTGGACGAGCAGTAACTTCTACGACATCGCCACGATCCGCCGGGCGCAGAGCAGCGGCAGCACCATGAGCGACTGGCTGCGCGCCGACGGCAGCGTCACGCGTCCCTCGTACGCCTACTCGGCCGGTTCGGCCTCGGCCACCCCGCCTGCCGCCGGTGCCGGTGTCGGCGGCGCGGACACGATCCCGCAGTAGCCTTCCCACCCTTGTCCGGGCGTGCGGTGCCCGGACACCACCCTCGCCCCGGCCCCGTCCGGACTCGTCTCCTCCCCCCGACGAGCCTGGACGGGGCCGAGGTCGTCCCGGGGACGGTACGGGGGGTGCCGTCCCGGATCGCGGTCCCGCCGGATCTCCTCCGGGAGGGGGCGGGGGTTCCGGGCCACGGTCCGGTAGAGGGTGTTCTGCCGACAGAGTTCGGGGCAGGCCGAAAATCACGTGCGGGCACGGCGGGCACATGGCCATCATGGAGGACGTGAACGTGCGCATCGATGATCCTCATCGGCTCGGAGAGAGCCGGCTTCCCGACGGGCGGACGCTGGGCTGGGCGGAGTGGGGGCCGCCGGACGGCGTCCCGGTGCTGCTCTGCCCGGGAGCGGCCACGAGCCGGTGGCTCGGGTTCGGCGCGGACGCCGTCGACGCGCTCGGCGTTCGCCTGATCTCGGTGGACCGGCCGGGCCTCGGCGCCTCCACACCCGCTCCCGGCCGGACGTTCTCCGGATTCGCCGACGACATCCGGCACCTCGCCGGACTGCGCGGGCTGGGATCCCCCGTGATGGTCGGCAACTCCCAGGGCGCGCCGTTCGCGCTCGCGTGCGCGGTGGAGGGGATCGTCCCGGCGCTGGCCGTCGTGTCCGGCGCGGACGAGATCGCCGCGCCCGAGCGGGCCGGGGAACTGCCCGCGCAGCTGCGCGAGCTCGTCGCCACGACCGTCCGCGACCCGGACGGCGCGGAGAGGATCTTCGCCGGTCTCGGCCCGGCCGCGATGTGGGACATGGTCACCGCGGGAAGCCCGCCCTGCGACCTGGCGGTGTACACCACCCCCGCCTTCGAGGCCGCCTACCGGCGTGCCCTGGACGAGGGATTCGGCCAGGGACCGGCCGGTTACGCCCGCGACACCGTCCTGGCCATGGGACGATGGCCGTTCGACCTCGGGAGGATCACCGTTCCGGTCGACGTCTGGTACGGCGAGCAGGACACCGGCCACTCGCCCGACCGGGGGGCCACGCTCACCGCCCGGATCCCGGGCGCAGTCCGGCATCTCGTGCCGGACATCGGCGGCGCGGTGCTGTGGACCCACGCCGAGCCGATCCTGCGCGCCCTCCTGCGGAACGCGGGCGTGACGCGGTAGATCCGCGCGGGACGTGACCGCCACGCCGCGGACCCCGCGGTACGGAGGAGCGCGGGTGGGCCGTCGTACGGTGGCCTTTCATCCGGGTGTCCTTCATCCGGACATGAGAAAGTCGTCGCCCGGCCGATGAGCCGGCCCGGCCGGTGACGTTTCACATGCATGACACTTCTTCAGGATCTGGACATGACGCAGGAGGGGTCGGCGTTCGCCGAGCGGGCCGGGCGATACCGCCGCGAGCTGCACGTGCACTGCTACCGGATGCTGGGCTCGTTCACCGACGCCGAGGACCTGGTGCAGGAGACGCTCCTGCGCGCCTGGCACCACCGCGATGGCTTCGACGGCGGCCCCGATCTGCGCGCCTGGCTGTACCGGATCGCGACCAACGCCTGCCTGGACGCGATCCGCCGTGACGCGCGACGGGCCGGGCTGCTGCGCTCGTTCGCGGACGTGCCGTGGCTGCAGCCGTACCCCGACCGGCTGCTCGACGAGATCGCGCCCGCCGAGTCCGAGCCGGACGCCGTCGTGGTCGCGAGGCAGACGATCGAGCTGACGTTCCTGGCGGTCATCCAGCTGCTCCCGGCCCAGCAGCGGGCGGTGCTCGTCCTGCGGGAGGTGCTGGGCTGGTCGGCGCGGGAGACCGCGCAGACGCTCGGGACCAGCGTGACCGCGGTCAACAGCGCTCTGCAGCGGGCGCGCGGCACGCTGCGCGGGCACTCTCCGGACCGGCCGGCCGGTGAGCCGAGCCCGTGGGAGCGGACGCTGCTGACCCGCTACGTCGACGCGCACGCCCGGTGCGACACCGAGGCGCTTGCCGCGCTCGTCCACGACGACCTGCGCGTCACGATGCCACCCCACCCGCTGTGCCACGAGGGCCCTGAGGCGCTGGCGCCGTTGTTCGAGCGCGCCTTCGGCCCGGGGCGCGCGGGCGAGTGGAGGCTGCTGCCCACCATGGCCAACCGGCATCCGGCCGCCGCCTGCTACCTGCGCCGGCCCGGCGACACCGTGTACCGGGCGGCCAAGCTGGACGTGCTGCGGGTCCGGGGTGACGCGATCGCCGAGTTCACCACCTTCGGCGCCGGCCTGTTCCCCGCCTTCGGCCTGCCCGCCACGTTGCCCGGGGACACGCCCGCTCCACCGACCGGGGAGACGCCCGCCACCCCGATCGGGAAGACGTCCGCCCGGCTCACCGGGGAGACGTCGTGAACGAGGTCCTGTTCCTGCCGGCGTCCGAGGCCGCGGGCATGATCCGGCGCCGGGAGATCTCCTCGGCCGAGCTGACCGAGGCGCTGTTCGCCCGGATCGACGCGGTCGGCCCCGCGCTGAACGCGGTCGTGGAGCTCCGGCGTGAGGAGGCGCTCCGGGACGCGGCCGCGGCGGACCGGGCGCTGGCGCGCGGCCGGGAGACCGGGCCGCTGCACGGCGTCCCGATGACGATCAAGGACGCCTTCGACGTCGCGGGATCGCACACCACCTGGGGCGATCCCGCCTCCGCGGGCTTCACGGCCGCCTCGGACGCCACCGTCGTCAGGCGGCTGCGCGGGGCCGGCGCGATCATCGCGGGCAAGACCAACGTGGCGTTCATGCTGGGCGACTTCGCGCAGACGGCCAACGAGCTGTACGGCGTGACGAACAACCCGTGGGACACCGCGCGCACCCCGGGCGGCTCCGGTGGCGGGTCGGCCGCCGCGCTCGCCGCGGGCCTGACGTTCCTGGAGTACGGGACCGACCTGGTGGGGTCCATCCGCATCCCGGCCGCCTTCTGCGGGGTGTACGGGCTCAGGCCGAGCACCGGGATCGTCCCGCTGGGCGGGTTCTCGCCGCCGGGCGTCCCGCCGGGTCCCGACGAGGCGGCGTACATGACCTCGGCGGGGCCGCTCGCCAGGTCGGCCGGTGACCTCAGGACGGCGCTGGGCGTCACCGCGGGCCCCGACGGGCAGGCCGCCAGGGCCTGCTCCTGGACGTTGCCGCCCTCCCGCCACACCCGGACGGCCGGCTTCCGCGTCGGTTTCGTCCTCGACCACCCGCGGGCACCGGTCTCCGCCGAGGTCGCGGGACCGCTCTCGGATCTCGTGGACGCCCTCGCCCGTACCGGGGCGACCCTCGTGGAGGGCTGGCCGGACGGGGTGGACCCGGTCCGGGAGGCCGAGTCGTTCGGCTTCCACGTCGGGCTCTTCCTCGCCTCCCAGGGGCCCGGCGGGGAGTTCGCGCCGTTCCCGGCGATCGTCGAGCAGCAGAACCGGCGGACGGCCGCCCGCGCCGCCTGGAACGCCCACTTCGGCGACGTCGACGTGTTCCTGTGCCCGGTCACCTTCACGCCCGCCTTCCCGCACGACCCGCGTCCCTTCGAACAAAGGGTGATCGTGACGCCCGAGGGGGAGCGGCCGTACGGGGACCTGCCGTTCTGGATCTCCCACGCCTCCCTGCCGGGGCTGCCCGCGGTGGCCGCGCCGATCGGGTGCACCCCGGGCGGGCTCCCGGTCGGGGTCCAGGTCATCGGCCCGCTCCACGAGGACGACACCGCGATCACCTTCGCCGAGCTCCTCGCGGACGTGACCGGCGGCCCGGGACGTCCTCCGATCTGAGGACGGCTCCCGCGCCCGCTCGGAAACGGCCCGGCCCGGCTACCTTGGGAGAGGTGGAAGAGAACCGGGCCCGGAGGGTCGTCGACGCGTTGCGCGACCGTGGCATCAACGCCCAGCTGGCCAGGGGCGGTCATCACATGGGGGTCCGGGTGCTGCTGCCGGGCGGCCGGGAGGCCGACTGGGACACCGACGGCACGGCCGGTCTCGAGGCCCAGGTGATGCGGAACGGGATGCTGGTCGGCTTCGTGCCGGTGATCGAGGGGTCCGAGGACTACGACGAGGAACAGATCGTCGACGCCATCGCGCGGACCGACTACGACCAGCCCATCGCCCGGCAGCGCGCGACCGCGCCACCCCCGGCCGAACCGCTTCCCCGGGTGGGCGGGGTCTTCCGCCGGTTCCTGGACGGCTTCCGCTACCGCTGACCGGTTCCCCGCTGCCGACCGGGTGCGCGCCCCCACCCCGCGCCCCGCCTCGGCCCCCTCCCGGTCCCACCTCACCAGGACGGGTGGGCGTCGTCCCGGCCGTCCCGCGCCGCGTCCAGGGCGTACTCGGGCGACAGCACGCCCATCTGGGCGATCTTGATGCCGGCCTGGAAGCGGCTGGTGGCGCCCAGCTCGTCCATGATGGCCGACATGTGCCGACGGCAGGTCCTGGCCGCCATGCCGAGCCGGTTGGCGATCACCTCGTCCTTGAGGCCGGACGCCATCATCCGCAGCAGCGAGAGCTTGATGTCCGCGGAGACCTCGTCGTAGCTCACGTCCCTGCCCTCGAACGGCATGGCGCCCGCCCAGACCCGTTCGAAGCCCCGGTAGAGGAAGTCCACCACCACCGGATGAGTGATCATCGCCGCGCCCGAGGGGGCGTCGCCCTGCGGGTCCGCGGGGATGAAGGCGATCTGCCGGTCGAAGATGAACATGCGCTCCAGGCTTTCGGAGGTGGTGCGGACCAGCCCCCCGTGCTCGACGGTCCGGGCGACGTAGGAGCGCATGCCCAGGCTGGCGCGGGTGGTGTGCTGGAACAGCATCCGCCGGGTGATGCCGCGCTTGAACATCGACGCCTCGGTGGAGACGGCGTCGGCCCGGCGGCCCTCGCGCTTCCAGCCGCCGGGCCGCATGACGACCACCTCCCGGGTGCACCGCAGGCTCGCCGCGTCGATCTCCCGCTGGACCTCGGCGGGATCGGACACCAGGTACACGCCCTCGGTGCCCTGGGGACGGGCGGCGGCCCGCGCCAGGTCCTCGGAGATGCGCTGGATCCGGCGGGTGTTGACGTCGATCGCCTGTTCCCGCCGCCTGATCTCGTCGGCCAGCGGTTCGTTCAGCACGGTGAGCGCCAGGTCGGGATGGACCGGGATCAGCGTCCCCTCCGTGTCCTTCTCCATCAGCAGCTTGAGGTCCAGCAGGTTCTCGCAGGCCTCGGCCGCCTCCGCCGGGCCCATGCCCAGCTCGGACGCCACCGTCCCGGCGTTGATGTGACCGCACATGATCGCGTACCTGTACACGGCGACGGCGGTGTCCATGAGTTCCGGCGGAGCCGCCGGAATGTCCGTACGCATATTGGATCGTTCACCTCCACGGCACTCGAACGTCACGGCACGGGGCTGCAGACCAGCCGGAACTGGGACGCGGTCTTCACGATGGCCTTCTCCACGTCGTCGGTGCACGCCCCGCGGAACCGGAACCGCGCCCCGACGTGCTCGTAACCGCCCACCCGGGGCACCAGGCGTCCCACCGGCGGCACGACCCGCGCGTACGGGCCCTCCTGCGGGTCGATCCGCAGCTCGGCCGAGACCACCCGGCAAGGAGCCGGTACGGGGGTCGGCACCAGCAGCCAGCCACCGGTCTCCCAGGTGGCCGGCACCCGTAGCGAGGGGGTACGGCCGAGCTGGACGTCGGCGGCGGCGGCCATCAGGTCGATGCCGTGGACCTCCCGCCACAGGAAGGGGATCTCGGCGCCGCCGACCCGGTACCCCGCCTCCAGGAAGGTGATGCGCGGCAGGCCGTCGCCCCCGGACCCCACGAACACCTCCAGGTGGAACACCCACGGCCGGTCGCTCAGGGCGCCGGCCACGGCGGCGGTGAAGTCGCCCAGCGGGCCCAGCAGGTCCGGGTCGTCGACCTCCACGGAGCCGAGCACCTCGCCGACGGTGAAGTCCACGCAGGTGTTCAGGTACCGCGACGCCCGCCAGGGACCCAGCTCCGTACCGGTCCACAGGCCGTCGACGTGGTAGACCGGGTCGGGACAGAAACGCTGCACCAGCCGCGGTTCCGGCGGCAGGTCACCGAGCGCGGACACCTCCCCGGCGGAGTCGAGCCGCAGCACGCCCCTGCTGGCGGTGCCGCGCCGTGGCTTGACCACCACGGGCCAGCCGTGCGCGTCCGCGAAGTCCAGCACGGCCTCCGAGCCGGGCGCGTCGGCGAAGGCGGGGACCGCGAGACCGGCCGCCGAGACCGTCCGGACCATCGTCAGCTTGTCGCGGAACCGGGCCAGCCGGTCCGGCCGCTGCCCCGGGTACCCGAGGTGGGCGCGGAGCCGGGCGGCCGTGTCGAGGTCGCCCTCGTTGAGCGCGAGCACCCGGGCCGGGGGGCCGAAGCGCGCGGTCAGCGTCTCGGCGGCCGCGCGCACCGCCCCCAGGTCGTCGGTGGCCGGGACCGTCACGATCTCCGCGGCGGTCTCCGGTACGGACGCCCTGCCCAGCTCGGTGGTCACGTAGCTGACCCGGTGGGCGTGGTGGTCGATGTAGTGCTCGTACAGCGCGTGCCGGTCGCGCCAGCGGTGGATCACCAGGATGTGGTCCGTCATGGCCGTTCCGCGGAGATCCAGTAGGTGCGGGCGCGCCGGTTCCAGCGGCGGCGCAGGGGATCGCGCGTCACCCGGGCCAGCAGGCCGGCCGGGGTGATCACCAGGTAGTAGGCGGAGAGAAGTGCCACCTTGCGCATCGGGGATGCGTTCCTTTCTCGGACGTACGGGGAGGCGGGCACGTACGGGCACGGGGGCACACCGGGCACGCGCACCCGAGGGCACGCGGGTACGCGCACCCGCGGGCACGGCGGCCGCGAGGGTCACCGGCACGTGGCCGCGGGCGGGAGGGGCGGGTGCCCGGGTCAGTCCAGCGGGATGGCCTCGCGCCAGTCGTTCTCCTCGCGCCACTCCGGCTGGGCCGTCTTGTCCAGCAGGAAGCCGCCCATGGCCAGCAGGTCGATGTTGGTGCGCATGAAGCAGGCGTACGCCTCGCGCGGGGAGTTCACGATCGGCTCGCCGCGGACGTTGAACGAGGTGTTCACCAGCACCGGGCAGCCGGTCTCCTCCTTGAAGGCGGCCAGCAGCCGGTGGTAGGCGGGGTTGTTGTGCTCGGTGACGGTCTGCACCCGCGCGGACGAGTCGACGTGGGTGACCGCGGGGATGGTGGACCGCTGCACGCGGAGCAGGTCCAGCCCGGTCACGCCGCCGGTGTCGGCGGCCTCGATCCGCTGCGCCGCCGAGACCCCCGCCACCACGAGCATGTACGGGCTGTCCTGCTTGAGGTCGAAGTAGTCCTTGGCGTCGGAGGCGAGCACCGACGGCGCGAACGGCCGGAACGACTCCCTGAACTTGATCTTGAGGTTCATCTCCGACTGCATCCCGGTGTCCCGCGGGTCCCCGAGGATGGAACGGGCTCCCAGCGCGCGGGGCCCGAACTCCATCCGTCCCTGGAACCATCCGGCGATCCTGCCCCTGGCCAGCTCGGCGGCGACCCGGCGGGCCAGCTCGTCCGGCTCCAGCCGCGTGTAGGGGATGCCCTCGGCGTCCAGGTAGGCGCCGATCTCCTCGTCGTCGTAGGCGGGCCCGAGGAGCGACCCCGACATCCCGTCCCGCCCGGTGCCCAGGTGCGCGCGGGCCGCGCCCCGCTCGGAGGCGACGACGAGGGCGGCGCCCAGGGCGCCTCCGGCGTCACCGGCGGCGGGCTGGATCCACACCTCGTCGAAGACCTCCTCCTGGATCACCTTGCCGTTGGCCACGCAGTTCAGCGCCACCCCTCCGGCCAGGCAGAGCCGGGACTCGCCGGTCACCCGCCGGGCCGTACGGGCCAGGGCGAGCACGACCTCCTCGGTGACCTGCTGCACCGAGGCGGCCAGGTCGAACTCGCGCTCGGTGAGGGGGCCTTCGGGCAGCCGGCGCGGCCCGTCGAAGAGCCGCTCGAACCCGCGGCCGGTCATCACCTGCCCGCGCAGGTACTCGAAGTAGCGCATGTCCAGCCGGAACGAGCCGTCCGGCTTCAGGTCGATCAGCCTCTCCCTGATCAGGTGGGCGTAGCGGGGCCGGCCGTAGGGGGCCAGGCCCATCAGCTTGTACTCGCCCGAGTCCACCTTGAAACCGCAGAAGTAGGTGAACGCCGAGTACAGCAGCCCCAGCGAGTGGGGGAAGCGCAGCTCCGCGAGCTGCCGCAGCCGGTTCCCCCGCCCGTGCCAGAGCGTGGTCGTCGCCCACTCGCCGACCCCGTCGATGCAGAGCACCGCGGCGCTCTCGTACGGGCTGGGCAGGAAGGCGGACGCGGCGTGGGACTCGTGGTGGCGGCGGATCACGATCCGCGGCACCCTTCCGGCGTCCAGCTCGGCGAGCCTGCGCCGCAGGGTCGTGGCGACGTCCAGCTTCCAGGAGAGCCACTCGGGAAGGGTGGCGCTGAACGAGGCGAAGCCCCGCGGAGCCGCCCCCAGGAAGGTCGACACCACCCGCCGGAACTTCAACTTCGGGTCTTCGTAGTAGGCGACCGCGGACACGTCGCCCAGGTCCGCCCCCGCCTCGCGCAGGCAGTACTCCACCGCCCGGGACGGGAAGGCGGAGTCGTGGCGGCGGCGGGTGAAGCGTTCCTCCTGCGCCGCCGCGACGGGGACCCCGTCGGCGACCAGCGCGGCCGCGCTGTCGTGATAGTAGGCCGAGATGCCCAGGACCAGGTCTGACACGGGCGTGCTCCTTCAGGGGGCTGCGGAGGGGTGCTGCGGAGGGGGGCTCAACGGGAGTCGCGGGGCGCTCGTGCCCGGCGTGCGGCCTGGCGGGCCCAGAACCCCCTCGGCGGGTTGAGTGACCGGTAGCCGGCCCGGACCCGTCCCCAGGCCCGCGCCTGGGCGCCGGTTCCCCGGGAGGAGGGCAGCGCCGCCATGTAGGTGTCGACCGCGTCCGCGGCCCACGCGGAGTGACCGCTGGCGACGTTGTCGATGGTGTTGTGGATGTCGACGAACCGGGTGCTGAACCCGTGCTTCCTGAGGGCGATGCGGGCGCGCCGGTAGGTGCCGCCGACCCCGGACAGCTCCATGGCCAGGTTCAGCCCCAGCACCTCGGGCATGAACGTCTGCGGGAACCGGCCGATGCTGAGCCAGTACACCGGCAGCTCGAACGAGCTCTCCCGCAGGCCCGGCCAGCGCGCGAACTCGGGCGTCCCGGTGGGCGGCAGCTCGATGCCCATCTCCGCGAGGACCTGGCGGTAGATCAGCGGATGGTTCAGTTTCACCTCGCCGTTCCCCAGCTCGTCCCAGTAGGTCTCGAAGAGGGAGTGGCCGATCTCGGAGGAGGCGTGCTCGTAGTCGGTGAACCCCTGCAGCCAGCTCCCGTCGATCAGGGTCAGCGGCGCCAGCTGGAGGGTGGAGTCGATCAGCTCCTCGCGCGACGGCACCGGTACGTCGGCGTTCTCCTCGAACTCGCGCCCGTGCCGGTCGTGCTGCTCGGCCAGCCAGGGCCGCAGCCCCTCCGGGCTCCACCGCTCCGGGAGCTGCAGCTCGCCGTTGTCGATCCCGTGCCGGGACCGGGCGAGCCAGCGGTGCACGTACGTCAGCGCGAAGCGGCGCAGGGCCGGGGTGTCGGTCCTGCGCTGCAGCAGGTGGTAGGCCTCCCGCAGTCCCGACGGGGTACGTCCCTGCTCCGGCGGGGCGGCCTGCAGCGACGGCAGCACCAGCGGGTCCGGGCCGGGAACGGCCGGGGGCGGCACGGCCGCCGGCCCGTCCCCACCGGCGGGGAGCGCGTCGATCCAGCGGCGGATCACCGACAGGTCCTCGGGGCCGAAGACCCGGAACATCGGCCCGCGCTCACCGACCAGGCCGTTGACCAGCGAGCTGGCCGACGAGCGCCCGGGTTTCACCAGGCGGCTCCCGGCCAGCGCCTCCAGCAGCGGCCCGGGGTCGGTCCGGCTCTGCTTCAGCCACTCCGACAGCGACCGGCCCTGCAGCGTGAAGTCGTGGTGGTAGACCGAGCCCTCGCGGGACCTGATCCTCAGCAGCTCGGCCATCTCGTACGCGGGGTCGAGGGAGGCGTCGAGCTCGGCGTGCAGGTCGTCGCTCCAGCGTCGCAGCGCGGCCAGGGCCCAGCCGAAACCCAGCGCCACCCGCTCCGCGTCACCCCCGGCGGGGCGGGACACGTCCCCCCTTCCGCCGGGCGCCGCGTCGAGAAGCGCCTCCACCGCGACGCGGCTCTGCTCGGCCCCGGAGCGCCATCCGGCCTGCCGGACGGTGCCCGGATCGATCGCGGTCCAGTCCGTGGCCGCCGGATGCGCCTGCCTGACCAGGGTGAGCGCGGGCGGCAGCCCGGCGGAGCGCAGGCACAGGTCGGCGCCGAGGATCTCCGGCCGGAAGTCGTCCGGGCGGCGGCTCATGCCGAGCAGCAGGGCCGGCAGGTAGAAGGCCCCGTCGGCGATCCGCCGCTCCAGCGCGAGCCGGGTCCGCGGGACGGCGTTCTCCGACAGCAGCAGGTGACGCAGCAGGACGAGATAGGCGCTGCCCCGGGAGGCGCGGGGATGACCGACGCCCACGTCGGAGGCGTACAGGGTGAGGATGTCGAGCACCACGGCGTCGTCGGCGTTCCCCGGGGAGCTCAGCCACTGCAGCCACGCCCCGGACGCCAGGCCGAGCGGGGCGCAGCCGAGCGCCGCCCGGCGGACCAGGACGTCGCCGGCGCCGGGCGGGCCGGAGGAGGCGCGCTCCATCAGGGACCGGTAGCGCTCCCTGTCCTGCCCGGCCCAGGTCGCGGCCTGCTCCACGAGATCGTCCAGCCGTGGCGTGCCGTCGTGCGGGCCGGCGAGCCGCCGCAGTTCGGCGCGGATCTCCTGGACGAACCCGCCCGCCGGGAACGAGCCCTCCGGATCGCCGGCCTTCGCGTACAGCGTCCTGGAGGTGGATTCCGTCCCGCCCCGGGGTTGCGCCTCCGGGGGAGATGTGTGTGACGTACGACGTCGCACCTTCCTGCCCTTCCTTCGTGTCTCAGGGACCCGTCCCCGGCGAGCCGGGGGATCGCACGGGCTCGTCAGAACATGGGGTAGATGGACGCGTCGTCCTTCTTCTTTTTCTTGGGCCTGCGGCCGAAAAGCCTGGACAGCACCCTTCGCACGAACGACATGACGGCACACGTTCCTTTCGGGGGTTCGGTTCGGTTCGGGACGGGCCTTCGGGACCTGCGAGCCCTCGGGCCGCGGGGGGGAGGCCGGGTCAGGTCGGGCCCGGTCGAGCCAGGCCTGGTCGGGTCGGGTCAGGTCAGGCCGAGGGAGTCGGCCAGGATCCGGGAGACGATGTCGTGCCCCTCGTCGGTGAAGTGGGCCCGGTCCACGAAGAGCCAGTCCTGCTCCCGCACGGCCTCGGAGAGCACCGGGTTGATGTCGAAGAAGTCGATCTTCTTCTTCTCGCAGGCGTCGCGGAGCGCCTCGGCGTAGGCGCGGCCGGCCTCCTTGGTGGCGATGTCGCCGTAGAGCGACCAGAAGTTGGACTTCTCGTCCAGCTCGCCGAACAGCAGCCTCTCCTGCGGGGCGTGCTCCTCCCTGACCCAGGTGGCGAGCGGCTGCATCACGAAGGAGAGCCGCGCCCCGGTCTGCCCGGCCAGCAGGCGCCAGCCTTCGAGGTGGCGGACGGTGAGGTCCGCCGCGTAGGAGATGCGGTCCGCCAGCGGCGGCACCGGCGCCTCCTCGGGCGGGGCGGCCCTGCGCTCGGCACGCCGGCCGAAGACCACGGGCGCCTTGCGATGCCGGGCGCGCAGCTCCTCCATCTGCTCGAAGTACTCGCCGCAGCTGAAGAAGCCGCCGTGGTCCCCCCGCTGCCACTCGGGCAGCCGGGCGAGCGCCAGGTTGTTGAGCCCGGAGAAGACGACGATCTCCTCGATCTCCGGGAGCAGGTGACGGTAGAGCAGGAAGAGCGACAGCTCCTGCGTCGAGTTGTAGCTCCGTCCGGCGAAGTTCAGCCAGGGCACCGACGGCGCGTACTCGGTCCACAGCCGGGACGGGATCGTGGCGGCGTCGGTCGTGGAACCGATGCCGAACGCGGTGGAACTGCCTGCGAACAACCGCACCGGGCCGCGCGGCAGGTCACCGCCGGCGGAGGCGCGGGCACCGGCGCCGTGGGAGATCCGGAAGCCGAGCGCGTCGGTGTTGATCACCTCGGAGCGGTAGCCGACCCGGTGGAAGTACATCAGGTAGGGAAGCCACCGGGTCTCCGAGCGGTGGTCGAAGTCGTCGTACCGCAGCATTTGAGGCGTGAGGGCAGCGCGCTGCGACTTCACAGGTGATTCCTCCTTGGTCGTGGCCGTCGGCCGCCCGCGCCGATGGCGGGCGGCCCGAGGCCGCGATGACGAAAAGGTCTTCGTGCCGGTGCCCTGGCGTATTCGGGCATGGCAAAAGTCAAAGCTGGTGCGTCATCGAACGCTGATATCCACTGAGGGAGGTTTGTCTTGAGCGGCGTCCTCGTCGCAGCCGACCTGTCACCCCGATTTTTCCCGTGTCCTGCGCAAGGGCAGGGGGAATTGGCTCAACCACGACAAAGGTAGCAAGGCGCCCGTGCGCTATCAAGCTCTTGATTGACATATATCCATGTGATAACAGCGGTTATCCGTTTTAGCGGTCCGCATTTGTTAACGGAGGATGTACTCGAATATCACGATGGGTGACCCCGTGTATTCGAGGTCGTTTTCCATGCCGACGGGGAGGCGTGTCCGGGCCGGCCGCGTGATCCGCTGACCGATTCTCCGGTGCGTCCGGCCTGGCCACGGCCCTGGCTCCGGTGTGATCACCATAGGGAGAGGGTGCCGCCGTGGTGTGGTCATCGCACCAGGACAGAGCGGTGTTCGGATGTCGTGACCGGCGCTGGAGCCGGGCGCTCGCGGTCGGTGAACAATCAAGACCGCCAAAAACACAATAAAAGACCGATATCAATGAAAAGGTACGTTGAATCGGACACGAATGGGCGCGCGCACCATCGCCCCCTTCTTTTTCGTCCGCATCCCACGGCTTACGGGACCCATGAAAAACGGCCCGCCGGTGATGGCGGGCCGTAAACAGTGAAATGACACCGTGCGGAGGGCGTCGAACCGGCGGCGGCGTGTGCCGATCCGTCACCCGACGGAAAAGAATACGAGTCGACGTGGAATTCTCACGAAGAGCTTCCGGGCGGTCACACCATTTTGTTCTGCCGATTCATCCGCCGTGTCCTCCTTCATGAGGAGGGCTCAGGAATCGTTCTCGGAGGAGGGGAAGAGCGGGCCGCGGTGCACCTTGTGCTGGGCCGCCTGCGCGAGCGGCCGCACGACCAGCTGGTCGATGTTGACGTGGGGCGGCAGGCCGATCGTCCACGCGATGCACTCGGCGACGTCCTCGGCGACGAGCGGCCGGTCCACGCCGGAGTAGATCGCAGCGGCCTTGCCGGCGTCGCCACGGAAGCGGTTGAGGGCGAACTCCTCGGTGTGCACCATGCCCGGCGCGACCTCCACCACCCGGATCGGCTCACCCGCCAGCTCCAGCCGCAGCGTCTGCACCAGCGCGTGCTCGGCGTGCTTGGCCGCGCTGTAGGCGCCGCCGCCCTCGTAGTTCACGTAGGCCGCGGTCGAGGTCAGGGTGACGATCGTGGCGGTGCCCGCGGCACGCAGCAGGGGCAGCAGCGCCTGGGTGACGTGGAGCGTGCCGAGCACGTTGATCTCGAAACTACGGGCCCAGTCGGCGGGGTCGCCCGTGCCGACGGACTCCGAGCCGATCGCCCCACCGGCGTTGTTGACCAGCACGTCACACCTGTCCAGCGCCGCGGCGAGAGCGGCGACGGACTCGGGGTCGGTGACGTCGAGGTGAAGCGCGCGCCCGCCGATCTCGTCGGCGAGCTCCCGCAGCCGGTCCAGGCGGCGAGCCGCCAGCACCACGTCGTATCCGTCCTTCGCAAGCCGTCTGGCCGTCGCCGCGCCGATTCCACTGCTCGCACCGGTCACAACCACGGTTCCGGTCATCAAATGCTCCCATCGGCCGGCGATTCACGAGAAACGAACACTGGGCAGAAGCAACAACGTATCAAGCCCCGAGAATCACGGAACCGCCGTTTCATCTGCTGGACGGACGCCCGCCCGTGCCGGTTCCCCCTGGATCGCCCGGGGGCGGAGATCGGCCCTCTGCCTCCGCGCGTGTTCCTGGAGCGACCTCACATCGTGGTCACTCCATGCCATCGCCTGGATGCCTTGGACGGCTGCGGCCAGGCCCTGGACGGTGGTGATGCAGGGAATCGCGCGCAGGACCGCGGCGGTGCGGATCTCGTAGCC